>CAZZYD010000360.1:0-3522 GCA_964658175.1 uncultured Puia sp. | reverse complement strand
CCATGTCCCACAAATCCCAGAACCATCCCACTGAATCCCAGTCTTGTCCATCCATGTCCCACCAATCCCAAAACCATCCCAATGAATCCCAGTCAATCACACCCCGTACCCCTCTCTCTTTAGAAATCCCACCACCTTCTCCCTTTGATCACCCTGCACGATAATATCCCGGTCTTTCACCGTGCCGCCGCTGCCGCAATAGGTTTTTAATTTTTTACCGAGCGCTTCGAGGTCTTCCTGGTTACCGATGAAGCCGACGACGACGGTCACGGCTTTGCCGGCGCGGTGGCGGGTGTCCAGCACTACGCGGAGTTTTTGTTTCGCGGGAGGAATGCTTTGGTTTTGGCCACCGGGCTCTTCATCGAATGCATACGATGGGTCGGTGCTGAAAACGATTTTATTGCCGGCGTTGCCGGACGCGGGTTTCTTTTTCATGATGTGGGAAGGGCTTTCAAACTGAGGTCAAGACTTTTCGCCTGGTGTATCAGCGCGCCGATGCTGATATAGTCGACGCCGGTGGCTGCATAGGAAATGATGTTGTCGAGGTTGATGCCTCCGCTGGCTTCGGTCTCCACTTTTCCTTTGATGATCGCCAGCGCTTCGGTGATTTGTTCGGGCGTGAAATTGTCGAGCATGATACGGTCGGCATAGCCCACAGCGAGTACGCGGCGGACTTCCTCCACGTTGCGGGTTTCGATTTCAATTTTCAATCCGGGTTTTACTTCGGTCACATAGCGCTTTGCTTTTTCAAGCGCCTTTTCGATGCTGCCACAGTAGTCGATGTGATTGTCTTTGAGCATGATCATATCGTAGAGACCGAAGCGGTGGTTGTGACCGCCGCCGATGCGGACCGCTTCTTTTTCCAGCAACCTGAAATTGGGCGTGGTCTTGCGGGTATCCAGGATCTTCGAACGGTAATTTTTTATTTTTTTAGCATACTGGTGTGTGAGCGTGGCGATGCCGCTCATGCGTTGCATACAGTTCAGCACGAGCCGTTCGCAGCGGAGGATCGTATACACGGAAGCGTCAACCGTAAACGCCGTGTCGCCAAACCTCATGGCTTCACCGTCGGCTTTTTGCTGGTGGAATACCGATCCCGGTTCCGCAAAAGAAAAGATGCGGCGGGCGATGTCCACACCGGCGAGTATACCGTCCTGTTTGATTTTGAGGATGGCGCCACCTCTCTTGTCGGGCGGAATGGATGACAGGGTGGAATGATCGCCATCGCCGATGTCTTCGGTGAGAGCGGCCTGGATGAGTCGGGAAAGTTGTTCGTCGAAACTGAGCATCGGCCTCCGGTTAGGGCTGCAATTTACTATTCCATTCCCTGAAAGCGGATTTCCTGGATATAATCGTGACCGCCTTTTTGTTTGAGGAAGATGCAGGTGCGGTAATTGCCGTTGCGGGTAAAGAGGATACCCGTGCAGTAGAGGGCATTGTTGTTTTCACTTTTCTGGGTGATGCGGAAGTTCTGTACCCCGGTGGTGACCAGAAAATCCTTGATGACCATCTCAGCCTGGGTCTTGCTGTAAGTATCGCTTTTATCTGGAAGGGTGATGTCGATGCGGCTGTCAAGATAAGGTGAAAGCATCGTCACGTTGCCGGAGCGGATCGCCGTGGTGACAGCATCGAGGCTGTAGGAAGACTTATATGTGAATGAGGCAAAGGCGACCAAAACGACCGCAAGCCTCAGGATGGCTTTCATGATTGTTGTTTTCAGCAGGTAGAAAGCCAAAAATATGCCAAAGTAAATGTTCGCGCGTAAATAGCAGGTAAACAGGGGAATATACTACCTTTGGGCGGAGGTTTTTGGGATATTTTCGAGGGGACTGGGATAGTGGGATCCATGGAATTTATGGGATATGGATCTTTGTCGGTGCGGGGTGGTTGATCTTAGCATTTCAGTTATCCTGATCGGGGCCCGCGAAGGATCTCTGCGATGCTGCCATAAAACGAAAAACGGTGTTGATCGCCGAAGGCAAACTCTTTAAAACGCTTAAAAACATATCATGGCTTTCAAAAAAGCGATTCTGATCATCATGGACGGCTGGGGACTTGGAAAAGTGAATGGCGCCGATGCCATCGCCCACGCCAAAACCCCCTTTGTAAGCTCTTTATATGGCAAATACCCGAACAGCACCCTGATCACCTGCGGTGAGATGGTGGGCCTGCCCGACGGGCAGATGGGCAATTCCGAAGTAGGTCACCTGAACATTGGGGCCGGCCGCATCGTATACCAGGAACTGCAGCGCATCAATGTGGCCATCCGCGACGGCTCATTCTCCCAAAACCCGGTCCTCCTCGAATCCATCCGCTTTGCGAAAAAAAATAATAAGCCCCTCCACCTGATCGGTCTGGTGAGTAACGGCGGCGTACACTCGCATATCAACCACCTCAAGGCCCTGGTCGATATCTGTCAAAAGGAAGGCCTGTCGGAAGACCTGTTCATCCATGCGTTTACGGATGGCCGCGATACCGACCCCAAAAGCGGGCTCGGCTTTATCCGCGAACTTCAGGCCCACCTTGACCAGTCCGTCGGAAAAATTGCGACGGTATCCGGAAGATATTATGCCATGGACCGCGACAAACGCTGGGAAAGGGTGAAGCTCGCCTATGATGCGATGGTGAATGCCAAGGGACCCACGGGCAGGGATGCCGTATCGCTGGTCGAAGACAATTATGCCAATGCCATCACCGACGAATTCATCAAACCTTCGGTCATCACCGGAAAAGACGGGGAACCGCTGGCCACCATCCAGGACGGGGATGTGGTGATCTGTTTTAATTTCCGGACGGACCGCTGCCGCGAGATCACCGAAGTGCTCACCCAACACGACATGCCGGCATTCGACATGCACGAACTCGATCTTCATTATACCACCCTCACCCAGTACGATCATACCTTCAAACATGTCCATGTCGTTTTTGAAAACGACGACCTGCGGATGACCTGGGGCGAGGTGATTGAAAAAGCCGGCGGCTCGCAGATCCGGATCGCCGAAACGGAAAAATACCCGCATGTCACCTTTTTCTTCAGTGGCGGCCGCGAAAACGAATTCAAAAACGAACGCCGGATCATGGTCCAGTCTCCAAAAGTGGCTACCTACGACCTGCAACCGGAGATGAGCGCCTTCGGCATCACCGAAGCGATCGTTCCTGAACTGCTGGCGAAATCGGCGGATTTTGTCTGTCTGAATTTCGCAAATGCCGACATGGTCGGCCATACCGGCGTTTGGGAAGCGGTGATCAAAGCCGTGGAAACCGTTGACAGCTGCGTGGAAAAAGTCGTAACCGCCGCCCTCGCGGGCGACTACCTGGTTTTTCTGACGGCCGACCACGGCAATGCCGACTTTATGGTCAATCCCGACGGCACGCCCAACACCGCGCACAGCCTGAACCTCGTGCCTTATTTCATCATCGGAAACGACTGGAATGGCAAGGTCCATCCCGGCAAACTCGGCGACATCGCACCTACCATGCTGAGACTCATGGGGTATGAGGTTCCGCGGGAGATGAGCGGGG
>CAZZYD010000359.1:0-3541 GCA_964658175.1 uncultured Puia sp. | reverse complement strand
CGGAAAGTCTTTGCCGAGCATTTCACCCAGCGGCCGCGGGGTGGTGCCGAATTCCTGAACGGTGCCGTCGCGTTTCGCAAAAAACGTGCTGAGGTAAACTTCGTTTTTATGCTGGTGAAACTGATCGGTGCCATAGGTCCACCGGGCAAAACCATAGGTAAGAATACAAAAACCGATGGCGGCTGCCAGACCGAATATATTGATGAACGCGTTCACCGGATTCTTCAGCAGCCCCCGCGTGGAGACTTTAAAATAATTCCTGAACATACCGGCCTGCATCGTCGGAAGCGGTTGCCAGCCGGCCAGCTTTTTCATGAGCACGGGCCGCAGGAGACCCAATGTCTGCCAGGTATAATTTCTTTTCGCGCGCCTGACGGAAACTTCTGCGAGTCGGTCACGAAACAATTCCTCCATGTCGCCTTCAATTTCTTCCAGGTATTCTTTCTTTACAAAGAAACGGAGGAGTCGCAGCGGCCATTGGGGCGGACGTATATCGTGGGGCGCGTTCATATCGTGTGCAGACGGGCAAGTGTCGGAATGGCGTTCCAGAGACCGGAGCGTATGTCTTTCATTTCTGCCAGCACCCGATGGGCCTGAAACGTGGCTGTATAAATGCGCTTGCGTTTACCACCTCTTTTATCTGTCGATTCGCCAAAGGCGGAGGTGAGAAAACCTTTCTGTTCCATGCGCTTCAGGGCCGACTGGATAGAACCGACGCTCAGCTTTTCCTTGAGTCTTTTCTCCAGTTCCCGCTTGATCTCGACGCCATAGGCCTCCGCCTGCAGGGCAGCTACGGTCAGCAATACCAGTTCTTCAAATTCGCCGAGTTTTGTCTTCTTCATATAATATTCCTCGTAATTGCAGTAAATATAGGGAATTATATTACTCCTAATTGCAGTTTAAATAAAATAATGGAAATACGTCACTAGAAATTTCTGATCACGCCAATCCCAAAGACATTGGAATGGTTGGCATTCATCATTTTCATATAAGAGAGGCGGAGCTCCACATTGCGTATCTTATATTTTCCCGTGGCCCAGCGGAAACCTGCATTGATCATCGGACCAAAGCCATTGTCAGTTCGTTCGATGGTTGTTTCGTGGTTCGAAACCGTGAATTGACTGAAACGATAAGCAAAGCCTCCCCCAAAAAAATACTCTCCGGTCAGTTTCGGGTTGATCCAGGAAAATTTCCTGTTATAATTGAATATCACCGGCAATTCGATCCCCAGTCCCAGCCTTAAATCCATATCATAAGGCAGGTTTAACACGGTAAAGCCAAGCATCACCGGCGTTCCGACGGATAAATAGCTGCGCGCTTTGCTTTGAAAAACATAGCGGCTGGACAGAACCATTCCGCCCCATCCCGCCCCGGTGTACCCGGAAATGGGCTGCAGGCCGATTTGCACACCGAAACCGAATTTCATGTGCTGGAGATTCGACCTGGTGACAAAGCCGGTATCATAACGATACCCGCGGTCAAATCGTTTATCCCTGAAATACCAGTACCGGTCCTGCGTTCTCCTGGTGTAAGCGCCGGTAGCAGGTCCCTTGAGCATGATGACCAGCCCGGTGGAGTCGATCCGCAGGAGTTTGTTCTGGAAATAACACAATTTTGCGGGTGCGAAAACAGCGCCGGCGCTTAAAGCCGCATGCGTTGCCGGGGTAAAATAAAAAGTATCTGCTGTTCTTGTCCAACGGCCGGCGATCCGCGTTTCTTCTGTTGGATATTGATGAAAAAAAACGAAACTGGAATCCGCATTCAGCTGCAGGTGACCGGAAAAGAAATCGGACCATACGCCGTAGAAATGGTGCCAGGGTTTCGTATTCTTTTTTGAAAAAACGGTTTCAAATGACCAGCGCGAGGGTTCCGCGCCTTGATACGGGGCGAGGACAGTTTCCCTGGATTGCGCATAACCGGCAAAGACGATAAAAATACAGGCGAGCCAGCAAATGATTGACCGGTAGAATAAAGGCAAAGGGGATGATTGTGTATCGGTTAGCAAAAGCACATCCAAAAAAAAGGATTTTACAACAGTCTTCGTCTACGAAGAAGTGATTTTATCCTTTTTATAACGGTGCCGCTCAAAAAACCCTTACCGAAACTTTATGATTATTGGGGGCGACCGACCTCAGCCATCCAAGCGATCAGGCTTCAGGCAAACAGGGTATCGTGACGGTTAGTCGTACCGGTAAAAACCACCTGAAAATGCGGCCCGCGCCCGCAGCGATCCGCTGCTGAATATCTATGTTTTGAAAATAAGCCCTATCCACCGAATAAAAGAGCGCTTACCATTACAAACACTTATTTTCGTTTCACGGAGGGCAGCATTTCTTTCCCCGCGCTCCAAATATACAGCAGCTTACTGCTCACTTGCGATGGTCCAGCGTTCAAAATGCCGAAAGGTAGCCTGTGCCGAAGCGATGAGCATATCCTGTTCTCGTGGATTGTGCGTGGCGAAGGTTTCCATTTCCTCCAGAAAGATGGCCCATCGCGCTGCGGTATCATCGTCATATCCACGAAAAAAACGAAACTGGTCTTCGGGTATGGGTGCCTGTGAGGCAATCATCCGGGCGATATGAACGCCCCCAAGGGTGGACCCTTCCAGCACATACAGGGCGCCGAAGGCGTCGGAAACACTATTTATTTCAGGCAGGGAAGTCGCAACGGGCAGCTGCACGGTTTCTCCATGGGCAATTTTCATGTCTGACAACAGCCAGGCTGATTTTCGCCGCCCACCCAATGAAGGAAAGTTTTCGGCGGAGATGAAGATGCCGATGCGCTCTTCCACGGGATTAAAGAATCCGTAAAAAAGCGCCAGCAAACGATTATAATCCTTTAACAGATGAATGGATTTTATTTTTTGAATGATGATTTTTTCCAACGCCTGGTGAGCAGATTTTGTCGCCGATTTGATTTGATCTGATATCATGAAACAAGTAAATTGCTTCCGCCAAAACTAACCTTATCCGATCAGAAATATAGCCTGACCTTTCAAAACCTCACTGTCGCATGGAGAAGGAACTAGATCCGGTCGACTTGTCGAATTGCGACCGGGAACCGATTCATATACCGGGATTTATTCAATCCCATGGCTGCCTGCTCGTGCTAAACGCGGTCGATGGCCAGGTGATCAACTGCAGCGCAAATATTGAAAGCTGGCTTGCGCTGGAGCCTTCGCGAATATTGGGTAAGACGCTGCCCGAAATTTTATCGTCAGAGCAGGCGGATTTGATTCGCAATGTTTTATTGATTGGCAGCAGCGGACCAGGTTTTGAAGCACTGAATCCGGTAGCCTGCAAGATAAATAATCAGTCATTCGACTTAATCATTTCACAACAGGCCGAAAAAATACTGTTGGAATTTGAAATGCATCCGGCGTCCGTTCACCCGATTGCCATTCAGCCGGTCATGACCCAGGCGCTCGCCCGTATCCAATCCGTTCATTCTGCGCAGGAATTACTGGAACAGGTAGCCGAGTTCGTAAAACGCATCAGCGGTTACGACCGGGTGATGATTTATAAATTCCATCCGGATCAGC
>CAZZYD010000358.1:0-3546 GCA_964658175.1 uncultured Puia sp. | reverse complement strand
GCGACCTACAGCTTGGAAGGCTGTCGCTCTACCAACTGAGCTACTTCCGCATAAAACATCCTGACCGGCGATGTATATCCACGCTCCACCGGAGCGGGCCGCCCGTAATGGGTTCGACGAAATCGTTTCGACAAACACATACCGGACAAGTGGGCAGGGATGGATTCGAACCATCGAACTCGTAAGAGGACAGATTTACAGTCTGTTGCCGTTGGCCGCTTGGCTACCTACCCATACTTACCTTGGAGCCAGAGAAGGGAATCGAACCCCCGACCTGCTGATTACAAATCAGCTGCTCTACCAACTGAGCTACTCGGGCACGTACTGATATTTCAATCTTTCACCGATCAGGATGACAAAGAACTTCCCAAAACAGTCTTCGTTCGCCTGTTTTTTTGGGAAGGCAAAGGTAAGCGAATTTGTGATATTCAAAAATTTTGAAAGGATTTTTATCGATCAAAAAAATCAGTGGGGATAACAGGGGGATAAGCGTCCATAAAAAAACCTCCCGAAGGAGGTTCCGACAGCCCGGTCAGGCAGCCATTTTATCTTTTTTTCTTTTGATCATATTAACCAGCGAATCCAGGGCTTTGTCAAAGGACTCTTCGAATGATTTGGTAGAGCATTTTACGAAATAATGCTGCTTCGGTACATGTACATTGATCTCGGCAATCTTATCCTTGATGGTGTGCACCACATTGTCCAGTTTTAAAAATACATCAACCTTTACGATCCTATCATGAAACGTGTCTAGCTTGCTGAGCTTTTTGTTTACATACTCCACCAGCTTGTTGTCTGCATCGAAATGCACCGTCTGAATGTTTACGTTCATACATCGTGTTTTAACAGTGATACAATAAATAAAAGAACCCGGGCCACAGGGCTGCTACACCCCGAAACCGTTATACTGAAAGTACCATCTTCACCCAACTTTTCCAAATAAAGACTCTTCAATATTTCTTAAAAAATGAGACCGCCGGATCAGGCGCGGGGATGACTTTTTTTGTATACTTCGCGGAGTTTTTCGATGCTGTTGTGGGTGTAAAGCTGGGTGGCCGCCAGGCTCGAATGCCCCAGCAGCTCTTTGACGGCATCCAGGTCGGCGCCATGGTTCATCAGGTGGGTGGCAAAGCTGTGGCGCAGCACATGCGGACTTTTCTTGCCGACCGTGGTGATGAGGGAGAGGTATTTTTTCACGGCCAGGTAGGCATACTTCGGGTACAGGGGCCGTCCGGTGCCCGTAACCAGCACCATATGAATACCGCCCCAGCCGCGGACGGCTTTTTCTTCCAGATACCGGCTAATTTTTACCGCCAGGGGTGGCGCCATTGGCAGGATCCGCTCCTTGTTGCCCTTGCCCAGCACCCTGAGCACCCCCTTCTCAAAATCTACCTGGCCGGGTTTGAGTCCGATCACTTCAGCCAGCCGCATGCCGGTATGGTAAAACAGGGAAATCAGCAGTTCGTCGGTTTTGCCCTGCCAGGTGTCGGGAAATTCCACCTGCTCCAGCAGGGTCATCATGTCTTTTTCCTCCACATATACCGGCAGCCGCTTTCCAGACTTTGGGGAGATGATACCGCGCATAGGCGAAGCCGCCAGCGCGCCGGTGCGCAGCTGATATTTAAAAAATGATTTGAGGGAGGAAATCTTCCGGTTGATCGTTTTTGTGCTGACGCCCGCGTCTTTCAGGGAGGCCAGCCACGACCGGATGAATGGCGCCCTGATGTCGGCTTGCGTGAGTTCGCCATACTGGCTGGTCAAAAAAAGCAGAAACTGTTCCAGGTCGTCCTGATAAGCCCGGATGGTATGCTGGGAATACCGTTTTTCAAACCGGAGATAATTTATAAAGGAAAGGA
This sequence comes from uncultured Puia sp., assembly GCA_964658175.1. Taxonomy (GTDB): domain Bacteria; phylum Bacteroidota; class Bacteroidia; order Chitinophagales; family Chitinophagaceae; genus Puia. The sequence continues at coordinate 1,690 of CAZZYD010000358.1, read as the reverse complement.
TCAGGATATTCAAAAGCCAAAAATTGGGTTGGCTAAAGGTAACAAAAAAGGCCATCCGTCAACTGACGGATGGCCCGGAATAATGTATCGGAAGATGACTGATTAAACATCAAATTTACCGGTGGCAAGCTGCTGCTTGTACACGGCCTTCAGCACTTCGCCCCGTCTTTTGATGGAGGGCTTGGTAAATGACTGGCGGCTTCTAAGCTGGAGAAGCACTTTTGCCTTCTCGAACTTCTTCTTGTATTTTTTAAGGGCCTTGTCAATGTTTTCGCAATCCTTTGAATCGATAATAAGCATAATGACTCTTTATATAAAATGTTTACGGGCAGCAAAGATAGGAGAAATAATAGAATTCCTGAAGAAAAGGGCATAAAAATTCCGATTTTTACATCATGTTTACAGGGATTATTGAAGCCTCCGGCACCATCCGGGAAGTCCGATCCGCCGGTACCAACAAGACCTTTCTGATCTTTTCGCCGATCGCACCCGAACTGGCAGTGGATCAAAGCGTAAGCCACGACGGGGCCTGCCTTACCGTGGAAGAAGTCAGGGGTGGTGAATACCAGGTGACGGCCATACGCGAAACGCTGGACAAGACGACCCTGGGCAACTGGAAAACGGGCGACCTGGTGAACCTGGAACGCTGTATGAAGATGAACGGCCGCCTGGATGGCCATATCGTGCAGGGGCACGTGGATGGCACCGCCCGTTGCCTCTCAAAAAAAACACTGGACGGAAGCTGGGAATACAGCTTTGAGCTGCATAAAAAATTCGCTCCCCTCGTTATTGAAAAGGGATCCATCTGTCTGAACGGCATCAGCCTCACGGTTTTTAATGTGAAAAAGAAGTCCTTCAGCGTAGCGATCATCCCCTATACCTTTGAGCATACCAATATTCAATCAGTGGAGGCAGGTGGTGTGGTCAATATCGAGTTCGACATGATCGGCAAATACATCAGCCGGCTGGCGGAGTTGAGATAAAAGAACGGCACCCCTTCTCTTTCAGGCATTTTATGGCGAACCCTTCCGGCATTTCCGCGCTTCAGCAACCTAAGTTACCGCATCTGGACGTCCTGGACGGTTTGCGCGGCATTGCCATCCTGCTGGTCGTCGCTTTTCACTATGTTGATTTTGTTCAGTTATTCCGCATCGGATGGATCGGCGTAGACTTATTCTTTGTACTCTCCGGTTTTCTGATCACCGGCAAACTGGTGGAATCCTTCGGCCGCAAAGGATACTTCTCCGGTTTTTACAGAAATCGCGCCCTTCGGATTTTTCCGCTGTACTACGCAGTGCTCCTTGTTTTTTTCCTTGGCCTGCGGTGGGTGGTGTCTCCCGCAAACCTGCCCGGACTTCATTTTTATTCAGACCACTGGCTCAGCTTCGTATTATTTCTGCAAAACTGGTCCCTGATCTTCTTCGGCTTTCCGAAAGAAGTATACCTGACCCATCTCTGGTCCCTTGCCGTGGAAGAACAATTTTATCTCCTCTGGCCCATCGTGATTTTCTTATTCCGCGATAGGAAAAAACTTTCGGCGGGACTGCTTGTATGGATTCTTGCCGTGATCGCATTCCGGATATTTCAGTATCAGCATTACCCCTTACCCGCGGATTCCATGCATTATTACTGCAATTCTTTTTGCCGCAGTGATTCTTTTGTGATCGGGGGAATGGCGTTTTTTCTTTAT
>CAZZYD010000357.1:0-3559 GCA_964658175.1 uncultured Puia sp. | reverse complement strand
AGATCCCCGGAAATATCGCTGGTGATAAATGATATCTGCGCCACCCTGCAGACTACGCAGCCAGCGGCCACGGCTGAGGTTCAACGGAACCGAAGCGCCGGCATTGGCTTCGAGTTCGTTCCAGTAGATCTTCTGGTTCCTGAAAAATCCGTTGCGGTCCACCTGGTATTCGAGTCCGGCGTCCAACAATGGAAACAATCCACCGTAGATCACGTCGCCCCCAAAGCGTTTGTACTGTTCGTTGCGGTTATAGCCCGCATATATTTCTGACTGAAAAGTATTGAGCACGTTCTCCCCTACCAGTGACAGCGTATAATCGGGATCGTTGACATAGGGGCGCCAGCTGTGAAAATTGAACAAGCCATGTCCTTTCGAATAGGCTGTGGAGGGATGGTTGCCGACTGGAAAATGGGCGGGCAGCTGATACGGCGCATTGGACAGCGAGTCGATCCCGAAATCCGAGGGCTTGCCGGAGAATGTTTCGGCATCTATGGGCAGAAGGGAATAACTTCCGGGAGCACGAACCTGCATCCGGTAACCGACACTCGTAAAGTCTGCCCAGGCAAGTTTACCAAAGCCTGCACCGGCTTCGTAGCTGCCGGTGGCATTGGGCACCGCATCCTGGATCATGAAAAGCGCTCCGGCAGTCCATTGAAAGATCCGGTCGTTGCCGGCAAAAGAGGCTGAAAAATACACCGTGCTGTCCGCACAGCTGATAAAACCGATCGGTGCACGGGTAAATGGTGTGAGCCATCTTGTTGCGGAACCATTCAGCGGAAATATACCGACGGCCATATTTCCCTGTCGGTCGCGAACCGCAGAGACAATCTCCGAGGCGTTGTAAAATTTCGGATACGTATAAAAGTATCCATCGGGGTTTGGGAGGATTTGCTTTATATCCCCCGTTTTACCATCGAGCAAATGCAGGGCGCTTTGCTGTTTTTCATTGACGTCCACTGCCACGATGGTTTGGCCATCCCGTGACAGGTCAGGCGAAAAATATTTAGTTTTTCCGCGCAGTCGCTGATCCTTACGGGTGTTCAGATCGATCCGGTGCAGCACCGCATAATCGCGCCAGCCCCAGCGGACATCGGGTTCGAGCGCACTGTACACGATTGTTTTGTTCCGGTAAGAAAACTGGTTGTCGAGCGAAACGGCCCGGGTGCGGATCGATTGCTCCTTTCCTGTCGTCAGATTTTTTATTCGAAAAACCGGCGGGGCGGAATAACTGGTATGGACAAACACGACTTGATCCGCATCAATAAATTGCGGAAATTCCTGGTCTGCCGTAAAATGCTTTTGGGCACGCGCAAACCGGGTGGCGGGCGCTGCCTCCGCCTGGACGGGTAATGGATCCCTGAAAAAATGCAGGGCATCATGGCGGAACTGCGTGAAAGAAATGCCGCTTTGCTTTTGTATCGCGCGCTGCAACGGATAAAAAAATCCTTTGAACGCTGCTGCATCATGGGTGACTTTTTCCCAGAAAAGCGGACCATAGCGTTCACGTCCGTAGGCGACCAGCATATACCCCAGCGGATAATGATCCGGCGTATAGTCAAGATAGGATCCGTTGCGCAATTTCATATAGGAATAGTCTTTCTGCGCCTGCCAGAGCGCGCGGTATCCGGAGAAATAAAAGGGAATGCGCCCGCGACCCTGTTTGCTCACCAGTGTTTCCTGGAAAACGGCATCTCCCTCGAAGAACCAGTTGGGAACGGTCAGGTCGTTGGCGAGTGAGAGTCCTTCTTCTCCGAATAAATAATACGCCACGCGGGAAAGTCCTACCCTGAAATTATTATACTGCTGCACATGGCGGAATTCATGGATCGCGAGGGTTTGATAAAAGGGAAGGCTGCCGAGTTCAAAACTATTCTGCGAAGGGGTGAGTTCGTATTCGCTGCGAAACGGCGCGAGCTGTACATATCCGTTGGAGACCGTCGTCTGGTTTCGGAAGATGATATTTATTTTCCGTTCATTCCATCCGATCGTGTGCAGGGTGCGCAGGTTGAGCGTATCCACGATGTCGGCTACCTGTTCGGCGGAAGAATCCATTCCCCGGGGAAAAATGATCCGCGCGGCACCCGTATTGATCTGCCGGAAATGCAGGGCGGGCGCAGATCCGCCAAACACCTGCGCGTGGGCTTGTGATATGGCGGACAAGAAAAAAAGGAGGGCCAGACAAACGCGCATGAAGAAAGCTTTGCGAACCAAAAGTTGAAATTAGCGATTTTCGTTTACCTTAGCCGCGACCTAAATGCATGAGACCGAAAGCCCGCATTTTTTCCGTGTCAGCCAACCTCGATTCCCTGCTTGCCGGCGCGATGGGCTTTATTATTATCCAGATACTGGCCAGGTACAGCGGCATTGGCGTTTCTCCGGATTCCGTTACGTATATCAGCAGCGCGAGACACCTCTTGCAGGGAAAAGGGTTGACGAGTTTTGATGGACTGCCCCTCGTCGATTTCCCGGCCGGTTATCCGTTCTTCATGGCCTTTCTTTCTTTCATCTCCCGTCATGATATCCTTTTTTTCGGAGCCATCACAAACGGACTGATGTTCGCCGGCCTGATCTATCTCTGCGGTTCGCTGATGAACGGTTTTACCTATCATTCGCACTGGTACAAATGGATTATCCTGGGTTGCCTGGTCACCAGTCCCTGCCTGCTCGAAATCTATTCACTGCTCTGGTCAGAGACCTTGTTTCTTATCCTGATGATCGGTTTCATTCCGGTTTACCGCAAATACATGGATACGCATGCGCTGAAATGGCTGCTGCTTTCCGCCGTGATCGTAGCTGCAGGATGTATCACCCGGTATGCGGGCGTGATGATGATCGGCGCCGGTTGCCTCCTCATTCTGCTCGACCGGGAAATCAAATGGCCGAAAAAAATATCCCATGGTTTTTTATTCTGTGTGGTTTCGGCTTCGTTGCTGATGGCCAACCTGCTGCGGAACCGCTCAGTCATGGGCACGGTAACCGGCGCCCGGCAGAAAGCGATCAAATCGCTTTTTGAAAACGCGATCGATTTCGGCGGCGTGATCAGCGACTGGTTATCGATCGACCGCACCAATGGATTGTCGCTGCTGCTCACGATCTTTTCCTTCGCCGCTTTTGTGATCGCGGTTTACTGGCTCTACCGGCGGTCGAAAAGAATTCATGCGTACGAATACATATCGGCCGTGATCGGCCTGCTCTACTGTTCCTTCATGTTATTCTCGGCCTCCGTTTCCCGGTACGAACAGTTTACAAACCGCTTGCTCTCTCCGATGTTTATCCCTTTGCTTTGGACAGTCAGTTTCCGTTTTCCTCCGATCATCAGCCGGGGAAGCAAGAAGCGGAGACTTACCGGCAGTGTGATGGCGGCCATCCTTACTTTTTTGTTTATTCCCGTGCAGATTTCCGCCGATATCGAAACGTATGACGGCGTGAAAGATGCCGCGGGCAAAACCCTTCCACTCGGCTTGGTCGATGGGCACGGCATCCAGATCGGCTACCAGCTCATCGGCGTCCTCATCGCCTGGGTCATCGCTATCGTTGGTTCTCTGATTGCCCTGAAAAT
>CAZZYD010000356.1:0-3567 GCA_964658175.1 uncultured Puia sp. | reverse complement strand
AACGGATGGCGCATGAACCTCGTGGTGAGCTATAGCACCAACCGCGATGAAATTTATCAGCAGTTGCAGGGGCCGGATAATAAACCAAGACCCGTGAGCGATTCCGCCTACTGGATGCAGCTGAAAAATTTTTCGGTATACAACCGGCAGGATCTGTCGCAGGCAAAACTTGTTTTTGAAAAAAAGCTTGGCACGCTGAGCGCGATCCGTTTCGGCGGCGAGGATATGTACAACTATAATCCGGCTACCTTCAACGATACCCTGCACACGCTGAAGGACAATCTCGTCGCCGCATTTGCGGAAACGGATATTTATATCACTAATGACCTGGCCGCTAAACTCGGCGTGCGCTATGAACATTCTTCCGTGATCAGTAAATCGGATATCGCGCCGCGGATTTCACTGGCGTATAAAACCGGCAAGAACGCCCAGGTGTCGCTCGCTTATGGCGTATTTTACCAGAAGGCAGACAATATGCAGCTTTTCTACACCAATACCCTCGGGTTTACCCGGGCCGATCACTATATCCTCAACTACCAGAAGATCGCCAATGACCGCATCTTCCGGATCGAAGCCTATTATAAAAAGTATAAGGACCTGATCACCACCGTGCCCGTGAATTTCAACTATTATACCTACAATAATACCGGCAATGGATATGCGCAGGGTCTCGATTTTTTCTGGCGCGATAAAAAGACCTTTAAGAACTTCGATTACTGGGTCAGCTATTCCTATCTGGACACCAAGCGCCAGTTTTTAAATTATCCAACCAAACTGGTCCCTAATTTTGCAGCCACCCATACGGCTTCTCTTGTCATGAAGCGTTTTATCATCGACTGGAAGACGGGATTCAATGTAACCTATACCTATGCGACCGGAAGACCCTATTATAATTTTATGCCCAATACTTCAGACGGCAAGTACGTGATCGCCGATCAGGGAAAGACCAAAGACTTCCAGAGCGTCAATTTCAGCGCGGAATACGTACCGAGTATCGGCAAGAAGAATGCGAAGACTTTTATCGTGCTCTTTGCCAGCATGAGCAATGTGCTTGGATATAATTTTATTTACGGCTACAACTATTCTTACAGCGGTCTGTTTAAACAACCGATCGTACCGCCGGCCCAGCGTTTTTATTTCATCGGATGTTTCCTGAGCTTCGGTGTGGACCGTACAGAAGACGCCATTAACAATAACCTGTAATCATCATTCTTTAAAACAGTTTTTATGAAATCATTGCTTTTCGTTTTTACTATGTGTGTGGGGTTGGCGGCGCAAGCCCAGAGTGACCGCTATACAGCTGCCATGAAAGCCGCGCTCACCAAAATGGACTCGGCAAAAACCACCAACGATTTTCAGGCCGCCGCCAATACATTTGAGCGCATCGGCGATGCGGAGAAAACGCAGTGGCTGCCGTATTACTGGGCAGGATTGTCGCTGCTGACCCCGGGATGGACAGACCAGCAGCTGGATAAAGACGCGAATTCAGCCAGGGTGCTGGCTTTGTGCGACAAGGCGGAGGCGCTCGATAAGAACGCAGAAATCTATTCGCTGAGGAATATGGCCAATACGCAGGAGATGCTGGTGGATCCGCAGAACCGCTGGGCGACCTATGGCACGCAGGCATCCGCCGCTTTACAGGCCGGATTAAAACTCGATCCGAACAACGGTCGGCTTTATTATTTGCAGGCCCAGAGTGTTTTTGGAACCCCTCCTGCATTTGGCGGCGGCAAGGATAAAGCCAAACCCCTGTTTGAAAAATCCATCGAGCTGTTGAAGCAGGAAACGGTTAAACCGCTGTATCCGCATTGGGGACTTACCCATGCGCAGGAAATGCTGGCCAAATGCCAATAAACGACAGCCTGTATCTACCGGGCGGACGATATGTTTAAAGAACTGGATCCCATATTGCATTCGCAGCTGCGGCTTGCCATCGTGTCCATGCTGATGGGCGCCAAAGAAGCGGAATTTACGCTCATCAGGGAAAAGACGAACGCCACGGCGGGAAACCTCAGTGTGCAGATCAACAAGCTGAAAGAGGCAGGATATATCGATGTAGTGAAACAATTCAGGGATAATTATCCGCTGACCGTCTGCCGGATTACGCCGGCGGGGAAGAAAGCCTTCGACGCATATGTCAGCAGCCTGCAATCATACCTTGCTGTAGGAAACGGCCGGAAAGGTTAGCACAAAAAAAATCCCGTCCACCATTTGGGGAGACGGGATTTCAGCGGAAAAAATGATTTCGCTGTAAGCTTTTGTGCTATCCTTTCTGCAGTTTCATCACGAGTCTTTCGCCGCTGTTCACGACCACTTCGAGGGTGTACATGCCTGCTTTCAGGTCGTGCGTTCCGTCCAGTGTGTATGTGGTTGTACCGAGGACGACATGTTGCGACTGATGCATGAGCAGGTTGCCATCGGCATCGCTCACTTTCATCGTAACATAAGAATCTTCTTTCAGCTGAACATTTACGAGGATGTCATTCTGAATCGGATCCGGTGTAACGCTTACGGCGGCCAGGGCTTTCGTATTGTACATTCGGGCGATCAGTACTTTCGAATAGGAAATATTCCCGTCGAGGTCCACCTGTTTCAACCGGTAGTAGAAATCATTTTTGCGGGCGGTGATGGCTTTCACGTTATCGCGGAAGTAATATTTTCCTTCGGTCGCATTCACATCGGCCGGCTTGACTTCGCCGAGTTTTTCAAACTGAACGCCATCATAGCTTCTTTCAATGTCGAAATGATCGAACTGGCCGTCGATGGTGTTCCAGTTGAGATCAAAATAATTTTTTCCTGATGCGGCGTGGAAAGTAGCGAGGTTGCCCTTCAGTATCACGGCTGACACTGTTTTCCCGGCAACTTCAACGGCACTGGTATCCGTTACGGAACGGCCTCCAGCAATAATAGGGGAATTCCCAAAAACCTGACCTGACAATGCCAATAATACCGGCAGTGAGAACCTTGCAATCCTTTTCATTTTGAACGTTTCTGAAGGTGAACAAATTAATGATGCTTCAGTAATAAAGGGATGGTGTACGGGAGGTCATTCAAAAGAAAAGCGGATTGGATAGCGCGTATAACAAGCGGATGAAAGGCTATTGGAAGCTTTGAAGGTTAAAGTGGAACGATCGGGGGAGGGGTACGGTTGAAAAAGGCTAAGGGTATACAAAGATATATTCCGGTTTTCACAATGTCAAGGGGTTGTGTCATTCTACGTCGATCTTTTCGTCGACAGCGTTACCCAGCACTACGCCGGTGAGCTTTTTCAGTGGATTCCGGTGGTTGTCGTCATACACCCGGCGCTGCTCGATGATATCCATGCAGGAATAGACGGCTGCCAGGAAAGAACCCGGATCTGCCAGGTTTTTGCCCGCAATGTCAAAGGCGGTACCATGATCGGGTGATGTGCGCACGCCGCTCAGTCCGGCCGTATAATTGACGCCTTCGCCAAAAGCGAGGGATTTGAAGGGGATCAGCCCCTGGTCGTGGTACATGGCGAGCACGGCATCGAACTTATGCTGCTGGTTGCGGGCGAAGAACGCGTCGGCGCTGAAGGGGCCGAAT
>CAZZYD010000355.1:0-3586 GCA_964658175.1 uncultured Puia sp. | reverse complement strand
AAACGATCTTTTTTTTATTACCCTTATTTCTTTGCCGGAAAATCAGCCATAGGGTGGCTGCTGCAATGACCGTGACGGTCAGTCCCCAGATCAGCATGACTGAATAATGATGCTGATCCAGATCGATCGGCTCCGTTTTTCCCGAGACAATGGCTGCCGCCCAATAGAAAGGGAGTTGTTTTTCCCTTGAGGCTGTCAAGATAAAATCGAGCTTTGCTTTTTGCAGGGCAATATCCAGCGGCAAACCCAGCGATGTATACTTATAAAACAATTCGGTGAGGCGATAGGTGGAGGCATTGTCAACGGACCAGAGATTGATGAGTGAAGACGGTATGCCAAGTCCGGCGAAAGCCCGGTTGAAACTGAAAACGCCTTCTCCTTTATACACGGTTCCATTGCCGGTTTCGCAGGCCGATAAAACCATCAGCTGCGTATATGGCTTTTTTTCCGGGATCAGTTCCGAGAGATAAAGCGCCGAGTCGGCAAAATAGATGACGGGTTCGCCCTTGAGCCCACTGTCAGATGCGTGGGTATACAGTTGTGCAATTCTGTAACGGCTGAACTCCGCGAGAAAATGATTTTTGGTCGCGGCAGCTGCATTCAGCACCAGCGACGACCTGAAACCCGCCGCGATGCGGTTGACAGACTGATCGCTGGCATTGAGTGATGCCAATTGATAGGTCGCAGGGAATTGAACCGGCGCCACACCTAAAAAATCTCCGGCTCCCTTAATTTTTTCCCTTCCGAAATCTGTCATAAGATACCGCGCGGAATAGGTATAACTGACAGCGTGTTTTTCAATAAAATATTCGGGCCGGTTTGGTTGAGTGCCCGTGACAAGCGCTTCGATCGGAAAATATTTTCCGTCCGGTGATACGACGATCCGCCCCTCCGGCAAGCCAGCGGGAAACAGGAGCCGGTAAAACGTGCTGGCAGTTTGAATAAATCCGCCGAAGTCTTCGTTGAGGCGGGCAGGATTCGACAGATAGCCGGCAAAGCGTTGATTGGATGCTTCAAAAAGCGCGTGACTGACCTTCATCACCCCGGCGGTGCTGCCGGTCAGGGAAAAAATATAAACGGCGCTGTCACCCTGAAAAAATTCCACAAGTGCCTGTGCATGCGCCGGATTAACCAGTTTCGATCTTGCTGCCTGCAAATCCGGCAAACTGGTATCGACAAACCGCTGGTAATATAATGGGTTATGGTCTTTGATGGTCTGCGTGAGCTGGTGCAGGGATTCTTTCTCTGCGAAGAGCTCCTGCTGCAAAGCCGTTGCGGTGGCTGCGCCCGGAGGCTGATCCAGCAGGTTGTTTTCAAGCAGGCGGATTTTTTTCCTCACGGCCGATAGCCCTGCCATTTCCACATCGTTCATTTGTTGTTCGCGCAGCTGATCATTCAGCAGCACGGCCCGGCTTTTTTCAAAAAAATAAAAAGCGCTTTCCTGGTCATGGCTTACATAACAGGCTTCAATAGCATTTTCGTACAACTGGCGGGTCGCTGTCCGCCAGAAAAGGCGGGATGAAATTTCCGCCTGCGTATTTTTGACATGCTCGATCATTTTATCCGCAAACCGGTAAACCCCGATGGCAGAAGCGACATCAGCCGCCTTAGCGCCAGACCTGTACCGCGCCAGTTTTGCCGAACCCAGATCCAGCAGCAGGTTGATAAAATATTCCGCATCGGTATTGCTGAGAATCAGATCCTTCGGATACCGGTAAAAATTTTCTGTATTCATACCGGGAATGATCACCCGAAATCCCTGCCCGAAATAATTAAATGCGGAATCAAACTGGCCTGTTTTGCTGAACAGGTTTCCGATATTGTCATAGGTATTGACAGAATCGCGGCGGGTAGCGTAGCGAAGGGATTGTTTAAAATATTGTAACGCCCGATCGTACTGATGCAGGCGCAGAAAATAAACCTTATAACCCAGGTTGTTTACGGTGGAATATAATTTCGATGAATCGCCGGCACGCGCATCGATCGCCATGGATTGCAGGGAAAAACGGATGGCATCAGCGGGCCTGTTCTGCTCGGCCGCAATATTTGCTTTCAGATTCAGTAAGGTGCCCAGTTCCCTGCCGTGGGCTTCCGCGATCGCGCGATCTGTCGCCTGTTCCGCTTCCGAGTACCGGTTTAAAAAGATCAGCGCGTTGATCTTCCAGATAAGATAAATATAGAGGTCGCCGGGATTGAATTTCGCTTTCCGGGTAATGGCTTCACCGATGCCTGCGTAATTCAGGCACTGATAATAGTCGCCATTGGCAAAATTGTAATGGATCTCCGTTACGATATGCTGCATGGAATAGTCGTAGCCGGACTGGCCTCTCACCGAGATCAGCACGCAGCTGTCGATGGCCCGCATTTTCTGTTTTTCCAAACCGGCGGAATCGTAAAAAGTCTGGAGGTTGTTGTATAGTCTCACCAGCAACATCGGATTGTACCCACGCTCCCCGCCATGTGCGTGTACGAGGGCGATGGACCGGTTGGTGAAATCAATGGCTTTGGAGTAATCTTTTTCGAGATAATACAGGATACCGATCCGCAGCAACAACAGTGACTGGGTTGAATCGCTGGCGTAGGAACAAAGGTCAGCAGCCGACGCGTACCGGTTCAGTTCAGCCAGTTGTTGTTGGACTGTCTGGTCGCCGCCCTTGAGCAGCCGGATGCGCGCGAGCAGCGAATCGCCCGTTATGCATTGCGCATACGCGGAACTGAAGCCCGTCAAGCAAAAGAGGCAAAACAGGATTTGTTTACCCATGGGCTCACCGGTTAATAAACGAGATAGCGGCCGTCTTTGGTAACGACAGATCCGCTTTGGGTACTGCTGATTTTCAGAAACACATCCGGCAGCTTCATTCCGGCTGTTTTCATATAGAGGCCGAGCATGCGTCCGCTGACGACGGGTGTGGCGAATGATGAACCTTCGTATTGAACGCTTTCCGGAAATGGCTGAAAGGAGCAGCAGTTGCGGGTGCTGTCATTGACGACGCCGATGTTTACATAAGTCGGGGAAAAATTCTGATAGATGCAGGCCTGCCGCGGATTTTGAAGTCCGGTGACGGTATATACATGATTGAATTCCTGGTTGAAGCAGGCGGGAAAAAACAACCGGGAGGCCGTGAGCCGGTTGCTGTCGGAGGTCGGTCCGCAGAGCGGGCCTGTATGTAGTCCCCGCGTGTTCCCCGCAGCGGCAATGATCGGGATCGGCGTCTGGCTGGCCGTGTCGCAGGCTTTTACGTAAAAACGTAACACCGAATCCACTTCCAGGGTGCTGTAATATCCCAGACTGGCATTGATGAGGGTGGCGTGTTTCTGGGTGGCATAACTTAAGGCGCAGCTTACGGAAAACGTGCTGCCATTGCCGGCGCTGTCGAGCACTTTCAGCACCATCAGCCGCGGATTTCGTTGCAGGGGGCTGATCTCCTTATCGAGCGCATCGAGCGCAATGGCGGTGACCGCGGTACCGTGTTTGAGGTTGTCATCATCCTGAAAATAATCGAACGGTTTACCGTTCTCGTAATACACGAAATTCCGGTAGGTGACCGGATTGACCGGATCGGCCCATAAAAGATTTTTCCAGACG
>CAZZYD010000354.1:0-3588 GCA_964658175.1 uncultured Puia sp. | reverse complement strand
CAAAAAAGAATGTTTGACGAATGAAATTAGGGAAAAGACCTCAGCGCGCAGCGGTGGACGGCCTTGTCTGCTGCGCGAACAACCAGGGCAACAAACCCGGCTCCTGAAACGCATGATCCCAGGCATTGTGTTTTACGCCGGGGTATTCGGTATACTGTACATTGCCACCGGCAGATTTGAGGGCATGGTAGAAATCCCTTGAATTTTGAACACTGACCAGCGGATCTTTATCTCCGTGAAAAATCCATACGGCGATATGCGAGGCCGCCACGCGCGCGGCCATCGTGGTATCGCCGCCCCCGCAGATCGGAAATGCGGCGGCAAAAAAACCGGGATAGCGCTCCATCAGATCGAAAGTGCCGAAACCGCCGAGTGATAAACCACCCAGATAGATCCGCGAAGCATCTGCTATTTTTTGATCAACGAGGCTGTCAGCCAGCGATTTGACCAGTTCCGATACCTGGGGCTGGCTGCTGCTGAAGGGAAACCGCATAAACATTTTGTGCTGCAGGCTGTCGTACCCGAATTTGAAAAATGACCAGACCTGTCCGGGCGGACACTGCGGAAAAACGACGATGGCGGGAAATTTTTCGCGGTTGCTGTCGGCCAGAAAAAGAGAGGATCCGTGTTGCAGCTGACTTTCATTATCGCTGCCGATATTGCCCGAACCGTGCAGAAAAATCACCAGGGGATACGCTTTGCGCGGATCGTAGTGCAGCGGATACAGGATGCGGTACTGCAGTGTCTGCGCATGCCGCGTGAACGTTTTCTTTTGAAATAAGGAATGATCCTGCGATTGAACGGAATGAACGACGAGCAGCAGCAGACAGAAACAATAGAATGACTTCATTGCGTTTTTTATAATTCGAATGGATGTTACGGCACCCTACCAGGTCCGGATCACAAAATCCTGTTTTATCCGGAACTGTTCATTAAAAAAAATCATACCGCCGAAAAATAAATCGACCGTCAGCATCACTTCCGGATATCCTCTGATCCTTTCCCAGGCCTTTTCCATCTGGGCGCTCCAGTGAATATCATGCAGGATAAATACCGACCGCGGACTCCGGTGTGCCATCAGGATGTCCATGTAGCGGATGAGCGGCTCCTCCCGGTGGTTTCCATCGATGAATATGAGGTCGACCGGCGGCATGTGCGCGAGGGTCTGTTCGAGGCACTCATCAAAATGACCGGTGAGACAACGGATATTTTTAATCCCGAGTGTCTTAAAGTTTTGTTGCGCCGCTTCAGCTATTTCGGGGGAACCCTCGATCGTTGTCAGCTGACCCGCCGGGTGACCAAGCGCCAGGCTGGCGGCCGCAATGCCCATCGACGTGCCGAGTTCCAGCATCGTCGCCGGCTGATAGTATTTTGAGATCCGGTACAACAGGCTGCTGAAAGATTTACGGGAAGAGGCATATCGCGTAATTTCGGAAATACTCCGCTGGTCCGCATCGCTCAGCACCGATCCGCCGCCGAAATCCGCTACATTCAATATACGGTGATCACTCAACAGGTTTTTCTTCAGCGCATCCAACTGTTCATACGCCGGATATTTTTCCCGGTCGTTGAGCACGTCGCGCACAAAAGTATATACAAAGGGGGAATGTATGCCATGGCCCTTTCCGTTGGAAGCGGTAAAGAAATACCGCAGGAATTTTGAGGCGAGGGTGAAGCGGTTATACATGCATGTGATGATGAATGAATTTCATTCCGGAGGTTGGCTGCCGGCATTCAGCGCTGCTGCTCCCATTGCTGAAAAGACATCGCGTACGCATGCCTGGCATCGGCCGGAATTTCCCGGTTGCTCGTCAACTTCCAATGAGCAGCCGGTATCTCCGGGAAAAAAGCATCGCCGTCCAGCAGGGCATGCACGCGCGTAAGATAGATCCGGTCGCACCGGTCAATGGCTTCTTTATACAATTCGCCGCCGCCGCCAATGAATATTTCCTTACAATCGGTGGCCCTGGCAAGCGTGATGGCCGATGCCAGGTCGGGCGCTTTTTGTACGGCGGCATTTCCCGGGTTGAAATCCGGTTGGCGGGAAACGACGATATTGAACCGTCCCGGCAGCGGTTTATTTCCCACGGCTTCATAGCTTTTTCTGCCCATGATGATGGGCATGCCCCAGGTGGTGTTTTTGAAAAACCGCAGGTCTTCCGGCAGTTGCCAGATCAGCCGGTTGTGTTTTCCGATCACATTGTTTTCACTGGCGGCCACAATGATTGATAGCATGGTATAGACTTATACGGCAACCGGCGCTTTGATGGCCGGGTGCGCTTCGTAATGTTCGAGCTGAAAGTCCTCGTATTGAAAAGCAAACAGATCCTTCACCGCGGGATTCAGTTTCATGCCGGGCAATGCAAAAGGCGTACGCGTCAGTTGCAGCTGCGCCTGTTCCACGTGATTATTATACAGATGCACATCGCCGAAACTATGCACGAACTCGCCCGGGTCAAGGTCACATACCTGGGCAATCATCATGGTCAGCAAGGCATAGGAGGCGATGTTGAAGGGTACACCCAAAAAAACGTCCGCGCTCCGCTGATACAGCTGGCAGCTTAACCGGGCGCGTCTTTTTTCCGTGGCGGGAGTAACATAGAACTGAAACAGGGCATGGCAGGGCATCAGGTGCATCTCCGGCAACTCGGCCACATTCCAGGCGCTTACAATCATCCGCCGGCTGTCAGGGTTGGTCCTGATCTGGCGGAGCACCTCGCTGATCTGGTCTATCGTATGACCGTTCGCGCCTTCCCAGCTGCGCCATTGTTTGCCATAGACCGGTCCCAGTTCACCCTGCTCATCCGCCCACTCATCCCAGATCCGCACGCCATGTTCCTTGAGGTAGCGGACATTGGTATCCCCGGCGAGGAACCAGAGCAGTTCGTAGATAATGCTCTTGAGGTGGAGCTTCTTGGTAGTGACCAGCGGAAAGCCTTTCTGAAGGTCAAAGCGAAGCTGGTAGCCAAAACAACTGCGGGTGCCCGTCCCGGTGCGGTCTGTTTTTACGACGCCTTCGTCAAATATGTGCTGCAGCAGGTCGAGATACGGTTGCATGCTGCAATTTACCGGATTTACCGATTCATTCACCGCTTACGTATCCGTTCTTCAAAGCCGGATACTGGTAGGTAAATTGCAATAGATTATAAAGGGGCGGGTGGTTCGTGCGATTGGTTTATAATCTAAAAATGTTTGTCATGAAAAAGGTATTTTTTCTTACCACGATCTTGTTTGCACTGGCCATCGGGTCAGCGCGGGCGCAACGCGACAATGGCGACCGGATGGCGCAGATGAAGCAAAAATTGAAAACAGACCTCAAATTCACTGATATTCAGGCAGATTCGGTGGTTTCGATACAGCAGGAATTTGGTCCGCAGCGACGCGCGATCTTCCAGGATCAGACGCTCGCTCCGGACGACAAAAAGGCCAAAATGAAGGATCTGATGGATCAGTCAGATGGCCGGATCAAAACCGTCCTGGGCGATAGTCTGTTTAATGCGTACAAAGATTACCGGCTGAAGAACAGGCCCCAGGGCATGCGGGGCGCGGTGACGCAATAGAGACTGGGATTTGTGGGATGTGCTGGGA
>CAZZYD010000353.1:0-3598 GCA_964658175.1 uncultured Puia sp. | reverse complement strand
AAGTACGCATGCCCAGGTTTTTCCGGATCGCTCCAACGGCTTTTAATGCCGGATGAAAAAGCGGCGCGTGCAAAAAACAAATATTTGTCGCTGCCAGCTCTGCAGACAGTTTCTGATTGTCTGCGCTGAACCGGTAGCCCAGTTCCTCCATCACGTTCGAGGCGCCGCTCACGCTGCTGGCGCCGTAGTTCCCGTGCTTGGCCACTTTCTGACCGGCCCCTGCCACCAGAAAACAGGAAAGCGTTGAAATATTGAAGGTGTTCTTTCCGTCTCCGCCGGTGCCCACGATGTCGATCAGGTCATCGGTGCCCAGGTCGGCTTTCACGGCCAGCTCCAGCAGGGCGTCCCGGAAACCCTGCAGTTCGGCAATGGTGATACTGCGCATAAGGAATACCGTTATAAACGCGGTGATCGTCGGCTCGTTGAAGGAGCCGGCCGAGATATCCACGAGCAGCTGACGGGCTTCCCCGCGCGAAAGCGTGCGGTGGGAAAGTAAAACGGAGAGCAGATTATTTTTTGTTGACATGAGTTTTGTGTGATTTTTGTGGATGACCGCGTATTATTTACCCAGCCAGTTGCGGATGATCTGCTCGCCATCCGGTGTAAGCACGCTTTCCGGATGAAACTGCACCCCCACTACATTGTACGTTTTATGCCGCAGGGCCATGATATGCCGGTACTGATCGGTAGCCGTCACTTCCAGCACCTCCGGAAATGCCTCCGGACTAACCACCCAGCTGTGGTATCGTCCGACGTCAATGCTGGAAGGCAGGCCCGCGAAAAGGTCCGGACTGGCTGACGCGGCCCCGTTTTTTTCACTGACGGCGATCGGCGTTGCCACTCCGTGAAACACGGTTGAGAGGTTGGTCAGCGTGCCGCCAAACGCCTCGCCGATGGCCTGATGGCCGAGACACACACCGAGGATCGTTTTCGTAGCCGCAAACCGTTTGATCAGCGGCAGCAGCAATCCGGCCTCTGACGGAATACCCGGACCCGGAGAGAGGATGATGCGGTCAAAAGCCTCTACCTCATCCAGGGTGATCTGATCGTTACGGCGCACTTCCACCGGATCATCCGTGATTTTTTCCACCAGGTGCACCAGATTATAGGTAAACGAATCATAATTATCAAACACCAGTATTTTCATGCCTTGTGGTTAAATGGTATTGGCCAATGCGATGGCGCGTTTTACGGCACCCAGTTTATTGTTTACTTCTTCCAGTTCACCGAGCGGTTTGCTCGCCGCCACAATGCCCGCACCCGCCTGGTAGGTGAGTGTGTGCTGACGGCTGAGCAGGCTGCGGATCATGATGGCCTGCGTGCTGTTGCCATCGAAACCGACAAAGCCGATACATCCCCCATAATAACTGCGGGCAGTGGGCTCCAGGGATGCGATCAGTTCCATGGCGCGGATCTTCGGCGCACCGCTCAGGGTGCCGGCGGGAAAGGTGGCAGCCAGGAGCTCGAAGGGATTACTGTTTTTTTCTGCCGTGCCCCGTACCTCGCTCACCAGGTGAATCACATGCGAATAATATTGTATCTCCCGGAAATGTGTAACCGAAACATCCCGGCATTTCCGGCTGAGGTCGTTGCGTGCCAGGTCCACCAGCATTACGTGCTCTGCATTTTCCTTGGCATCTTCCCGCAGCGCTTCGGCAAGCAGCCGGTCCTGGTCGTCATCTCCTGTTCGCCTGCTGGTGCCGGCAATCGGGTGCATGATCACTTTGCCGTCCTTGATCAGCACCTGCGATTCAGGTGACGATCCCATCAGCCGGTAGTCGCCATAATCAAAATAAAACAGATAAGGGCTGGGATTCACATTGCGAAGGGCGCGGTATACATTGAAATCATCCCCGGTAAAGCGCTGCTGGAAACGCCGGCTCAGCACGATCTGGAACACATCGCCGCGCAGACAGCTGGCAATGCCTTTCTCCACGAGCGCCATATAATCGCCGTCTTTCATATTGCTTGTTTCGGCTCCTTTGACGGCGAAGGGATAGGCGGGCACATCCTTGCTCCGGATCAGGGTTTCGACGAGATTGATTTCCGAAGGAATATTCGGCAGCATATTCTCGCAGAGATAGAGTTCATCCCGGAAGTGGTTGATCGCAATCACATACTGATAGAGCCGGTATCGCATCAGCGGGATGACGGGCTCTTCTTTTTGTTCCGGCAGCCGGATGCGGTCAAAAAAACGAACGGCGTCAAAACTGGTATAGCCGAACAGGCCCTGCGCCGTTTTCACGGGTTTTTCGGTGGCGGGGGTTACTTCAAACCGTTGCATAAAATCCCAGAGCAGGCTGGGAACCGACTGGTCTTTGAGCTGGACCCGCTCGGTTGGCTGACCTGGCAGTTTCCATTCGAGCTGGTCCGCGCTGCTGATCTCGATACCGCCAATCGCATTGATGCAGATATAGGAATAACTGTTTTCTGCCGCATGGTAATCGGTACTTTCCAGCAACACCGTATCGCGGAAGCGATCCCGCAGGCGGAGATAAATTCCGACGGGCGTATAGATATCTGAAAGCATTTTTTTGAAGTCTGTCCGGAACGGAATCCTTTTCATCTCGAATAAATTAGTGACATTTTTACCGGCCTTGTCCGGTTACATGCTAAAAACAAAAAACCCCGGAATAAACCGGGGCTGATATGATTATGACATAGCAATCGCATTACGCGCCCCGATAAAGGTTCGTATGCCACCACCATTTCAGATTGATCAGATTGTTCATGACTGCAAATATAAACCGGTTCGGGCGATGTATCCAAGGATCGCCCTCTTTTTTTTCGATTTCGGTTCAAAACGCCGCCTCAGGCAAGCATTCCTTTGGTGGTCGGGAGGTAATTGCTCAGCGGATCTTTTTTTACCGCCATCCGGATAGCTTTGGCGAAGGCCTTGAAGATCGCCTCGATCTTATGGTGCTCATTGTCGCCATGGCATTCGATGTGGAGGTTGCATTTGGCGGCGTCTGAAAATGATTTAAAAAAATGAAAGAACATTTCCGTGGGCATGTCCCCGACTTTCTCCCGCCGGAAAGAGGCGTTCCAGACGATCCAGCTTCTGCCACCAAAATCAATGAGCACTTTGGCGTCCGCATCATCCATGGCAAGGGCAAAACCGTAGCGCTCCATCCCTCTTTTATCGGTCAGTGCTTTGGCGAACGCTTCACCCAGCGCAATGCCGGTATCTTCGATGGTATGGTGTTCGTCGATCTGAAGATCACCCAGTGCCTGCACGGTGAGGTCCAGTTTTCCATGGCGGCCGAGTTGGTCGAGCATGTGGTTAAAAAAATGAAGGCCCGTATGAATCGATGAAACGCCTTCGCCATCCACGTTCAGTTCCACGTGTATACGGGTTTCCCTGGTATTGCGGTCGTGCGTGACCTTTCTTGACAGGCCGCGCAAAAAAAGATAGATGTCTTCCCAGTGCTGGGTTTCGAGCGCAATGGTGTCGGCGAGGACGGCTTCGGAATCGCTGATTTCCTTACCACCCAGGTGCGGGTCATTTTTCAGCCAGATGGCTTTGCACTGCAGGTTCTTTGCCAGCTGCACATCGGTGATCCGATCGCCGATCACAAAAGACCCCGCCATATCATAC
>CAZZYD010000352.1:0-3599 GCA_964658175.1 uncultured Puia sp. | reverse complement strand
CCTGCGCAAGAAACTTATCTGGACGGGGATTACTTCCACCTTCAACCCTGCCAATGGGGATCAGCTTTTTGACGCGGTCGTAAACACCGTGGATAAGAAAATGAAATCGGAAGGATTCCTTCAATAAAGATCAGACATCGTAGGACAGTAACTTCAGCGCCTGTTGAAGAAACCGCTGATCGGTTTCGTCAAAATCATTGTACGCGGCACTGTCGACATCCAGCACGCCGGCGACCCATCCATTTTTGAAAAAAGGCACAACGATTTCCGATCTGGACCGGCTGCTGCAGGCAATATGGCCGGGAAATTTTTCCACATCTCCCACGATGATCGTCTGTTGCTGCGCCCAGGCGCTACCGCATACGCCCCGGCCCCGACGGATGCGGGTACAGGCCACCGGACCCTGAAAGGGGCCCACCACCAGTTCGTCTTCTTTCACCAGGTAGAATCCGGTCCATAACCAGCCGAACTGTTCGGCCAGTGCAGCGGTAACATTGGCCATATTGGCGATCATATCGGTCTCGCCTTCCAGCAAGGCCCTGATCTGAGGAATCAGCATACTGTATTTTTCTTCTTTGGTGCCCTGGATGAGGTGCAGGTCTTCAGACATGTGTTTGATTTAATGGTGATCACTGGCTGTTTTGACACCCAGGTAGGTAATGCCAAGCCCGGGCTGGCCGGTCATCCCTACCCGACCCTCGTCGAACCGCAGGCCGGTGGCAATATCTTCGGACAGCAGCAGCGGTCCGTCCATATCTACGTAGTCGAGCAAAGGAAGGAACTGGGCGATGGCGGCGCTTCCGATCGTGCTTTCATTCATACTCCCCATCATCACTTTCATGCCGTTGTCGCGGGCCTTGCTGATCATGCGGCGGGCGGGCGTCATTCCGCTGCATTTAGTAAGTTTTATATTGATGCCATGGAAAAAGCCAATGCATTTTTCCACATCCGATTCGCCTACGCAGGATTCGTCGGCAATGAGCGGAATGGTCGACTGCCCGTACAAAATCTTCATGCCTTCCCAATCGTCTTTGGCCAGCGGCTGTTCTATCAGTTCCACGCCGCATTCCGCGAGCACGGGTATGAGCCCGAGGGCCTGATCGAGGGTCCAGCCCGCATTGGCATCCACGCGAAAAACAGCCTGTGTATGTTCCCGGAGGTGACGGAGAATGCCGGCATCCTGCGGTGTTCCGAGTTTTATTTTATACAGTGGCCAGGGCCGGGCCTTCATCTTCCGGAGCATCTCGTCCGGGGTATCGATGCCGATGGTAAAATCGGTAACGGGTCCCTTCTCTATGTCGAGATTCCAGCAGTCATAGACCGGTTTTTTTCTGAGTTTTCCATACAGATCCCAGGCTGCCATGTCGAGGGCACAGACAAGAAAGGGGTTTTGGGGAATGAGGTGGTGCAGAAAATGCCAGTAGCGGTCGGGTTCGGTGAAAGCATATTTTTCAAGCGGCGCTTTTTTCTGTTCGAAATCCTCCGCCATTGTTTCCAGCGGGATATTGTAATAGCTGATGGCCGGCGCTTCGCCATAGCCCGTGAGTCCGAACTGTTCCAGGGAAACGATAAAGGTGGGCTGGTGCGTTTTCGTTCCTTTCGAAATCGTGAAGGGATCCCGGAAGCGCAATTCAAAAGTATCGAAGGAAAGTTTCATGATTTGCTAGCGGTCGGCGGCGTGCACATATTCCCGGAGAGATTCATTAAAGGATTTTTCCTTTATCAGTTCTTCGAGGAAAAGATGCATCCGGTATTTCCAATAATTTTTCGGATTGGCGGGCACGTTGATACGTTCGTCGTGCGGATTTTCACGACGCAGACTTTCGCTCATGCCGAACAGGTCCTGCAACTGGAAAATACTCCACATCGCCGGTGAATACAAATGCTGGATTACGATGGCCTTGTTGATCCAGTCCTCACAGAAATATGGCGCATCACCCCACTGGCCGAGTTCCTGGTTAAAAAACCGCTGTGTCTGTTCGTGGTTCTCTTCCCACCAGCCACGGATCGTACTCATATCATGCGTGGAAGGCGTCACCACCGACATATACGGCGCATCCGCCGGATGAAAGAATTCTTTTGCCTTGTCTTTCGGCATGCGCTGTATCTCCAGACTCAGGATACCGAGCTGCCGCATCACGTCCGGAACGCAATCAGGCACCATGCCCAGGTCTTCGCCGCAAACAAGCATGTTGGTGGACCGCTTGAGGGTGGGCAGTTTTTTCATGGCTTCTTTGCCCCAGAATGCATCCTGTCTCCGGTAAAAATAATTGATATACAGGTCGCGCAGTTGCTGTTGGGTATTCCAGTCGAGATAACGGAAGGAGGAGGTTTGTTCTACGGCAATCCTGAAATGATATTGCTTCCCTTCAGCGCCCGGCACTTCGAACAGGATGACATTCGACACCAGGTTTTGCAGTCCGGTTTTGATGTGACCGTTTGCATCGTTTTTTTCAAGGGTCAGGAAATGGTCTTCTATTTTACGTTGCGTATTCAGCGTTTCCGGCAAGGCGTAACTGCCATTTTCTTTTGGGATGAGCCAGGTCGATTTGATGGCTTCGCTATCCGCTCCGAAAAACTCCCACAATACGGCATCGTTAATGAATGGCAGTGTATACCGGTCGTGGTCGAACCAGGTATTTCGCTGGCCGAACTCGTCGATGTGAATCGGGATCGCCGGGTCAAAGACACCCATGATGCCTTCTGTTTCTGAGAGCGGGATGCTCCAGATGCGAAAAAAGCCGAGGATATGATCGATGCGGAAGGCATCGAAATAATGGGACATCTGGCTGAAGCGGTTCTTCCACCAGGCAAATCCGTCGCGGGCCATCTGCTCCCAGTTGTAGGTGGGGAAACCCCAGTTCTGTCCTTTGACGGCAAAGGGATCCGGTGGCGCCCCGGCCTGCATGTCCATATGATAAAGATCCGGTGCCATCCATGCATCGCAACTATACCGGTAGATGCCGATGGGAATATCTCCCTTGAGCACGATCCCCAGATCATGCAGGTACCGCGTGGCTTTTTTCAACTGGAGGTGCAGGTGATACTGTATGAAATAGTGAATGGCCACCTGTTCATAATATTTTGACTGCGGTGCGGCGAATTTATCAACCGATAATTTATTGTATTTGCCGTAACTCTTCCAGGTGGTAAAGTCCGTGGTGCCGTTCTGGTCGCGCAGGCAGCAGAACACGGCATAGGGAACGAGCCAGTAACGGTTCTGTTCAAAGAATGCCAGGAAGTCCTTGTCGGAAAGAAAATCTTTTTTCTCCGCTTCAAATATTTGCGTCACTGCGCCAAGTTTGGCAGAGATCACGGATTCGTAGTCGAGGTCAGGCAATGCGTTCAGGGATTTCTGAATCTTTCGGAAAGGCTTGAGGATGCCTGCGTGTTTCTTGCCGGCCATTTCAACCAGGTTGAGGTAAATCGGATGCAGGGCAAAGGCAGAAATGGCGGCGTAGGGATATGAATCCAGCCAGGTCATCGTGGCGGAAGTGTCATTCACGGGCAGGATCTGGATGAGCCGCAGGCCGGTCTTTTTCGCCCAGTCGCCCATCGGCATCAGGTCCATGAATTCGCCACAGCCGAAGGACTCTTTG
>CAZZYD010000351.1:0-3662 GCA_964658175.1 uncultured Puia sp. | reverse complement strand
AAGTGGAGGTTTGCATGCGATCAGGTACGCTGAGCAAGCCCGGGGGTTTATTCAATACGATAAAGGCATCCGTTTCGGCAATTATTTCGGGAAATTTCATGCTGTAATTTTTTCGTGGCCGCTGTAATCGCCGCGAAATGATTTTATGATTTCAGGTATTTCAGGATCCTGATTTCTTTTTCGGTCAGAAACCGCCATTTGCCGCGCTGTACATTTTTTTTCGTCAGGCCTGCGTAGGTAACGCGGTCGAGGGTACGCACGTCATATTTCAGTTCTGCGAAAATACGCCGGACGATCCTGTTCTTGCCGCTGTGGATTTCCAGGCCGATCTGCGTCTTGTCCTTGACATCGGTATACGCAATCGCATCCACTTTTGCGGGGCCGTCTTCCAGCGTAACGCCATCGGCGATTTTTTCAAAGTCGGCCTTGGTCAGCGGTTTGTCAAGGCCCACATGATAGATTTTCTTCACTTCATTCTTCGGGTGCGAGAGTTTTTGCGACAGGTCGCCGTCGTTGGTGAGCAGCAGCACACCGGAGGTATTCCTATCCAGCCGGCCAATCGGATATACCCGCTCTTCCGTGGCGGTTTTGATCAGCTGCAGCACCGTTTTTCGACCCTGCGGATCGCTGGTGGTGGTGAGGTAATCTTTCGGTTTATTGAGGAGGATATACACGAAATGGCTGGAGACGGTCACTTTTTTTCCGCTCACTTTCACCGTATCGGTATACAACACTTTGGTGCCGGGATCGGTGACCACGGCGCCGTTGACGGTAACTTTTCCCTCTTTTACCAGGAGGGCTGCGGCGCGGCGGGAACTAACGCCGGAATGCGCCACGTACTTGTTGAGCGGGAGACTCCCGGCGGCATTTTGAGGGGCCGGATTTACCGTACGGGCCGGTGCTGACCCGTCTGCCGACTGCTGGTCGGCCAGCAACGCTTTGCGGTTTCTTTTTTCTTCGAAATGGCGGTCCACGGCCACTTTCCGCTCTTTCTTAACGGCTTTTTTTTCCTGTTTGATCTCTTCTTTTACCGCGCTGTTCCGTTTGCGGTTATAGAATTTATTGAAATTGTCTGTTTTCCTTTTCATGTCCGTTCAGTCGAAGATATTAAAAACACCGGAAGATGCCCGTCAGGCGGTTTTATTGGCCAGTTGTCCGCAAGCTGCGTCGATGTCTTTTCCCCGGCTTCTGCGCAGGCGGGCATTGACCTTATTTGCTTCGAGGTGACGCATGAACGCATCCACCACTTCATCGGCTGGTTTTGCATACAGGGCGTTGGCGATGGGGTTGTACTCGATGATATTGACCAGGTCTGCGGGAATCTGCCGGTAGAGTTTTACCAGTTCGGCGGCATCTTTTTCGCTGTCGTTAAAGTCACGGAACAGGATATATTCCAGCGTGATTTCATTGCCCGTCTGTTTGTAGAAATGGTTAAGCGCATCCACGAGCGAGCGGATATTGTTCGTGTCGTTGATCGGCATGATCTCGTGCCGTTTGCTGTCGTTGGCGGCATGGAGCGAAAGGGCGAGTTTGAATTTTACTTTATCGTCTCCCAGCTGGCGGATCATCTTGGCTACGCCGGCGGTGGAAACGGTAATGCGCTTGGGGCTCATACCCAGTCCGTCGGCCGCGGTAATGCGCTCGATGGAGCGCAGCACGTTTTTATAATTCAGGAGGGGTTCTCCCATGCCCATGAAGACGATATTGCTGAGTTTTTTCTCATGGATGCGTTCGGACTGCTGGTTGATGAGCACGACCTGATCGTAAATTTCATCAAAGCTCAGGTTGCGCTCGCGCTCCATATAACCGGTTGCGCAAAATTTGCAACTGAGCGAGCACCCGATCTGGGAAGATACGCAGGCGGTTTTTCTTTGCTCCGTGGGGATCAGCACGCCTTCCACCAGGTGGCCGTCAAAGGTCTTAAAGCGGTTCTTGACGGTGCCATCGGCGCTGTACTGGGTGGCGTCGATGCCGAGTGCCGGGAAGGTGAAATTTTCCGCCAGGTGGGCGCGGAGATCCTTGCTGAGGTTCGTCATGTCTTCGAATTTGAAGGCATGTTTTTGCCAGATCCATTCGTAGACCTGTGCGGCCCTGAATTTTTTCTCCTGAATCTGTTCAAAATAGTCTGTCAGTTCCTGTTTGGACAGGGTCCTGATATTAGTAATAGCTGATTTCATTGAAGCGGCAAAGATACACTGGGATGGCGGGATGCGTGGGATTAATGGGATAAATTGCGGTCATGAACCCTGTATACGTTATCGATGTCGTTCGAACACCCGTTGGAAAATATGGTGGCATCCTTTCGTCGATCCGCCCGGACGACCTGCTGGCCTATAGCCTGCGGGCGCTCCTGGAAAGAAACGATTCTATTGATCCTCAGTCCATTGAAGATGTGATAGCGGGCGCCGCCAACCAGGCCGGGGAAGACAACCGGAATGTGGCGCGGATGGCCGCCCTATTGGCGGGTCTGCCGGTGACGGTTGCCGGAAATACCGTAAACCGTCTTTGCGCATCCGGGCTCCAGGCCATCATGGACGCCGCCCGGGCGATTGCCTGCGGCGACGGCGACCTGTTTATCGCGGCAGGAGTCGAAAGCATGACCCGCGCGCCCTATGTGATCAGCAAATCGCCGCAGGCATTCGGCCGTCAGGCCGAAATGGTCGATTCCACCATCGGCTGGCGTTTTACCAATCCGAAACTGGCGGAAGCCTATTACCCTTTTTCGATGGGTGAAACAGCGGAGAATGTGGCCGAGCGCTGGAAGATTTCCCGAGTGCAGCAGGATGCTTTTGCGCTCGCCTCCCAGGAAAAATATTTTGCCGCCCTCGCCGCCGATAAATGGAACGACGAAATCATTGCCGTGGAGCTGATTCACGATAAACTCATCAGCTGGTTGTCGCGCGATGAACCCCCGCGCGAGACCTCCCTGGAAAAACTTGAACGCCTGAGACCCGCATTTAAAAAAGACGGGACCGTGACGGCAGGAAACTCCTCCGGATTAAATGACGGCGCTGCCGCCATGCTGCTCGCCAGCGAAGACGCCGTGAAAAGATACCAGCTGGAGCCCATCGCGCGGATCTGTTCAATGGCCGTCGCCGGGGTAGATCCATCCATTATGGGCATGGGTCCCGTGCCCGCAAGCCTGAAAGCGCTAAAGCGTGCAGGGATCGGTATCGAACAACTCGACCTGGTTGAACTCAATGAGGCTTTTGCCGCCCAGTCGCTCGCCTGCATCCATGACCTCAAACTCGATCCTGAAAAAGTGAATGTGAATGGTGGGGCCATTGCCATTGGCCATCCGCTGGGATGCAGCGGGGTGCGTATCTCCGGAACCCTGCTGCATGAAATGCGCCGCCGGAAGTCGGGGTATGGACTGGCTACGATGTGCGTAGGGGTTGGTCAGGGCGCGAGTGTGCTGTACGAGGGACTGGGATAGTGTGGGATAATTTTGTGACTGGGACAGTGTGGGATATTTTTGGGATTGGTGGGATATGGATTTTTATTGGTTCGGTGTTGCTTTCGGTTTGAGAGGGAAGCCGCTACTTCGCCGGTGTCATAACAGCGATTCGTTGCGTCCTCGCGCAGGCACGGCGCTGGATGACGGTGCGGGATGGTTGATGATCGCATCTGAAGCGAAATTAATATCGAACCAGCTAGGATCC
>CAZZYD010000350.1:0-3683 GCA_964658175.1 uncultured Puia sp. | reverse complement strand
ACCGGCACCTGGTCCTGGCGCAATGGTTTCTTCATGATAAATGGGAAAGCAGACTAGAAAAATAATTCACCCTGACGGGTGCTGACGGGTAAATTCTGAAATTCGAAACGCTGGGCGATCTGCCAGGCTTTTTCTCCTTCCCGCCGTTTGAGCAGCATCATGCTGTCGGCTACAAAGCGGCCGGTAAAATGACGGTTTGAATATTCCAGCCAGCCCTTCTCAAACTGCCAGGGCAACAACCGCCGGCCGATGATAAAATTCGGCTCATCCATAAAATGCGGCTTGTGTTCATTGTCAATTTTCATGAGACGCTGCGCATCCTTTATCTCCTTTACCAGGTTCCGGATGGGCTCCTTGCTGGTGACGTTTACATAAATCGAGTGCGTGGGAAAACTACCGAAATCCTTCAGTTCCACTTTAAGCGGATGATACCCCATGCCGATGGTCTTCAACCGGTGAACGATCCGCTCTTCCATCATTTCATACTGGGTGAATTTCGCCAGCATCAGGTGAGGCTTGCCCCAGACGGCAAAGGACGATTGATACTTCTCCGCAAATTCCTTCTTCAGCAGCATGATCCGGTTCCGAAGCTCCTCATGGGGCACCAGCACCAGCATGTATTCATTCATCCGGTAACCCGGCATATTTTGTACGATCGTTTCCATCGAACCTGTTTTCACAGATGTTTCAATTGTTGTGCCAGCAAGGCTTTTCACGTTTTTTACCATAACAGGAAGCTTTAAATGCTGATACGAATATACTAAATATTTTAGCAAACTGGGATTTATTGGGATATTTTTTTGGGATTGGTGGGACATGGATTTTTCGCGGACTGATTGGTGTTGCAGTCTCACATGTGAGAGCGAGATCGAACTGATACAGATCCATGTCCCATAAATCCCAAAATATCCCATTTATCCCAGTCCCTTCGACGGCGGCGGATTCGTCCCGATCCAATTCTTACGGTAAGCATCCTGATACGGATATTTCCAGCGCTTATGGCTCCACAGATAATTCGGCGGATCGCGCCGGATGCTGTCTTCCATAAACTTGACATAACGCCGGGTGAGTTCTCCTTCCGGTAGTCCGGCCGGCTCTTTACACGCCAGGGAAACCGTAGCCCGGTAATATCCTCTTTTGATCCTGTAGATATATGCAAAAAACACGGGCACATTTCCTGCCCGCGCGCCGCGCTCGGGGGACCTGACAAACGGTGCCGGATAACCGAAAAAGTCGAGCCAGTAACCGATCTCCGGTCCCCCGGGTACCTGGTCCGCCACCAGCGTCAGCAGATACTGGTCGTTGCGGTAACGAAGCATGTCCTTTCTGGTTTGCGTAGCCGACACCAGCACCGTGCCGGTACGGGACCGGAGCCTGGTGAACAGCCGGTTGAAAATTTTATTGGTGATGGGCATATAGATCACGATGAACCGGTAAGCCGTTTCCAGCGGCAACGCCATATTCGCAAATTCCCAGTTGAAGATATGACCCAGGTGAAGCTGTCCTTTTTTCCCCTGCTGGTAATACTGCTCGTAGATCCCGGGATTGTCGACCACAAAATGCCGGCGGATAAAAGCTTCGCTGGCAGACAACATCTTCAGCGTTTCAATCAGCGAATCAGCAAAATGATGGTAGAACATGCGCAGGATTTTCTGCCGCTCAGCCGCCGTTTTTTCAGGGAAGGCCCGCGCAAGATTTTCAATGATCACCTGTCTCCGGTACCTTATCACATAACATAAAAGGAAGGCTGCAAGATCAGACATCCCGTAGAGCACGAACATCGGCAGCAGCGAAATCAGGTAAATTAAACCGTACAGCGGATAATACATGCATGGACGTTGAAACCGGTCAACAAAACAACAGCAGGAATGGTTTAGTTCAACTGTGCCTTGTCCTGCACGATGTCGACATTCGGCTGTTCCTTGATCGCCGACCATCCCCCCGTTACATTGTGCAGATTGTGGATGCCCTGGCGCTTGAGCAACGACGCGGCAATCACACTCCGGTAACCACTCGCACAATGGATATAGACGTTGTCATTTTCTTCCACGAGCGCGATCGTACCGGGATCCGTCAACGTATCCAGCGGCATATTCTGCGCATCCTTGAGGTGTCCATCGGCAAATTCCGGCTCACGGCGCACATCGAGCACAACGATTTTATCATCAAAGGGAAGGTCCATCAGCATCTCATCTGCCTCGACATTCACGATCATGTCGATCGGCATTTCTGCAGCACGCCAGGCGGCGAAACTTCCCTGCAAATAGCCCTGCATTTTATCAAAGCCAACGCGCGCCAGGCGCACGGCACTTTCTTTTTCTTTTCCCGGATCGGTTACGAGTACAATCGTTTTGTCAAAGGGCAGAAGACTTCCGGCCCACTCGGCAAACCGGCCATCCAGGCCGATACTGATGGAGCCGGGCACAAAACCATCCGTAAACACCGATGCATCCCGGGTGTCAAGAATCACCGTGTCATCCCGGCGAATGCTGTCCTGAAAATCCGGCACAGAAAGCGGCCGGAGCGCACGCTCCATCACCTCATCCAGACTTCCGTAGCCTTCTTTGTTTATCCTTGCATTGATCGGGAAATAATTGGGTGGGGCATTCAGTCCTTCCGTCACTGCCCTGATAAAATCTTCCGGGTTGGCGGTCTGCAGGGCATAGTTCGATTTCTTTTCCTCGCCCAGCGTACTATATGTATCCGGACCAAGGTTTTTTCCGCAGCTGCTTCCGGCGCCATGTGCAGGATAAATGATCAGGTCGTCCGGCAAGGGCAGTATTTTCGTCTGCAGGGATTGCCATAACATGCCGGCAAGTTCTTCCTGGCTGAGGTTCCCGCTACTGAGGTCGGGCCTGCCCACATCACCGACAAATAAAGTGTCTCCGGTGAACAATGCATGCGGCTTCCCGGCTTTATCGCGGATCAGGTAGCAGGAAGATTCGAGGGTATGACCCGGGGTGTGCAGGACTTCAATCGTAATATCGCCCAGCTTGAAACGCTCGCCGTCGGTGGCCTTGTAAATGGGAAAGGCAGTTTCCGTATCTGGTCCGTAAACGATGGGCGCTCCGGAAGCTTCGGCGAGGTCCAGGTGCCCGCTCACGAAGTCTGCGTGAAAATGAGTTTCGAAAATATATTTTATGGAAGATTTTCTTTCTTTGGCGAGGAGCAGGTATTCTTCAATGTCCCGCAGGGGATCGATGATGGCAGATTCCCCGTTGCTTTCAACATAATAAGCCGCTTCACTTAAACATCCCGTATACAGTTGCTTAATATACATGCGGCAAAATTACGAAAAATCAGTCGATCAGGTCTTCTACGGTCTTCATGATATGGCCAATGCGCTGATGATTAACTGTATAATGGATGAATTTCCCTTCCCTTTCGGTCTTGACGATGCCAGCCCGGCGCAGGATCGCAAGATGCTGGGAGGCGACGGATTGTTCGAGGCGCAGGTGGATATACAGTTCCGTTACCGTGAGTTTTTTATGTTCGTCGAGAATGCGCACGATCTGCTGCCTGAGCTTATGGTTCAGGGCCCGGAGTATCATGGAAGCTTTTTTCAGATTGATAAAATCGACCTTTACCGGTGCATCTTCTGTTCCATTGCTATTGACGATCATCCAGTAATTGCTGCTTGTACCACTCATGGGTGATAAATATTTTTAAAATAAATATAAGTT
>CAZZYD010000349.1:2556-3690 GCA_964658175.1 uncultured Puia sp. | reverse complement strand
CTACCTGCGTTTCGGACAAACCGAAAACCTTTCGCGCTGGCCGATTTCGGCAGACGGACTGATTGAGCAGCAACCCATTCCGCTGTTGAACAATACCGACCGCCTCAACCTCGTGAAACCCCTGTTTTACCAGGATGCGCTGGTATTCAAACACACGGCCTCCGATACCGTGTCGATCCTGAGCAGTAAAACCCCGCACGGACTCGAGTTTCACTATCCGGATTTTCCTTTCCTCGGCATCTGGTCTGCCAAAGACGCCAATTTTTTATGCATCGAACCCTGGTGCGGGATCGCTGACTCGGTGACGGCAAACGGAAAACTGGAAGACAAGGAAGGCATCCAGCGGCTAGAAAAAGGAAAACGGTTTACCCGAACCTGGAACGCCCGCTTCTTCTGATCGGGATAATTCTTATCTTCATGCCATGCGGAAATTCTTCAATATTGTAAGCACCAGCCTGGCCATGGCTTTTGCCGAATTCCGTTCCAATAAATTGCGTACGGCGCTCTCGTTGCTGGGGATCACGTTCGGCATCTTCTGTATCATCAGTGTGGTCGCTACCGTTAGCAGCATGAAATCGGCGGTTCAGACGGATATCAAATCGCTCGGCGGCAAATCCATCTTTATAGATAAATGGGAATACCGCAATGACAACGACTATCCCTGGTGGAAATTTATCAAAAGACCCGATCCGAAATTTGCAGAAGTGCAGGCACTCAAGGACCGCGTGCCCACCCTCGAGAGCGCGGCTTTCATGATTTCAAACAACGAATCCATTGAGTACGGCAACGATATCTTAAAATCCGTAAACTATTACGGAGTTACCGAAGATTTTGCGAAAATGGAAAGGTTCGAAATTGCCGAAGGACATTATCTCCTGCCTTCTGATTTCGACAAATCGTCTACGGTCGCCATCATCGGAAACGGCGTGGCGGAAAAGATTTTCGGCAGACCGGAAAAAGCGATCGGACAAACGATCCGGCTCAAAAACAGTAAACCCGTGGTCGTAGTCGGCGTGATCGCCAAACAGGGTAAGAGTCTTTTTGATATGTGGGAATACGACAACTGCATCATCATGCCTTATGGCGTCATGAAACAAATCATACGTTCTGAAGATTCCAATCCGCGCATACTGG
>CAZZYD010000349.1:0-2546 GCA_964658175.1 uncultured Puia sp. | reverse complement strand
GGTAAAGACAATATTACGATCCCGGCCTTCAAGGATGAACTGACGGGCGCCATGCGGTCGCTGCATAAATTAAAACCCGGACAGGATGACGACTATTCACTGAACGACATCGATACGCTCAGCCATACGCTGGATCCGCTGCTCGGTAACCTGAACCTCGGTGGATGGATCATTGCCGCGTTATCGCTGATCGTCGGTATGTTCGGCGTCGCCAATATCATGTTTGTCACGGTGCGCGAACGCACGGCCCAGATCGGGTTGAAAAAAGCGATCGGCGCAAAGAAGTCGACGATCGTCGCGGAATTTTTATTGGAATCCACTTTTCTATGCCTTATTGGCGGACTCATCGGCCTGATCGCCGTATCGGTACTGGCGCTGATCCTGTCTTCCATCTTCAGTTTTAAAGTACTGATCCCCGGCAATGTGATCGCGCTGGCTGTCACCATCTGTCTGGTGGTGGGCGTCGCCGCGGGCATTATCCCGGCCATCACGGCCGCAAAAATGGACCCGGTGGTCGCCATCCGTTCCAATACCTGAGTCTGTGGTATCTTTGCCATCCAAAATCAATCTCATTGCCTGTTACCATTTTAGCCATTGAATCTTCCTGCGATGAAACGGCCGCTTCCGTTTGCCGCGATGGGAAGATCCTTTCCAATATCATTGCGTCTCAGGAGATCCACAGCCAGTACGGCGGTGTGGTGCCTGAACTGGCCAGTCGCGCGCATATCCAGCACATCGTGCCCGTAGTCGACCAGGCGCTCGTCAAAGCAGGCTGTCGCAAAGAAGAGATTTCCGCAGTGGCCTTTACGCAGGCGCCGGGACTCATCGGCTCCCTGCTGGTAGGTAGCGAATTTGCCAAATCGCTGTCGCTCGCCTGGCAGGTACCGCTCATTGCAGTGCATCACATGCAGGCGCATGTGCTGGCAAACCTGCTCGCCGGCGTGGAATTTCCATTTTTATGTCTGACAGTTAGCGGTGGCCATACGCAGATCGTGCGTTGCAATAGTCCCTCCGATCTTACGATTCTCGGTGAGACCACCGATGATGCCGCCGGTGAAGCTTTTGATAAATCCGCGAAACTGCTCGGCCTCCCCTATCCCGGCGGTCCGTTGATCGACCGGTATGCGAAATCTGGAAACCCGCATCGGTTTCCATTTCCCGAACCAAAAATACCCGGACTCAATTTCAGTTTCAGCGGGTTGAAGACGGCCATCCTGTATTTTATCCAGGATCAGACAAAAAAAAATCCGGCTTTCGTGGAAGAGAACCTTGCCGATATCTGTGCTTCGATCCAGCATCGAATTGTGACGATCCTCCTGAATAAATTTTCACTCGCCGCCCAGGAAACCGGCATTCACCGGCTTTGCATCGCCGGTGGCGTGGCCGCCAACAGTGGCCTGCGCACCGCATTTTTAGAGATGGGAAAAACCCGGGGTTGGCAGACCAGCATTCCCGCCTTTGAATACTGCACCGACAACGCGGCAATGATCGCCATTACAGGTTATCACAAATTCCTGGCGAAAGATTTTTCTTCTCTTGAAACCGCTGCCAGTGCGCGCGACTAATCCCTATTTTCAGTTTAAACAATTCCGTGTCGAACAGGAAATGGCGGCGATGAAAGTCACTACCGATGCCTGCCTGTTTGGCGCCTGGTGTGCACAGGATATAAAAAGCGATGGCAAATTGCTGGACATCGGCGCCGGTACCGGTCTGCTGATGTTGATGCTGGCGCAACGGGGATTTACGGTTGACGGCATCGAACTGGATGAAGCAGGATTTTCGCAACTTAAAAAAAATCTGTCGGACAGTCCCTGGTCAGCGCAATTACAAGTATTCTTCGGAGATGTGCGTACGCATTCCTTTCCTGAAAAATATGCAGGTCTCATAGTGAACCCGCCTTTTTATGAGAACGACCTGGAAACTTCGTCCGTCAGACGAAACCGCGCGATGCATTCCGAATCGCTGACGCTGGAAGCCTGCCTGGATGCGATCGACCGGAATCTGTGCAGCAGGGGTCATTTTTCGATCCTGCTTCCATGGCACCGCGTAGAAACTTTTATTCAACTGGCGGAGGCGACCGGCTTTCATCCCGCCCGCCGCTGCCATGTACGCCAAACACCGGCGCATGGTTTCTTTCGTGGCATGCTCCGCTTCGAGCGAAAAAAATTGAGTTGTGAGGAAGAAGAGATCAGCATAAAGGATACCGCTCAGCAGTATACGCCGGAATTTATCCGGTTGTTGCATGACTACTATCTCTATTTATAAAGAAAAATTATTCCGTAATAATTTTATCGCACCACTCCGTCAATCCCACAAAAATCTGGGGACTACCGAATTTGGCGTTTTTATTTTGCAGATCAGTGTCCAAAATTCCACGAGCCCTGCAACAAGCACCACAAGCATAAATCTGGATTTTGTTAGCCAATACTTTTGGAAAAATTTCTTTTAGCGGGGGCCAACCTACTGGTGTAATAGCATTTAAGGTACTGTCGCGCATTAAGCTTACTGCTTCGCCTAGTAAAAATATTTGTACTTCATGGCCTGCT
>CAZZYD010000348.1:0-3692 GCA_964658175.1 uncultured Puia sp. | reverse complement strand
TTTGGCAAGAATGACGAACTGCTCATCCGGATCTTTGGTCCGGACAGGTTTACCGTCGCCGAAATGGATCAGATTTCCCTGGACAAGGAAAAGAAATACCAGGAAGCCTTTCTGCCCAGCCTGCGGCTGATCGAAGGACTGCCTGCCTTCCTGGATAAAGCGTCTGCCAAAGGCATTCCCATGGCGATCGGCACGGCGGCTATTCCCTTCAACATCGATTTCGTACTCGACCGGCTCAATATCCGCCATTATTTCAAATGCATCGTGAGTGCCGACGATGTGGCGCGCGGAAAACCCGACCCCGAAGTGTTTTTAAAATGCGCCGGGTTGCTGAATATTGAGCCCGCGGACTGCGTCGTATTCGAAGATGCGCCCAAAGGCATCGAGGCAGCGGACAATGGCGGCATGCAAAGCGTCGCTATAACGACGATCCATAGCCGAAATGAGTTCGACGGGTATAAAAACATTTTGCATTTCATCGCTGACTACAACGATCCGTTTCTCCAGGGATTGATATAAAAAAAAAGCAGATATCCTATCTTTTAACATAAAAAATGCCCGGGAGTAGTTTCTGGAATTTCGATCCCAAATAAGGACGGAAGCAGCTGCGCCTCGATGGCTAATCCCTTCGTTATCATCCTTCGCCAGAATGGTATGCCAATTGTCACCATTCCGGAAACGAAAAGCTATGACAACGAATCTTCCCGTGACCTTTCTCCAGGAAAAAATCAGGACCCTGCAAAGCGCCTTGTTTGTAACGGAATCCGCTTCCCTGATCAAGCTGCCAACCCATGTGGTGCAGGTGGCTGACATGGACGAAGCGGGTAATATATGGTTCGTCATCCCGAAACCTGCGCACCTGATCGAAGCCTTCGATCCGGAAATTCCGGCCAAGCTGGATTTCTTTAAAAAGGGTACCGGTTTCTATCTGAAGATCGGCGGTACCGCCACACTGGTGAACGACGAGGAAGAGATCATGGCGACAGGATTATTTCAACACCTCGAAGGACAGTTTGAAAAACAGCAGGTGATCGCGGTAAAGATAAAAGTGGAAGCAGCCGATTATTTCGATCCTTCGCAGCGTCCTTCCTCCAACTGGGTACTGAGTGCGGGCAGTCATATTTTCAACTGGCTGATGAATCCTTTGTACAACCAACGCCAGCCGGAGCTGATCACGATTCCTTTGTACAGCCGGCAGTAAAAAATAAAGGCAACAGCCCGGTTCGGGAACTGTTGCCGTTTTCATAGCCTGCAATGATTTACTAGCGCAGGGAATATTTTTCAGCTTCGTCTGCATGGTTGGTCAGCAGTTCGATGCAAAGGATCAGGGAGCTGACGACCACGAGCGTGAGGAATGCAGAAACGGTCCAATGGTCCATCATGAATAAACGAAGGCTGGCGATTCCCGTGATGCTCATGAGCACCACCATCAGGAGGGTAAGAATTGTTTTCATTGTATATATTTTTAAGATGATTAAATCCTATATACAGACCGCCGGTGGTAAAGAAAGTTTATTCGTGTATTGTGAAAAAATCCTTAACGCTGGATGATACCGCCTCCGATCACATCATCTCCTTCATAAAAGACCGCGCTTTGTCCCGGGGCTATGCTCTTCACGGAATCATAAAACTGCACGCGGAGCTTATTTCCTTCGGGAAAAATATTGCTAAGACTGCCCTTATCCTTATACCTGATTTTTGTGAGCACTTCCATGCCGGGTGTGATCTGATCGTATTTCATCAGATTCAGTCCGCCCACCAGGGATTCCTGCTTTGACAGGTCTTCTTCTTCTCCCAATGTTACAGTATTGTTTTCCGGATGGATCGCCGTAACATACGCGGGTCTGCCCAGGGCGATATCCAGCCCTTTGCGCTGTCCGATCGTATAAAACGGATACCCGCGGTGTTTACCGATCACCCGGCCGGCGGTATCGAGGAAATCGCCATTTTCAACGGCCGCTTCCAGTCCCGGCACTTTTTTCTTCAGAAACCCGCGGTAGTCATTGTCCGGCACAAAACAGATTTCATAGCTCTCGCTCTTTTTGGCCAGTTCGGGATAACCATAATCGATGGCCATCTGTCGGATGGCCGGTTTCCGGAAGTTCCCCAGGGGCAGCATTGTCCGCGCCAGCAGGTCCTGCTGGAGCCCCCAGAGTACATAGCTCTGGTCCTTGAGCTCGTCCATGCCTTTGCTGATAAAGTAACGGCCGTTATCGTGCTGGTGGATATTACCATAATGACCCGTGGCAATGAACTCACAATCAAGGGCATCAGCCCTTTTCAGCAGGGCGCGCCATTTAATATGCGTATTGCACATCACGCAGGGGTTGGGTGTGCGCCCGGCGAGGTATTCTTCCACAAAATTATCGATGACCGCAGTGCCGAATTCGTCGCGTATATCCAGCACAAAGTGCGGAAAACCATGCTGTACGGCGGCCATGCGGGCATCATTAAAACTGTCTAGGTTGCAGCATCCCGTTTCCTTTTTGGAAGATCCGGCGCTGGCGTAGTCCCAGGTTTTCATCGTAATCCCCACAACCTCATAGCCCTGATCATGCAGCATCAGCGCGGTAACCGTGCTGTCGATGCCGCCGCTCATGGCCACCAAAACTTTTCCTTTCCTGCTCATAGCCGGCAAAGATACTTATTCCCTGAAAATAGTATTTGTCAGCCTTCGAAAACCTGTAAATTGCCCTATCAAACAATTATAGTACGCAGCTAAAAATTACACGTTATGATCAAATTACAAGTTATCGGAAATCTGGGTAAGGATTGTATTACCAACCTCGTGAACGGGAAAAATGTGATCAATTTCAATGTAGCCCATACAGAGAAATTCAGGGATGCGCAGGGGAACCAGAAAGATAAAACGATCTGGGTGGAATGCGCGTACTGGACAGAAAAAACCGGCATTGCGCCATACCTTAAAAAGGGTACGCAGGTATATGCAGAGGGTACGCCTGAACTCCGCACTTACCAGAAGACGGATGGCACGCAGGGAACTTCGCTTACGCTCCGTGTATTCAGCGTACAACTGCTGGGAGGGAAAAGCAATAATGAAGGTAGCGGCAACAGCAACTATGGCAACGACAGTTATTCCAATCAGTCATCCGGTTCGATGTCGCCCGTTTCTTCCGGCGCAGACCTGAATGGCCCGGTTGATGATCTCCCGTTTTAATTTCCAGGATCTTTTCAAGAAAATGCTTTCCGTTTGTTCGGGAAGCATTTTTTTATTTTGACAGAGCGATCAAAATGATGCAGGATCGAATGGCGGCATCAACGATATTTGCGGTGCTGATATGAACGAAAAAAAATTCGACTACGAACGTCTCCTGCTGTTTACCGAACAGGTTTTTCTGGCGATTGGCTGTCCGCCCCCGCAGGCCGCTGCTGCGGCTGTGGGACTGCTGAGTGCCGATCTGCGGGGCGTTGATTCCCATGGGATCGCAAGGCTGAGCGGTTATGTGCGGCTTTGGGAAGCCGGCCGCGCAAATCCCGCGCCGGCGATGAAAATCATTCACCAGACACCGTCGACGGCTGTCGTGGATGGAGACCGCGGCCTCGGACTTGTCGTGGCGCCTTTTGCAATAGACCTCGCCATCGCCAAAGCGGCACAGGTGGGCAGCGGTTGGGTGGCGGTACAAAACTCCAATCATTTCGGTATCGCGGCGCAGCACGCGCTGAAGGCCCTG
>CAZZYD010000347.1:802-3695 GCA_964658175.1 uncultured Puia sp. | reverse complement strand
GCCATCCATATAATGATAATTGGCTGCCATTTTTCCCGTAGGACTGATGATCGGAAAACGCGCACTGAGAAATGCTGCCGAACTGAGGGCCAGCGTGCGGCCCGTATCCAGCTGGGCATCGACAAAATCCGTGGCGGGAAACTGCTCATGCAGCAGCCGCACGGGAGATATGATCCCTTTGAGTCCGTCATCCACATTGCAGGTATTCGAGAACAGCAGGGGCACTTCGTAGCGGCTGTCCAGGGCCGTGTCCCAGTATGAATAAAAATCTTTTTCATAATGGATGCCAAGATCCTGACCGAGGTGCTTTTCCCAAAGCCGTTCCTGCACCACCGCCCGGTCAGTCCACCAATCGGTACCTGTGGCAGCCGCCCAAAGGTCACGGCCAAGCATACCCGAAATCAGCGGCGTCAGAAAATCCTTGTTGTAAAAAGACGTAAGCATGGAATCGCTGACCTGAATACGGGCATGCTGGTTCAGTGATGTATACCTGGCCGCACAAAGCACGGATGCGCCAATGGTGCCGCCAGATGCGCCGGAATAGGAAAATACAAAATGTTCGAATCCATTGTCGTTACCCTGCCAGGCGGCAACGGAATCATTCAGCTGCCGGACCACCAGGGTTGAAAATGACGCGGCGCGGATGCCGCCACCGTAGCAGTTCACCAGGAATACGGGATAGGTTTTACAACTGGCCGTATCGATTTCATTTTTTCTGAATCGCAGCCAGTCGGCGAAATAATCATCCAGCAGCCGTTGCCGGTTGAAAATCCTGTTTTCCGGGTTGGCCAGGAGCCGCACATTGTGGTAGCGGCTGGGGATACTCACATTCAGCAAGAAGCAGATGACAACAAGCAAAAATGTGACATTGATCTTTTGCCACATGCTCACCCGGATCAGAAATGTGAACAGGAGTGTATAAAAAATACAGCCGGTATACAGCACGGGCAGCGCCAGGAAATTAAAGGGAAGCGAGGCAAACAGCAGCGGGTGCACATTGATCACCAGGAATAAAAACGAAACGATGGCGGCAGGAATATACACCGGGCCGCCAATGCGTACGGTGAGCCAGGGCTTCCGGAATACTTTCTCGCGGAGCGATACGAACAGTAAAAAGGCAACCGACATCAACACGAGATCGATGGAAATATAGGTCAGTGAGGATGGCTGAATATCAGCCTTCTTCCCCCGCCATTGCAGGTGCAGCAGGAAGATGCCGGGAATCACCAGTACCAGCATGGCGAGCACCGTCAGCAACAAAAGAGATCCGCGCCGCCGGAGGGATTCCGGAAGTCTGTCAAAATATTTTCGCAGCAGGTCACCCTGCAGAACAGCATACACAATGACCATTGCCGAGAGCAGCCAGACCGACGGCGGAAAAAAATCCAGGTCGTAACTGATCTTGAATGCGTCGAGTGCTTTGAGGATCGCAAAAGCGGGAATTAAAAAACACACGGTTCCGAGAAACCGGCTTGCTTTTTTTTCTTTCTCCAGGTCTTCGATCCTGATCAGCACTTGTTCCGTGATAGGCATTAACGGCGGCTGGTACTGATTGGCAAAAAACAATTTTGCCAGATACCAGTTGAGGAAAGCGGTCACCGCAATGAAACCAAGGAATAATCCGACGCCCATACTGGATTCATTGATGTTGACCAGCAGATCCTGGCCCTGGTCCATGAACCAGACCGGCAAGGCAGCCAGTACAATACCTGCCAGCAGTACGCGGTAGCGCCAGCATTGAAAAAGTTTCGCGTGGAGATAATCGGAGAGCCGCGCAAGCAAACCGGCCTGGTAAGCGCGTACTGGTAAATAAACTACCACGATTAAACCGAGCAATCCGAATTTAACGAGTGACAGGAAATGGCAAAAAGGCATGGAGAACCATCCGGTCGCCGACGGTTCGGTGAGGTAATGGAGCACACCGGCGGCTGAAACGAGATCACAGACACAGGCAATCAGCGGGATGCTGGTGAGCAGCAACATCGTTTTGTCTACCGTGAGATAGGGTATTGAAACCGATTTGTTGAAGAGGTAATTTTTGATTCCTGTCATGACGATCAGGATGAACAGAAAATAGAGGGGGGCGAGCCAGCATTCCGCGTAAAGATCCTGGATGGCGAGTCTGCGCAGGTTCACGGGATCCAGCGTGGCCTGTACGGAATCGCGATAATTATAATTGTCCGACCGGCAGGAACAACGGCTGCTGTGCGCAAGATTGATCGTATCGCGGTTCCATTGCTGCGCGATCTGGCGCGCGGCGGCATCGTCTGCCGCCATTTGCAGTGAAAATATTCCATGCGGTGTGGCGGGGGTGCGCAGGTACTGACTGTCCCGGTTGAGTTTGGCGACCGGGATCAATAGGCAAAGAAAAACGATCCAGAAAAGTTTCCAGTAGTGGTCAGAAATAAACCGGATAGCGGCCTGCAAACCCTGCATAAGAAATATTGATCTGCAATGATCCTAAAAACTATTCAGAATGTGAGCCATCCTCGCCTTTCCGGTATATTCGTACACCGCCTGTTCAGAATCGTACACTACCTGAATCATCGCTGACAGCTACCCAAATGATTTGCAGGCGTTTACCCATCTGGCACCGGCTTGGATTCATATGGGTATGATCAGGAATTACATTCAAATCGCTTTTCGGAATTTGTGGAGGAACAAAGCATTTTCAGCCATCAATATCCTGGGGCTCTCGCTGGGCGTCGGGACCTGCCTGATTATCTGGCTGTATATTCAAAATGAATTGAGTTACGACCGCTTTAATACCCGCGCCGACCAGATCGTTCGGGTGTTGTTCAAGGGTTCTATCCAGGGCGAGCGCATGCGGGAAGCCAATGTGATGCCGCCCGTGGCCCGGGCCCTCCTCACGGAATATCCTGAAGTAAAAGAA
>CAZZYD010000347.1:0-792 GCA_964658175.1 uncultured Puia sp. | reverse complement strand
GCGACCAGGCTTTACCAGGGTGGCCTTCCCCGCGTCAGCATCGGCAACCGCATTTTTAAGGAAGATGCGTTTGCATTCGTGGACAGTAATTTTTTCCAGATATTCAGCATTCCCTTGTTGCGGGGAAATCCGCAGACCGCATTATTGAAACCCAATTCCGTGATCCTCACAACCTCAGTGGCCAAAAAATATTTTGGAGACGCAGATCCCATCGGTCAACTCATCCAGTCAAAAGATTTCAAAGGCAGTTTTGTGGTTTCGGGCATTGCAGCAGATGTACCCGTCAATTCACATTTCCATTTTGGCTTGTTTGCATCCATGGCAACCCTGGACGAAAGCCGCTCCCCTTCTTTTATGACCTCCGGATTTTTTACCTACCTGGTATTGCCCAAAGGTTTTGACTATAAAAAACTCGAGCAAAGGCTGCCAAAGCTGGTTGAAAAATATATGGGGCCGCAGTTCGAGCAGGCGATGGGTATGACCTATGCACAATTCAGACAAAAAGGCAATGACGTGGGCCTTTTTCTGCAACCACTTACCGACATTCACCTGCATTCCGATTCTACCAATGAGATGGAAGCCAGCGGCGACATAAAATACATTTACATTTTCAGCGCCATTGCCGGTTTTATGCTCCTCATCGCCTGCATCAATTTCATGAATCTCTCCACGGCCGGTGCATCGCGCCGCGCGCGGGAGGTCGG
This sequence comes from uncultured Puia sp., assembly GCA_964658175.1. Taxonomy (GTDB): domain Bacteria; phylum Bacteroidota; class Bacteroidia; order Chitinophagales; family Chitinophagaceae; genus Puia. Next base: position 88 of record CAZZYD010000347.1, on the reverse strand, counting down.
GATCCGAAAAGTGATGGGTTCGCGCAGGACGCAACTCGTCTCGCAATTTTTGCTTGAATCCACGGTACTCACCCTATTTGCTGTGCTG
>CAZZYD010000346.1:0-3715 GCA_964658175.1 uncultured Puia sp. | reverse complement strand
TCGGGGTCGCTTTTGTTTTTTTTAATTTACGCCAGACCCTTGTGTTAAAACGTTTTTTTGCCACCCCCATCAACCGGCGGAATATCGTATTCGGCGAGGCCCTCAGCCGGGTGATCTTCCAGATCATGACCGCCATCATCATTATCCTGATGGGCTATTTTGCTTTTGGTTTCACGCTGGTCAACGGGGTGCAGACATTCCTGGAAATGATTACGCTGAGTTTGCTGGGGCTGATCGTGTTTATGGGGTTCGGTTTTATCATCAGCAGCGTGGCGAAGAATGAGAGTTCGATCCCGCCCTTTGCCAATATATTTACGCTTCCGCAGTTTTTGCTGGGCGGAACTTTTTTTTCCACGGCCGCTTTTCCCGGCTGGTTGCGCAAGGCCTGCGAAATTCTGCCATTGAAGCAGCTGAATGATGCGATGCGCAATGTAGCTTTTGAAGGCGCCCACCTAAGCGATTGCGGCAAGCAGATCGGCATCCTGGCCATCTGGGGCGTGGTGATCTACGCCACGGCAATCCGTACTTTTAAATGGGAGTAAAACAAACGCGGTGAAATTAATCCTGATCAGCATCGTCGTCCTTTTTGGCGTACTAACTTTCGTCTTCTTGCTTTTTCCGAACCATATTCAGGTAAACCGGATTGTGGCGATCCGAGCCAGTCCGGAAAATATCATGCGCGTGGTGCGTGACACTGCCGGATGGAAAAGCTGGAACCGTTTTTATGCAGGAGATAAGGTTTCATCGGTGCGTATGATCATACTAACAGATTCCACGGATAAGTTTGTGACGGGATGGACCAAGCCAAATGGAAAATCTTTTAACGGTACTTTCACAGTCACCGCGGCCGGTCCGCAAAACGTGGTGGAATGGACACTTGATTTTCCCCTGCGCTGGTATCCCTGGGAGCGTATGGCCTCGATGTTTTACGAAAAACAGCTCGGACCGGAAATGGAGGTTTCACTGTCCGAATTAAAAAAACTGACGGAGCACGATTAGTCCTAATTTTGTTGGTACAGAGATTGATTCATAATAAAAAAATTATTGCCACCATGAAAAAGATCGTTTTGTTGTCAGCCGTTGTGCTGATCGGCCTCGCTGCCTGCAGCCAGAAAAGAAAGAGCCCGCATGAGACGGTGTCCAGCAAAGACAACGTGAAAGTCACCTATGGCCGTCCATACAAAAAGGGCCGAGACATTTTCGGGGCACTGGAACCTTACGGAAAAGTATACCGGGTAGGGGCAGACGAAGCCACCGAAATCACTTTTCCAAAGGATGGTACTTTTGGCGGGAAGCCGGTGAAGGCAGGCACGTATACTTTATTTGCGATCCCGAATGCTGACAAATGGACCTTCATTCTGAACTCGCAGGTCGGTCAGTGGGGTGCATTCAAGTACGACCAGTATAAAGACAAGGATGTGCTGCACACGGATATTCCGGTGAAAAAACTGGCAGCTCCCATCGAACAGTTGACCATCCGCTTCGAAGGTTCCGATATGTTTGTGGAGTGGGATACCACCCAGCTGGATGTGCCGCTTACCTGATGACTATCGTGTCCAGGAAATGATATACCCGCGCTAGTTGTTCTTCCGTAATGCCATAGGGCGGCATGATGTAAACGGTATTGCCCAATGGCCGCAGGTAGATGCCCGCTTCCATGGCCTGTTGTTGAATCAGGCTTCCATGCGGATTCAGGTAACCATCTATGCCGGATGCCAGCTCAAATGCCAGGACGGTGCCCAGGGCACGTTTATTTTTTATGCGGACCGAATCCATTTCATCAATGAATTTTCTATTGGCCTTCGTCAAAGCCTGTATCTGATCGGTACAGGCTTTTTTTTCGAGCAGGTCCAGGCTCGCAAGTGCGGCGGCGCAGGCGATGGGATTGGCCGTATAGGAATGACCGTGGAATAGCGTGTGCGTCCGGTCGTCACTCAGAAAGGCGTCATAAATTTTCTGCACGCAGGCAGTCGCCCCCAGTGCCATGGCGCCTCCGGTGATCCCCTTGCTCAGACAGATGATATCGGGTGTTTGCGCCAGCTGAGCCGAAGCGAAATAGGTACCGGTTCTGCCGAAACCGGTCAGTACTTCGTCGGCGATGGTAAGGATTTCGTGCTTTTTTATTTCTGCCAACAACAAATCCATCCATGCCGGTTCATACATGAGCATGCCGCCGGCCGCCTGCAGCAAGGGTTCATAAATAAAGCAGGCGGTTTCCGGCGCATGAATGGCGATCGTATTTTTTAATGACTCGATATTCGATGCGTTGGGTGTATCGATTACGATCACCTCGAAGAGGTAATCCCTGAAGGCATCGGTAAAAACGCTGCGTCCGCTTACGCTCATCGCCCCGAATGTATCCCCGTGATAGGCGTTGGCAAAGGCAAGGATTTTTGTTCTTTTTCGGGATGTTGGCGACGGGCTGTTTTTCCAGTACTGGATCCCCATTTTCAGCGCCACTTCCACTGCCGTGGATCCATTGTCGGAAAAAAAAAGCTTGCTTTGTCCTGCGGGCAGGATCTTCAGCAGGCGTTCCGCCAGTTCAACGGCCGGCGCGTGGGTGAAACCGGTGAAGATCACCTGCTCGAGGCGGCTGGCCTGTTCAAATATTTTTTTCGCGATATAGGGATTTGCGTGACCGTGAAGGGTCACCCACCAGCTGCTGATGGCATCAATGTAAGCGTTGCCGTCGAAATCGAAAAGCAGGGCGCCGTCGGCGCGATCGATCGGGATAGGCGCTGCGAGGCCTTTATGCTGCGTATAGGGATGCCAGATGACCTGCCCGTCGCGCTCGGAAAGAGATTTTTGCATGCAAAGCAAAGGTAGGGCATCGAAAAACACCCGAATGCAACGATTCTGATCGTTTATTTGTCAAACGAATGCAACTTGTCGCACATGGACGATCGTCAGCTTGTTAAGGATTGCCTGAAAGGCAACAGACCTGCTCAGCAGATGCTCTATGAGCAGTACGCGGAAAACCTGCTGGGTGTTTGTTTTCGGTATACGAAATCCATGGAAGATGCGGAAGATGTATTGCAGGAAGGCTTTATAAAGGTTTATAAGAATCTTCACCAGTATCGCTTTGATGGACCGCTGGGGGCGTGGATACGCCGGATCGTGGTGAATACGGCGATCAACTATCTGAAGAAAAGCCGGCACTACCAGCAGGAACTTTCTTTTACTGATACCACCCTGCACCCCATCTCTAACGACGATCCCGCCTTGCTCTTAAATGTGAAAGACCTGGCGGAACTGATCCGGCAGTTGCCTTCCGGTTACCAGGCTATTTTTAACCTGCACGGAATTGAAGGATACAGTCACGCGGAAATCGGAAAAATATTCGGCATTAACGAGGCGACTTCGCGTTCGCAATATTCCCGCGCCCGCAACCTGCTGATCCAGTGGGTGAAGAAGTTTACGACGGATGCAAAAACAGAGACTTATGCCAGACCCTAAATTTGAACAACAGGTACAGCAAAAAATGGAGGATCTGAAGTTCAGTCCGTCCCCGGCTGTATGGAAAAATCTGGAAACCGAACTCGACAAGGAAAAGAAACGCAGGAGACCGATTTTCTGGTTCTTTTTGTTTGCCGGCATTGGTGTGGGCGGCGCGATGATTTATGTCAGCTCAAACCACCGGCAGGTAACGTCATCCCAGCTTACACGAACAGCAACTGCCATAGATCCGGCGGATCATTCAACGATTTCCCAGGAT
>CAZZYD010000345.1:0-3717 GCA_964658175.1 uncultured Puia sp. | reverse complement strand
AATTCCTCCTCAAACACTCCTCCGGATTTTTCACATGCCACTCGAACTCATCCCGGAAATGCCGGATCGCGGCAGCGACAGGCCACGCGGCGGCATCTCCCAGCGGACAAATCGTATTGCCCTCGATCTTGCGCTGGATATCCCAGAGCAGGTCGATATCACTGCTCTTTCCTTTTCCGGCATCGATATTCATAAGGATCTTTTCCATCCAGCCCGTGCCTTCCCGGCAGGGTGAACACTGCCCGCAACTTTCATGACGATAAAAACGTGCGAGGGTGAGCGTATTCTTCACCACGCACTGGTCTTCGTCGAGTACGATAAAACCACCCGATCCGAGCATGGATCCCTTGGCAAAACCACCATCCGAAAGACTTTCGTAATTCATCAGGCGCTTTTCACCCTTCACCGTGCGCAGCAACAGGTTGGCCGGCAGGATCGGTACGGAAGAACCACCCGGGATACAGGCTTTCAGTTTTTTTCCGTTGGCGATGCCACCGCAATATTCATCACTGTAAATAAAATCTTCTACGGAAATCGTCATGTCGATTTCATATACACCCGGCTTGTTGATGTTGCCACAGGCAGAGATCAGCTTGGTGCCCGTGGATTTGCCGACGCCGATCTTCGCATATTCCTCTCCGCCGATATTGATGATGGGAACCACCGCTGCCAGCGTTTCCACATTGTTCACCACCGTCGGGCGATCCCAGGCGCCACGCACCGCCGGGAAGGGCGGCTTGATGCGCGGGTTGCCGCGCTTGCCTTCGAGACTTTCCAGCAGCGCCGTTTCCTCTCCACAGATATAAGCGCCCGCACCGCGGTGCACATAGATCTCGCAGTTGAAGCCAGTGCCTAAAATATTATTTCCGAGAAAGCCGTTGGCTTTTGCTTCGGTGATGGCCGTTTCCAGGATGTCGATGATCCAGGCATATTCTCCGCGGATATAGATATAGGTGACATTGCTGCCGAGGGCGAACGAAGAGATCACGAGTCCTTCGATCAGCAGGTGTGGCAGAAATTCCATCAGGTAACGATCCTTGAAGGTGCCGGGTTCGCTTTCATCGGCGTTGCATACCAGGTGACGTGGCACACCTTCGGGTTTGGCGATAAAGCTCCATTTCATTCCGGCAGGAAACCCTGCGCCGCCGCGGCCGCGGAGTCCGCTCTTCTTCACTTCGTCGGTGATCTGATCCGGCGTCATCTGCTTCAGCGCTTTTTCCACGGCAGCATACCCACCTTCCCGGCGGTATACGTCAAAGCCCCGGATGCCTTCCACATGCGCTTTTTCCAAAAGTAATTTTCTTGCCATACGAATGATCTCTGTTGAAAGGTGCTGCTAATTATTTCTTGCGGCCGTATTCCTGCATTCTTCGATGATCGAATCCACTTTTTCTTTGGTCAGGTGTTCGCGGTATGTTTTTCCCAGCTGCATCATCGGCGCATAACCGCAGGCGCCCAGGCATTCCACCGTTTTCAGGGTGAACAGTCCGTCCGGCGTGGTCTCTCCTACCTTGATCCCCAGTTTTTCCTTGATATAGGCGATGATATCATCGCTGCCCTGGATCATGCAGGGACCAGTCTGGCAAACTTCAAACATATACTTCCCCACGGGCTTAAGGTTGTACATGGAATAGAAAGTGGCCACTTCATATACTTCGATCGGTTGGATACTCAGGAGGGAGGCGACATAATCCATCGCATCCGGACTGAGCCAGCCCCCGAAACTTTCCTGTGCCAGGTGCAGCAGCGGAAGCAGGGCGCTTTTTTGCTTGCCTTCCGGATAGCGGCTGATAATTTCTTTTGCCTTGGTTAATTTCTCTGCTGAAAATTGAATCATACAGTTTTATTATGCGTCCATTTCGCCCGCGATCAGGTTCAGGCTGCTCATCGTGATCACGGCATCACTCAGCATCGACCCTTTCGTCAATTCCGAATATGCCTGGTAATAAACAAAACAGGGTCTGCGGAAATGCAGTCGGTACGGCGTTCTGCCGCCATCGCTGATCAGGTAGAAACCAAGTTCGCCATTGCCGCCTTCCACACTCTGGTAAACTTCTCCAGGCGGAATTTCCGTTTCACCCATGATGATCTTGAAATGCCAGATCAGCGCTTCCATCTTCGTATACACATCTTTTTTCTCCGGGAGATAGTACTCGGGAATTTCCGCATGGTATACTTCCGCTTCCGCGCCTTTGAAGGCCTGCACTTTCTGGTATGCCTGTTGAATGATTTCGAGGGATTGCCACATCTCCTGGCCACGCACCATAAAACGGTCGTAGTTATCGCCGGTGGACCCTACCGGCACTTCGAAGGTAAAATCCTCGTAGCTCGAGTAGGGACTGTGTACGCGCACGTCGTAATCGACACCAGTGGCGCGGAGGTTCGGACCGGTGAATCCGCAATTCAGGGCCCTTTCGGCGCTGATGCCGCCCGTGCCCATGGTTCTTTCCATGAAGATGCGGTTGCGCATGAGCAGGGTTTCGAATTCTTTGAGGACCGGCGGATATTCTTTCAGAAAACGTTCGAGTTTGGTGAACGCGGTATTGGTGAAATTCCTTTCAAAGCCGCCGATGCGTCCGATATTGGTGGTGAGGCGCGAACCGCAGATCTCTTCATAGATCTCATAGATCAGTTCGCGGTATTGCATTACATAGAGGAACCCGGTAAAAGCGCCGGAGTCAACACCCACCACTGAGTTACAGATCAGGTGGTCGGAAATGCGTGCCAGCTCCATGATGATGATGCGGAGATAGTCCACGCGCTTGGGCGTTTTTACCCGGAGTAATTTTTCGCAGGTAAGATGCCAGCCCATATTATTGATGGGGGAAGAGCAGTAGTTGAGCCGGTCGGTGAGCGGGGTGATCTGATAAAGCGGGCGGCGTTCCGCGATCTTTTCAAATGCCCGGTGGATATACCCGACGGTTTGTACGGCCGACACGATGCGTTCACCATCCAGTTCCAGGATATTCTGGAATACGCCGTGGGTGGCGGGATGGGTCGGACCCAGGTTCAGGGTGGTGGTGGCCCGTTCGATGCTTCCTTCCGGTAATTTGATATGATGTTCGATGCTCATGTTTCCCTTTCAAATTTACACTCAATAAATAATTAACCCCTGCCAAACATCGCGTCGTCCTTGTCGGAGCGCGTCTGGTCTTCGAGCGGATATTCTTTCCGCATCGGGAAATAATCCATCTCGTCGACATTCAGGATCCGGATCAGGTTGGGATGACCCACGAAGTTGATTCCGTAGAAATCATAGGTCTCTCTTTCCATCCAGTTGGCGGCGGAGAACAGCTTGGTCGCGGTAAATACATCTGGCTGGGCGATGGCGGTAAATATTTTAAAGCGGATGCGCACATTCTCTTTCAGGTTATGAAGGTGGTACACCACGGCCAGTTCGCGCCCCGGCTGGGTGGGATAATGGACCGCGGTGAGGTCGGTCAGAAATTGAAAACGCAGTTCTTCGTCGTCGAACAGGTACTGCAATATTTTCAGGTTCATCTCCTTCGGTCCTTCGAAGGTGAGCATGCCGTAGGGTTCTTCAAAATGACTCAGCTGGTCGGCAAATTTGGCGATCAGCTTTTCTTTGATGGTTTCGTTGGTAAGGGACAAATGGAATAGTTGAGATTGTTGGATATTATTTTATGCCGTAGCTCTCCATCAGTTCTTTATACTGGTTGCCGTTCCTTCTCCTCAGTTCTTCTTCTCCCACCAGAT
>CAZZYD010000344.1:0-3720 GCA_964658175.1 uncultured Puia sp. | reverse complement strand
TTTCAGTGGCGGACAGTATTTTCGCGCTCAGCCGAATACCCAGTCGCGGGGTGATATAAATATTCGTTCCCGCCTGGAGACCGTACGCAAACTTGATATTGCTGGACTGATCATCCGGTCCCGGCGTAAAAATGCTCGCGCCGATCAGCGGCCCGAAAAACAAATGCACGGGGGAGCCGGGTACCTGCGCTGAAAAAACCGGGCTGATCAACGCGTAGTTGATGCCCGCCGTCGTGGTATAATACGGCGACTGCCCGCGACCTACGGGATAATCGTACATTTTTGCCGTAGGATCCTGGCGTTCGTACATGAATTCAAGGCCAAAACGCTTGTTAAAATTAAACTGAACGGCGCCTCCGTAATTGACCGCATCACCGAGCCGGCCATAAGCGGTATTGAAGTCGATCCTGTCTTTAAATGTATAACCGGCGGTGGGAATAAATTCAATGCTGGACTGGGCAAAAGAACTTGCCGCCAGCAACACCGCACCCAAGGACAAAAGCAATGATTTTTTCATAATGATTTTTTAAATCCGTTATGTTAAGACGCTACACTAACCAAAAAGTTTAATTTTTATTGGCGCCTAACCAGCAATTAACTGTTAAAAACTTGCAAAGAAACGCTCTGATACGGGTGTATCAGGTCGTGAGGCTCATTCCGTCGTAAGCGAGTTCCATACCTTCCGGAAGGGTGGGATTTACAAGCGCATGTTTCCCCAGCTGGTGGCTGATATGTGTAAACCGGGCCCGGGGAATTTCAAGTTCACGGACCGTCTCGATGGCTTCTGCCAGGGTAAAATGAGAGATATGTTTTTGATGCCGGAGTGCATTGAACACAACCGTCTTACTGCCCCGGATCTTATCCTTTTCAACCGGATCAATGCGGTTCGCATCCGTGACGTAGGTGAAATCACCAAAACGAAAGGCCAGCACCGGCATATGCAAATGCCATACAAGTACCGGGATTACCCGGATGTCTCCCACCATAAACGGGTCGGCATGAATGGTGTTGAGCTGTATTTCCGGTACGCCGGGATACCTGAAATCAGTAAAAGCATAGGGAAATTCGCGGAGGATCACCTCCTGCGTCACTTCGCTCGCATAGACTTTCATCGCCTGCCTGGAAAAAAAATTGAAAGCGCGGACGTCATCGAGTCCGGCGATATGATCCTTGTGCGAATGGGTGAACAGCACAGCGTCGAGTTTTGTAACGCCCGCCCGCAGCATCTGCGATCGGAAATCGGGCGTGGTGTCTACCACCAGTGTGGTCGTAGCCGATTCCACCAGGATGCTCGAGCGAAAACGTTTATCGCGGGTATCTGTCGAATGACAAACCTCGCAGGGGCAGGCGATCATCGGCACGCCGCCACTGGTACCCGTACCGAGAAAAGTTATTTTTAAAGATGGATCCTGCACTGGAGAAGATTACATTTCTACTTTCACGAGATGATCGTATAATTTACGACTTTCCGCAGAAAGCACCTCCGGACGGATATTGAGCTGGGGGATGATATCAATCAGCGTATTGATCCTGCCTTCCACGGGAAGAAATTTATTGAGTACCAGTATTTTCTTCTCTTCCAGGATGCAGTAACCGCTCTGAAAATTGCCTCTTTCGTACCTGACCACATACTCCGTTTCATGCAGGAGCTTTTCAATTTTGTCAAGTGTTGTGGACGTATATTTCATTGGGTAAAGTTCTTTATTCGGCCGTTTGCGGCACAGAAAGTTTATCCACAAATCCTCACCCTTTTCCAGTCATCCGTATCACCGGGATGATCATTTCTTCCATACTCACACCCCCGTGCTGGAAACTGTTCCGGTAATAGTTCGCGTAATAATTGTAATTGTTGGGATAACAGAGAAATCCATCGCCCTTGGCGAAAATAAAGGAGGAATTCAGGGTCGGTACCGGCAAACCGGCTTCTTTCGGATCCTTAAAAGCCAGCACTTCCTTTGGTTCATAATTCAGGTTTCTTCCGTGTTTATACCGGAGATTGGTGGTCGTCTGCTTATCCCCGATCACCTTGTACGGCGTTTTCACCCGCACGCTTCCGTGATCCGTGGCAAGAATGATCGTGATTTTTTTATCCGCAATTTTTTTCAATGCCTGATTCAGCGGCGAGTGTTCAAACCAGCTGCTGGTGATACTCCGGTAACTCGCTTCGTCACTGGCGAGTTCTTTGAGCACTTCCATTTCCGTTCGGGCATGGCTGAGCATGTCAACGAAATTGTAAACGATCACATTCATATCGTTCTGCATCAGGTTGTGCATGTTGTTGACCAGGTCCTGTCCGGCCTGGTGGTTGAGCACTTTTGTATACGAGGTGCGCAGATGGTCGAGCTTTGCTTTTTTTAACTGAAGCCGGAAGAATTCGTCCTCCGCCAGGTTCTTGCCGCCATCCTCATCGTCGTTTTTCCATTGGTTCGGATACAGCGCGCTGATCTCGGCCGGCATGAGTCCCGCGAAGATCGCGTTGCGGCTGTATTGGGTAGCAGTGGGCAATATGCTGTAGAACGTTTCTTCTGTCTGGATCCTGAAATTCTCCGCAAAAATCGGCTGGATGGTTTTCCACTGGTCGAAACGAAGGTTATCGATCAGGACAAAAAACAAGGGGGTTCCTTTTTCCAGGTAAGGAAAGGCCTTGCTGCGCAAAAGGGTATGCGACATCACCGGCGCTTCGGTGGCTTTCGGGTTCACCCACTTGGAGAAATTCTTCGAGACGAATTTGAAGAATTCCATATTGGCCTCCTGCTTCTGTGTTTGGAATACTTCCTGCATTTCAGGACTATTGCTCTTCTCCATTTCCAGTTCCCAATACACCAGTTTCTTGTACAAGTCCATCCACTCCGTGTAATTGGGATTGTCGTTCAGCGCCATGAACAATTCACGGAACTGCTGCTGGTAGGCTGTGGTGGTGGTTTCTCCCACGAGTCTTTTATTGTCGAGGATCTTTTTCAGGGAGAGCAAAACCTGGTTCGGATTGACGGGCTTGATCAGGTAGTCGGTGATCTGCCGGCCGATGGCTTCATCCATGAGGTTCTCGGTCTCATTTTTAGTGATCAGCACCACGGGGATCTGCTGGTTGGCTTCTTTTATTTTTCTCAGCGTTTCCAGTCCGCTGATGCCGGGCATGGTTTCATCCAGCAATACCACATCCACCGGATGATCTTTTACAAAATCGATGGCGTCGAGGCCGTTCGTCATCGCATTCACTTCATATCCCTTGTTCCGGAGAAAAAGGATATGCGACTGCAGACTGTCTATTTCGTCGTCGACCCAGAGGATATTGCCTAAAGCCATGCGTGGTTATTTTTTCGTACCGCTAAAGATAGTTTATCGGGTAGTCATATGTAAATTTGAGCCTTAACCCCCGGTTGTTTTAACAAATCACATGAACATGGCTGCAGTGTCACATAAAATCATCAACGATCCGGTATATGGTTTTATTACGATTGACCACCCGCTGTTGTTCCAGGTGATCGGTCACCCTTATTTTCAGCGGCTCCGACGCATCCAGCAAATGGCTTTTGCCAATTTAGTGTATCCCGGTGCCGTACATACGCGCCTGCATCACGCCCTGGGCGCCTATCACCTCATGTGCAATGCGCTGGCAGTGCTGAAGGCCAAAGGCATTCCGATCACGGACGAAGAAGCCCTTGGCGCCAAACTCGCGATCCTGCTGCACGATATAGGCCACGGTCCTTTTTCGCATGCGCT
>CAZZYD010000343.1:0-3740 GCA_964658175.1 uncultured Puia sp. | reverse complement strand
TGGTGGCAAAGTCCATCTTGTCTATATCCACGGAAAGGCCACCGAGTTGGAGGTCCATATCTTCTCCCCGCCAGCCATCCGCCTTCAGCAGATGGATATTGTTGAATTCAATGGTTTTAAAATCGAGGCTGATGGGTTTTTTCTTTCCCGGCGAACCACCGCCGAAATAATCAGCCAGGAACTGGAAATTCCAGACCGAATCGCTTCGTTGCAGGTGCACATACGTGTCCGTGAGTCCGATATATTTCAACTCTATCTTATCCTTAAAAAAGAACCAGTCGGTGATATTGAGCTTTACTTCACCGGCATAGAGAAGGGTGTCGTTTTTTTTGTCTTCGACCAGTACGCCCTTCAGCAGCATTTTGTTAAATAATGAAAAATCGACCTGTTTGATGGAGATCCGGGCGTGAAGATCGCCGGAAAGCTTATCCGTAACCCTGTGTACCAGCCAGTTCTGCACAGGAGGTAATTGGATCAGGACCCATAGCATTGCCAGGAGTAACAGCAATGTAATCAGGGTTTTACGGAATATTTTGCCGATTTTTTTCAGATACGATAATTGGTCTCTGTAAAAGTAACAAAAGGGGGGTATAAGTCCTAGGGATCATCAATAACCTTCGGCTGCATCGTCGCCCCTTCCATCGGCTACTGCCTGGATGCCGGCGGCGCTGATTTGAATAAGTTCGAATCGTCCGATATCGTCCACCTGTTCGATATGATAGCCGATTTTCTCCAGCTCGGCGCGGGTGGCTTTTGAAAATCCCGGTTCTACATACACCACATCCGGCAGCCATTGGTGGTGGAATTTTGGTTTATTGACAGCATCTTCCGGACTCATGTTAAATTCCATGATATCGATCATGGTCTGAAATACCGAGGTAGGAATGGTGGTGCCGCCGGGTGTTCCAATGACCAGAAAGGGTTTGTTGTTTTTCAAAACGATCGTGGGACTCATGGAGCTGAGCATGCGTTTGCCCGGCGCGATGGCGTTGGCCGTTCCACCCACGGCACCGTACATATTGGGAACGCCTGGTTTGATACTGAAATCATCCATCTCGTTGTTCAGGATAAATCCGGCGCCGGCCACTACGGTACGACTCCCGTAATTTCCGTTGAGGGTGGTGGTGATGGAAACAGCATTGCCTTCTTTATCGTACACATTCAGATGGGTGGTTTCTTTGTGTTCGGCATCGGTAGTGCCTTCGCGGATGAGCTTGCTGTTGCCGGCCGAATCCGGTGGATAGTTTTCCATGCGCTGGTAGAGATAGGGATAACTGATCAGTGTGTTTACCGGTACTTTTACAAAATCAGGATCTCCCATATATTTGGCGCGGTCAGCGTAGGCAAGTCTTTCCACTTCCGTCATGAGGTGCACGGCACGAACCGATTCGAAGCCATAGGACTGTAGTGGCTGATCTTCGACCATCCGCATCATTTGCGGCAGGAGGATACCGCCGCTGCTGGGTAGCGGCATGGTAATGATCGAATACTCTTTGTAATCGAAGATCATGGGTTTTCGTTCGGCCACCGTATAGCCCTTCAGATCCTGTTCGGTGATGAGACCGTCGCCACGCTTTATTTCTTCTACGATCAGCCTGGCCGTTTCGCCTTCATAAAATCCGCTGGCGCCCTGGTCGCGGATCAGCCGCAGGGTTTTTGCCAGGTCTTTCTGTACAAGCGTATCGCCCGTCTTCCATCCGCCGGTTTTGACGAAAACCGGCAGCCGCGTGCTGTATTTCTTAAATTCTTCCTGCACTTCATTGAGCGCGGCAGCCTCTTTTGCCGTAATGCAAAAACCTTTCTCTGCCAGGTCGATGGCTGGCTGGATCAGTTTTTTCATTGGCAGGCGCGCATATTTCAACTGCGCAAAAAGTCCGGCGACCGCGCCCGGAATGCCGGCTGCAAGGTGTCCGTTCTGACTCAGCTCGGTACGCGCGTTGCCGGCTTTGTCGAGGTACATATTCTGGGAAGCGGCGGCGGGGGCTGTTTCGCGAAAGTCGATCGAGAGGGTCTTTCCGTCACCGAGTCTGGCCACCATAAATCCGCCACCACCGATATTGCCCGCTTCAGGATATACCACGGCAAGCACCAGTTCGGTGCTGATGGCTGCATCAAATGCATTGCCGCCCGCTTTCAGCATCTGAAGGCCGGCCTGGCTGGCCAGCGGATGCGCGGATACGACGGCGCCGTTGCTGCAGACAATATTTTTCTTTGCGTTGTATGCCGCGTTCGCAGCAGGCGATTGGGCGTGCACAGGAAGAAGAGCCATCGCGCAAAAGGATAAAATCAACAGCGCGCGCAGGTCAGCATGGATCATGGTGAAAGTTGTCGTTAAAATTATCACTAATTTGCCTGATTATCATCCGGGAATCTATTTCATGAAAAGTATTGTCCTCGCCGTTCTGTTTTTTTTCTTTTTCTCTTCATTGGTCTACGCACAGCATACCGAAACACCTTCGTCCTCCGAGATTCTGTTGAGGTTGAAAAAACTCAATGTACTGGGTACCGTTTTATACATTGCTGCGCACCCGGACGATGAGAATACGCGCTTACTCACGTGGTTGTCCAAAGACCGGCTCTACCGCACGGGCTATCTGTCACTCACCCGCGGGGACGGGGGACAAAATCTGATCGGGGACGAACAGGGTTTTGAACTTGGCCTGATCCGGACGCAGGAATTGCTGGCTGCCCGCCGCATGGATGGGGCTGAACAATTTTTCAGCCGTGCTTTTGATTTTGGATTTTCAAAAACGACCAGCGAAGCATTGCAGCTTTGGAATAAGGAGAAAATATTAAGCGATGTGGTATGGGTCATCCGGAAATTTCATCCGGATGTGATCATCACCCGTTTCCCGGAGGATGGCCGTGCAGGCCATGGACATCATTCCGCCTCGTCGGTCCTGGCCCATGAAGCGTTTCTGGCGGCCGCAGATCCCAAGCGATTTCCTGAACAGTTTGCCTATGGCGTTTCCACCTGGCAGGCAACCAGGATCTTCTGGAACACCTATAATTTCGGATCGCTGAATACAACGTCGAAGGATCAGCTGAAAATCGATGTGGGCGGATACAATGCGCTGCTGGGAAAAAGTTATGGCGAAATGGCCGCGGCTGGCCGGAGTCAGCACAAGAGCCAGGGATTTGGCGTGCCGCATACGCGCGGGTCGGGCTTTGAATATTTTTCACTGACCGCCGGAAAGTCCTTTGAGGCAGATATCCTGGATGGCGTGGATTGCAGCTGGAAACGCGTGGCCGGCGGGGAACGAATTGCAGATATTGTATCGGATATCATCAAAAAATATGACCCTGCAGCACCCGTCCGGTCGGTGCCCGCGCTGGTGAAATGTTACCAGACCCTTTCAGCCCTCCCGGACAGTTACTGGAGAACAAAAAAATTATCTGAAATACAGGAGCTGGTGGAAGCCTGTACCGGCTTGTTCCTGGAGGCCACCGTTTCCGGTGGATATACCGTGCAGGGACAACCGCTGACGGTCAATGCCAGTCTGGTCAACCGATCTCCGGAAGCTGTGGTGCTCACGGGATTGTCGCTCAACGGCAAAGACTCATCTGTTAATCAGCCGCTGGCTGACAATGTCAGCGCATCTGTTGCGCTGAAAACGGTACTCGCCGCTGATTTTCCCATCAGTCAGCCCTACTGGCTCCGCGAACCGATGTCCACCGGTTCTTTTAACGTGCATGATCAGACGCTGATTGGAGACGCCCTCGGCAGGCCCGCGCTGGAG
>CAZZYD010000342.1:2382-3765 GCA_964658175.1 uncultured Puia sp. | reverse complement strand
TTTGGGAGCATTAATTGTTCTCTGACCACCAGCCGATTATCGGCCATAGGTCAACGAAAAAAGATCATCGGTCATCGATTTCTGTCTTTGATATGAGTTCCCGACAACGCTATCCGGAAACGCGAAAAAAAATCCGGGGCGATCCGGAACGCGTTTTGCTTTTTCGGGAACATTTTTTCAGATCTGTTTCCGTTTCATGTACGCTGCTCCCGATTCTTTCGTTCAATCCCTGATAAGCGGAAAATGCAGCGGATGAAATGACGTAAATCGTCGTCGGGCGGCCTGATCTTTCCGATTTTTGGACTAAATCACCGGTTTTTTGGAACAGAAATTGCTTTCTCTCCGCGAATCCGAATCCTGTTAAACACCAATATCCTGACTATGGAAAAGCCTGCCCTGGTGGCTGCCGATAAAACGGCCGCGCCGAACAGACGCCACGAATCCAGCGGCTTAGCCGAGTATACCGGAACCTGGGATACGACGGCCGTGATGCATCTTCTGAAAAGGACTCTTTTCGGTGTCGCAGAAACAGACCTCCAGCATTTTCTTACTCTTTCCATGTCACAGTCAGTGGATGAACTGCTGTCACCAACGGCTTCACCCATCACAGTTCCCCTGAATAATTACAGCTCAGACGGATACAGCGATCCGACGGGTGTCGCTGCCTGGGATACCTGGATCAACACAGGGATCGATTACCAGGACCCCGATATGAATACCAAAAGAAACGGGTCGATGCAATGCTGGTGGATCGGGCAGATGCTGAATGAACAACGCAGCGTACATGAAAAAATGACGCTCTTCTGGCACAATCACTTCGGCGTCGATTGCCAGCTGCACATCGACGATATTCCGGCCCGGCCCTGGTATGACTATTACATGACGCTACGCGGCAACGCCCTGGGAAATTTTAAATCCATGGTGAAGTCGGTTACGCTGAGCCCGGCGATGCTCTGCTACCTCAATGGCAATACCAACAAGAAACAGTCGCCGAACGAAAACTACGGTCGTGAATTGCAGGAATTGTATACGATAGGAAAAGGCGCCGGGTCGAAATATACCGAAGACGATGTCCGCGCAGCCGCAAAGGTGCTGACGGGCCATTCGGTGGATGCAGAGTTCAATTATATTTTCGACGCCGCCGGTCACGACGATACGTCGCAGGCTTTTTCCACCTTCTACGGCAGCACGATGATTACCGGTCGCTCCGGTTCGGCAGGCGCTTCCGAACTCGACGATATGCTCACGATGATTTTCAACACTTCGGAAAGTGCGAAATTCATCTGCCGGAAAATATACCGTTTCTTTCTTTATTATAAAATCGACGACTCCGTCGAGTCCAATATAATCGGGCCATTGTCAAGTATTTTCCGCAGCAGCGGT
>CAZZYD010000342.1:0-2372 GCA_964658175.1 uncultured Puia sp. | reverse complement strand
ATTGTCTGCTTTGTTTAAAAGCGAACATTTTTACGATCTCGCGTATTCCAGCGCCTGTCTCATCAAGAGCCCGATCGATTTCGTACTGGGGTTACACCGCGAGTTCAGGGTTACCATGCCGGATGCTTCAGATACGGCCGGCTCATATGCAGCCTGGCAGATGCTGCTCGACAGAACTGCACTGTTGCAGCAAAAAGTGCTTGGGGTTCCGGAAGTGGCCGGCTGGTATCCTTACTATGAAGGCACCGCCTACCATGAACTCTGGATCAATGCCGTCACGTACAGCGATCGCAATCAGTTTACCGACCAGATGATAACGACGGGAAATATGATGGGAATGGTGAACCTGAAGATCGATGCGGTGGCCTTCGCGTCTTCGCTCGCCAATCCCGAGGATCCGGATAAACTGATCGGTCAGTCGCTGGACATTCTTTACCGGGTGCCCTTATCCGCCGATGGTCTGGCTTACCTGAAAACGAATATCCTGCTCAGCGGCCAGACCAGTGATTATTACTGGACCAACGCCTGGGTCGCGTACACTTCGAATCCAACTGATATGGTCGCCCGGTCAACCGTGGAGACACGGCTCGTCGCTTTATATAAATACCTGATGAATCTGCCCGAATATCATCTGTCATAAAAATCCATCCCGTGCAAAGACGTCAATTCCTCCAACAAGTCATTCCTGCTACCGCCATGTTCCCGTCGCTGATCAACGGGTTTAACATAAAGGCATTTGGTGCAGGCGGATTTTTTGAGTCGCTCGCCGGTGCGGCAGACAATGATCACGTATTCGTGATCATCCAGCTTTCCGGGGGAAACGATGGACTGAATACCTTTATCCCGCTGTCCAATTACAGTGATTATTACGGGCTGCGGTCGAACATCGCCATCCCGGAAGGAAATGTTTTGCGGTTGAGCGGGTATTCCAAAGCTGGTCTTCATCCGTCGATGAAGGGAATGCAGCAGATGTATAACGAAGACAAGCTGGCCGTTTTATGGTCGGTCGGATATCCCGACCCCAACGGCTCCCATTTCCGTGCCACCGACATCTGGCTGACCGGTGCGGATGCCGACCAGACGCTGACCACGGGGTGGGCCGGCCGGTTCCTCAGCAGCTCTTATGAAAATTATCCTAACGGTTATCCCAATGCGAAAATGCCTGATCCGCTGGCGATCCAGATCGGATCGGTTATCTCACCGGCCTTTATGGGTCCCGGGGGATTCACCGCCATGGCGACGCCGACCGATATCAATTTTTACGGGCTTATCAACGGCATAACCGACACCGTACCCGATTCGCCGATGGGCACAGAGCTTACCTATCTGCGCACGGTCGCCCGCCAGACCAATAAATATGCGGATGTCATTACGTCTGCAGCGGCCAAAGCCGGCGCGCAGTCCGCTTACCCGGATTACGACCTGGCGGCCCAGCTGAAGACCGTCGCCAAACTTATTTCCGGCGGCTTAAAAACGAAAGTATACATGGTGAGCATGGGCGGGTTCGACACCCATGGTGCACAGGTCCAGGCAGGGAATCCGCTTGCCGGCACTCATGCGCAGAAACTGCAACAGGTGTCGGAATCCATCACCGCATTTCAGAACGATCTCAAACAACTCGGCATAAGCAAAAGAGTAGCCGGCATGACCTTCTCCGAATTCGGGCGGCGCATCCGTTCCAACGGCAGTGCAGGTACCGATCACGGTGCGGCCCAACCGGTATTCGTTTTTGGCGATGCCGTTAAACAGGGGGTGCTGGGCAACCCCCCGGATCTCCCGTCGGCGACCGATGAAAGCGCTTCGCTGCCGATGCAATACGACTTCCGCTCGGTCTACGCCACCGTACTCCGTGACTGGTTCTGCGTCGATCCGACCGATGTATCCACGATGCTCTATAAGAATTACCAGTACCTGCCGATAATGGAAACGACCGCGTGTACGGTGCCCGTAATCAAACAGCCGGACCTGGGAGATAACCTGCTGAAAGTGACGCCCAATCCATTTACTGCAAAAGCGACCATTACTTTTAAAACGGCCGGTGGCAATACCGTGCTCCAGATATTCGATACCACGGGAAGACTGGTCGCCGCACCGGTAAATGCCGACTACACTGCAGGTACCTACACGGTAGACTATTCCGGACAGTCTCTTCCGGCAGGCGTTTATTACGTCCGCATGCAGAACGGCGTTACCCAGCAGGTAAAAACAATGATCAAAGCCCCGCATTGATCCGTCGCGTGTCATATCGCCCGCTGCTTCTGGCCGTTTTCATCCTGCTGCTCAGTCTGCCTGGTTTCGCCCAACAGAAAGACAGCATCCAGTACAATTCAACCTGTAACAATTACAAGATTCAGTTCGGATCGACGATTTTT
>CAZZYD010000341.1:0-3768 GCA_964658175.1 uncultured Puia sp. | reverse complement strand
TATTTTAAATTTTAAAATAAATAAAAAGGTTAGAATGAAAAATGAGCAAGCAAATACGGCGGAAAAGGCTAAGAATTTGTAATATAGTTATTTTTTCCCATGAGTATAAAATTCTTTCCCGTAAAATGGCTGGGCATAGGCAGTATCCACCAGTATACCGGCCCGAAAATCATCATGAACCATAAGGGCCAGTGTCTGATCCCTGGCGGGTTCCGGCATGAAGAGTGCCTGCGATGAATCGTATATTTTCTGCCACTTTTCAGCACCGCTTCCACTGAAGCGGATCTTGTTCTGAATTAGGAATTCTTCAAATGAAATTTTATCTAATATCATAGCCTGAGCCGCCAGCTGTTCTTTTCCATGCTGGTCGTACAGGGCGGTAAACACTTCCATGCGTCGTGCATCGATCATCGGACAAAGCCATTCATCGGGTGCCGGAATGCCGGATGCCCGCATGGCGCGGGCCATGACCTCCAGCGTGTTTTCCAAAATCAGCGGTATGCCCAGGGCAAAACAGAGTCCCTTGGCTGTAGACATGCCGACCCGCAGGCCCGTGTAAGAACCCGGGCCCGCCGTCACCGCCACTGCCTGAATATCCGACAGCCGGATGCCGGCTTCCCCAATCAAAGACTGGATGGCGGGATGTAGCCAGGCTGCATGGTTCATTTTTTCAGCACTTGTCCGGCTCGCCAGCAGTTCGCCCCCGGCGCTGATCCCGGCGCAGGCCTTGTCGGTGGCGGTATCGATGAAAAGGATCATAATAAATGCGGTTCAAGTGACATGCGGTATAGTGGATCTGATTTTTCCAGGGCACGAAGCAACAAAAGAATGCGTTCCTTTCCGATTTTTTCCGCCCATTCAAAAGGTCCGTAGGGATATCCGGTGCCCAGCTTCATGGCCGTATCGATCGACTCCCGGGAACTGATGCCTTCCTGAAGTGCCATGAGTGCTTCTGCGATGATCATCGCCACGATTCTCGGTGTAATCAGTCCGGGTACATCGCCGACAAAAGAAAAAGACTGACCGAGCCGGGTCAGCAGGTCGGCAGCAGATGGCTGTTGCGCCGGTCCGGCACAGAGTTCCCAGATCCTGCCGCCGCCAAAGCCGGGCCATCCGTTGAAGCGGATAAACGGCGCGGCCATAGTACCAGAAGTTTGCGTTACGGCATTGATAAAAACCAGGGCCGGCAGCATGGTGGCAAGTAACCGCAATCTTTCCTCACCCGGTTCCGGGAAAAAATCAACATATGCATCCGCGGGCTTGTTTCCCAGCTCTTCCAGACTGCTGATCTGAAACACCTCCGGATGATGGAAGATCGACGATGCCTGCCATTCCTCCGGTAAAGGTGTGGTGACGAGCAGGGCGATTTTCATGTAAGGTTTTTGAGTTGAAGGAGAGCTTGATCAGGTGGCGGCTACGAACTGTTGTAAAAACCGCAGGTCGTTCTGTGAATACAGACGCAGGTCGTTGATGCGGAATTTCTGCTGACAGATACGTTCCACGCCCATGCCGAATGCAAAGCCTGTATATTTTTCAGGATCGATATTAAAATTCTCCAGCATTTTTGGATGCACCATGCCACTGCCCAGGATTTCCACCCAGCCGGTATGTTTGCAAACAGCGCATCCGTCACCTCCGCAAATCAGGCAACTGATATCCATTTCCGCACTGGGTTCCGTAAAGGGGAAATACGATGGCCTGAACCTGATTTTAACTGTTTTACCAAACATTTCCTGCACGAAGAAATACAGGGTCTGCTTCAGATCGGCGAATGAAACATTTTCATCTATATATAATCCTTCCGTCTGGTGGAAGAAGCAATGCGCCCGGGCGCTGATGGTTTCATTCCGGTATACACGGCCAGGACAAATAATACGGATCGGCGGTTTTTGTTTTTCCAGCACCCTTGCCTGCACACTGCTGGTGTGCGTGCGCAGCAACCAGTCAGGATTGCGGTGGATATAAAAAGTATCCTGCATGTCGCGTGCAGGATGATCCTCCGGGAGATTGAGTGCCGTGAAATTGTGCCAGTCGTCCTCAATTTCCGGACCTTCCGCAACGGAAAATCCAAGTCTCCCGAAAATCTGCACGATGCGGTTTCTTACCAGACTGATCGGGTGTCTCGAGCCAACGGTGATGGGGTCGCCGGGCAGTGAAAGATCCGCACCAACAGTTGTGGGGCCGGTGGTTGCCAGCGCCGCCGTCAGCGTATCAAATTTGGATTCCGCCAGCACTTTGAAATCATTGAGGATCTGACCAAAGGATTTTTTCTGATCGGCCGGAACGATTTTCATTTCCTGAAACAGGTTTCGTACCACGCCTTTCGTACCAAGATATTTTATGCGAAAGGTTTCCAGTTCCGTTGCATCAGCCGCGGTGGCGTTCGTAATTTCCTGTTTAAAAGCGTCCAGCTTTTCAAGCAATTCCTTCATCCGGCAAAGATAACGGTTCAAACATAATCACTATGTTTGCCCATAAATCCTGTTCATGCTTTACAGTCTGCATATCCTAGATTATTTAGATCCCGTGAACCTGCAGGAAATCAGCAACGACGAAGCCTATAAAGAAGGTCAGATCGGAAAAGAGATTCAGGTCTACGACGAGGATTTTCCCGATCTCCTGCAGGCCGACATTATCCTCCTCGGTTGCCGCGAAGAACGGGGCGCCCGCCGCACAAAAAATACCCTGGCTGGTCCCGATTTCATCCGCGAACAGTTTTATCAGTTGTACAACTGGCACAGCGATATCCGCCTGGCCGACGCTGGAAATATCAAGATCGGCGCAAGTCTCGCAGATACCTATGCCGCGCTGAAAACCGTGATCAGCGAGCTGACCGGTATCGGCAAAACGGTGATCGTTCTCGGCGGCTCCCACGACCTCACGCTGGCGCAGTACCAGACTTATGTCAGCCGCAAAAAAGTGATCGAAGTCACCTGCGTCGATGCCCTGATCGACATCAACATCGATTCATTTTTCAAGAGCGATAATTTCCTGATGGAAATGCTCACCGACGAACCGAATTTTGTTCACCACTACAATCATATCGGTTTTCAAAGCTATTTTGTTCATCCGAAAATGCTGGAGACGATGGACAAACTCCGCTTCGATTGTTTTCGCGTCGGCAACGTAAAAGAACGGATCGAGGAAATGGAACCGGTGATCCGTAATTCGAATTTATTCAGCTTCGATATTTCTGCCATTGCCAACACCTATGCACCGGCAAACCAGTTGTCGCCCAACGGCCTTTCCGGTGAAGAGGCCTGCGCGCTGATGCGCTTCGCCGGACTCAGTCCAAACATCAGCAGCATCGGCATCTATGGCTATCAGCCGGACAAAGACCGGGACAAGTTAACGGCCAAGCAAATCGCGCAGATGATCTGGTATGTTCTTGACGGTAAAAGCCGCGCCCGCCGGGAACCCACCCTCGGTGAAAAAGATTCCTTCATTGAATATCACACGGCTTTTGCCGAAGTGGAAACGGTATTCCTGCAAAGCAAACAAACCAACCGCTGGTGGATGCAGCTGCCGGATAAACAGTACATCGCCTGCTCCTACAACGATTACCTGCTGGCCAGCAGCAACGAAGTGCCGGAAAGATGGTTGCGCGCCCAGGAAAGAACCTGATCAACCCGAATACATCCCATGCTGAAACCGATCCTTTCAGGACTTATTGCTCTGTTATGCTGTACGCAGTCACTGGCGCAACCGGATGCCGGTGAGATGAAAGCGCGTTTACAGCTCCTGCAGCATCCCGCCTTGCGCCCAGCC
>CAZZYD010000340.1:0-3798 GCA_964658175.1 uncultured Puia sp. | reverse complement strand
AAAACGACTCCGCTATTTTCACGCATCCCGGGAACTGTTTTTATCCAGCACGAAAACGATGCGAATGATTTTGCCGTGCAACCCCTGCTGCCGTTCTTTTTGTCTAAGACCGGTCCCTGCATGGCCAAAGCGGATATCAACGGCGATGGCATGGAAGATCTGTTCATCGGTGGGTCGTCGGGGCATCCGGGGGTGCTCGCCATCCAAACGGCTGGCGGGTTAAAAGTGCTGGCAGCACCGGGGATCCGCGCGGATAGTGCTTCCGGACAAACCGCTGCTCTGTTCTTTGACGCGAACGGAGACGGTAAGCCCGATCTGTATATTGCGGGCGGTGGTTATGCGGTTGTCGCGGGCAGCCGCCAGCAGCAGGATCAGCTGTATCTCAATGATGGCAGCGGACATTTTTCGCAGGCCGTCCATGCACTGCCCGACCTGGCGTTTAACAAACAATGCGTGAAAGCGGCAGACATTGACCACGATGGCGACCAGGATATTTTTATCGGCGGTTCCACCGTACCGGGGCAATATCCGCGCGCTGCGCCCTCGAAACTGCTGATCAATGATGGCCAAGGACATTTCAGCATCGCCAGCGGTGCTTCACTGCAATGGCTGGATAGTCTGGGTATGGTTACCGACGCCATTTTTACAGATCTCAATAAGGATGGATATCCTGACCTGATCGTTGCGGGAACCTGGACGGGCATCAGGATCTTTATCAACGACAAAGGAAAATTTACAGAACGCACCCGGCAATATATTCCGTTTGCGACCGGAGGATGGTGGAATGCGCTCGCCGCCGCCGATTTTGATGGAGATGGCAACATGGATCTGATCGCCGGAAACCAGGGATTGAATAACCAATTCACGGCTACCGAAAAAGAACCTGTCACCCTGTATACAAAAGACTTTGATGGAAACGGCATTCCCGATCCCCTGATGTTTTATTATATCCATGACAGCGCTTACCCCGTATACGCCCGGGACGATATGATGGACCAGCTGCCGATGCTGAAAAAGAAAATGCCGGAATACCATGACTACGCCCGCGCAGGTCTGCACGATCTGTTTACCGCAGCGCAACTGGCCGGAGCAACAATCCTGTCGGCACCATTGATGGAAACCATCTACCTACACAATACGGGCAGAGGATTTTTTGAAAAGAAAACATTGCCGGCAGAAGCCCAGTATGCGCCGGTATATGCCATCGGCTGCGAAGACCTGACGGGTGACGGGAAACCAGACCTGATCCTTTGCGGAAACAATGCCTGGACGCGGATAAAATTTGGCCGGTACCGGGCAAACCACGGACTGGTATTAATCAACGACGGCAAAGGCAATTTCTCCGCGATGCCCGCCGCCGAATCGGCCCTGCAGGTGCGCGGCGATGTGCGTAGCATGGAGCTGCTGAAAGGCAAAAGCGGATCGACCCTGTATCTTGGCATGCAGGGTGATTCTGTTCGCGCCTACAGCATGAAACCATATTCCGGTAACAGATAAATGTTCATCATGAAAAAATATATTCTCATCGCCTGTGCCACATTTTTTGTTTGCAGCACTCAGGGGCAGCCGGACCGGCAAAAAGCGGACGGTCGGAAAACAGAACTGGGGATGGATGTACTGAAAGACAAGATCCGCGGAGGCTGGGCGGGACAAACGATCGGCGTCACCTTCGGTGGTCCCTATGAATTCCGCTACAACGGAACCTTTATTCAGGACTATCAGCCGCTGCTCTGGTATGACGGATATATCAAAAAAACCATGATTGGCGATCCAGGTTTGTATGACGATCTCTACATGGACCTGACCTTTGTGGATGTATTTGAAAAATACGGGCTCGACGCGCCACTGGATTCCTTTGCCCAGGCGTTTGCGCATGCGGGCTATAAACTCTGGCATGCGAACCAGTCGGCACGGTACAATATCCTGCAGGGCATCCCGGCAGCCAAAGCCGGATTCTGGATGAACAATCCGCATGCTGACGACATCGACTACCAGATCGAATCAGATTACGCAGGATTGATGAGTCCGGGCATGCCGAATACCGCTTCAAAAATCAGCGATGGGATCGGCCACCTGATGAATTACGGCGATGGCTTCTACGGAGGCGTTTTTGTCGGCGCGATGTATACGCTGGCATTTACCGAAAAGGATATTTCAAAAATTGTGGATCAGGCACTCCGGACGATCCCCGCCCAAAGTAGTTATTATCATTGCATCGCCGATGTGATCAAATGGCATAAACAGTATCCCGACGACTGGAGGATGACCTGGTTCAAATTGCAGGAAAACTGGTCGTCCGAACGGGGTTGTCCAGACGGGATTTTTGATCCTTTCGATATCGACGCAAAAATCAATTCGGGCTATGTCGTGATGGCGCTTCTGTATGGAAACGGGGACTATGGCAAAACGCTGGCGCTGGCCGCCCGGGCAGGGCAGGATGCCGATTGTAATCCATCCACGGTGGGCGGCATACTGGGTACCATGCTGGGCTATGATCATATCCCGGACTACTGGAAAATGGGACTTGCCGAAGCGGAAGACATTCCGTTCAAGTATACCGATATTTCACTCAACCGGATTTATGCCATCAGCCTGAAACAGGCAATCCAGAATATTACGCGCCATGGCGGGAGCGTAAAAGGAGACAAGGTCGAGATCGCGGCACAGCAGCCGGAGCCCGTTCCTTTTGAAGAAAGTTTTCCGAAGGTATTTCCGGTATTGAAAAAAGACTTTGCGCAGGATATCGGCGACATCAGCTTTTCTTTTGAAGGGACCGGCTTTGTTTTGCGGGGATCCGCCACCAATAAAGACACGACGGGTTCTGACTATGTTTTTTCCGCCGAAATATCCATCGATGGAAAAATAACCGAAACGGTGCAGCTGCCCACCAATTTTACGATTCGCCGCAATGATCTTTGCTGGGCGTATGCGCTCCCCCATGCAAAACATACCGTGCGCGTACGGCTGCTGAATCCGAACGGGCATTTTCAACTGCAGTGCAGCGATTATATTGTTTTCAGCGACAAACCGGTATCCGGCACCACACCCTGAAATGCTTCCCGCCGCCGCTGTAAACTTTGTTACTTTTGCGCATGCGCTCGAGTAACTTTTCCATCGGCTCCATATTGACCAACCTGGGTATTGAAGCCCTCAACCCCATGCAGGAAACCATGCTGGCGGCTGAAAATGACGTGCCTAATATCCTGCTCTTATCGGACACGGGAACGGGTAAAACCATTGCCTTTCTGTTAAAAGTGCTGCATGTCCTCGATCCGGAAAAGAAACCCGTTACCCGTGCCCTGATCGTGGCGCCATCGCGCGAACTGGTGATGCAGCTGGAGAAAGTTTTTAAAACGATGGGCACTGGGTACAAAGTGACCAGCTGCTATGGCGGCCACAAGCGCGAAACGGAAGAAAACAACCTGCTGGAAGCCCCTGCGCTGGTGATCGGCACTCCGGGAAGGCTCGGCGATCATATCCGCCGGGGAAATATCCTGGTGGACAATATCCAGCTGCTGGTGCTCGACGAATTTGACAAATCCATCGAAGCGGGATTCCAGGAAGAGATGCGTTTCATCCTGGAATCACTCAAGAATGTAACGGAAAAGATCCTGACCTCGGCTACCGAAGGATCCGAAATACCTTCGTTTGTCGCACTGGACAATCCGTTGCGCCTTGACTATCTGACCACGGAGCACAAAGAGTCGCTCGCCATCGAATGGCTGGCAAGCCCCGAAAAAGATAAAACGGATACGCTGTTCCGCTATATATGCCTGATCGGAAACCGATCGGCGATCG
>CAZZYD010000339.1:0-3826 GCA_964658175.1 uncultured Puia sp. | reverse complement strand
CGGATCCGTCGCCAACTCGGTGTACTCAAACCTGTACTCCTCCGATCTCTCCATTGGCGACGCCTCATTCGTCAGTCTGAAAAACGTCGCACTGTCTTATCAATTTGGCCTCAGGTCACACGGCAAGGCAACCGAGCAGACGATGAAATTTTTTATATCAGGTCAAAACCTCCATCACTTCGATCATTACCGTGGCCTCAGTCCCCAGACCCAAAGTTTTAACAACCTGCCCTTGTTGACGACGGTCACCGGTGGCTTTCAAATTCAGTTTTAAGCGTATGAAACATCAAACATATTCATCGGTGATAAGCCTGTTGCTGATCGTGCAGCTAACGCTGATCGGAGGCTGCAAAAAATTGATTGACGTATCGGCGCCGACCACCCAACTGGTCACGAGCAGTGTATTTGCCAGTGATGCGTCAGCCAGTGCGGCCATGGCTGGTATTTATAGTAAGCTCATGGAGAGTGGTGCCAGCATTTTTTCAGGGGGCGGTGGGAGTGTAGGCCCGCTCTGTGGCCTGGCGGCGGATGAACTGGTGAACTATTCTGTTGATGGAAACTACGGGCAGTTTTATAAAAATGCCATTGCGCCGACCAATGCAGTCCTCACCAACAGTCTATGGGGAACAGCGTATCAAACCCTCTATGCGGTGAATGCGGTATTGGAAGGCATTGAAGGGTCAACAGCGCTCAGTGCGCCGGTTCGTCAACAGTTAACCGGCGAAGCGAAATTTTTACGTGCCTTTACGAATTTTTATCTCTTGCAGTTGTTTGACAGCATTCCCCTAATTACAACCACCAATTACACCCTAAACCAACAAGCGACGCGCGCGACCGTCGCCGGCATAATGCAGCAAATCACCACAGACCTTTTAGATGCGTACGTCGATCTGGCGAATGTACCGGTCGCCCCCGGGGCCGTTCGCGCAAATGCCCTAACGGTCCGGTTTCTCCAGGCCAGAATTGCATTGTATGCTCAGGACTGGTCTTCCGCGTTGAACGACTGCAATGCCATCATCGGTGCGGGATACAGCCTGCAAACGGACCTCGACCAGGTATTTTTAGCGTCCAGTGCGGAAACGATCTTTCAACTGGCACCGGTGCAGCCTGAATTAAATACGTTCGACGGAGATTATTATATCTTGCTGGATATCCCCTCGCAAGCTGCCCTCAGCCCCGTGCTGCTACATGCTTTTGAAGTCGGCGACTTGCGCCGCCTGCATTGGACAGACAGCCTGATCGTCAGCAACCAAACCTACTTTTTTCCTTTTAAATACAAAATCAAAACGGGCAGCCCGGTGACGGAAGATCAAATCGTTTTCCGCCTGGCAGAAATCCTCCTCATCCACGCCGAAGCGCTGGCGCATACCGGAGATCTTGTTGGAGCCGATGCTGACCTGAATCAACTCCGCGCGCGGGCCGGCCGGGCAGATGTCACTTCCGCGACGCTCGCTGACTTTGATCAGCATCTACTACATGAACGACAGGTGGAACTTTTTACCGAATGGGGCCACCGTTGGTTGGACCTGAAACGGCTGGGCGTTATAGATGCCACCCTGTCCGGTGAAAAAGGCGATTGGCAACCCACCGACGCCTGGTTTCCGATTCCACAAACCGAAATTCAAAAAGATCCCAATTTAATTCAAAATGCAGGTTACTAAAAAGAACAACCGAATGATCCATCGATGGATCAGCTGTACGATGTTATGTATGTATTTTTCTGTGGCCCACGCCCAGGAGTCCGAAGATACCTTGCGACTGACGCTTGGAAAACCACTTCCCTTCTCTTCTGTGGGTAAAATTTATGAGCTTGGGACGGACTATGTAGATCTTACCAAACCCCATGGAAAAGCGATCATCCTTGATTTCTGGTCGGAGGGTTGTAGCTCCTGCATCGCCTCATTTCCACTCCTAAACCACCTACAGGAAGTTTTTAAAGATCAGGTGCATATTATTTTGGTCGGTCAGCAACACGGAAAAATACAGGAAGTATTTAAAGCCTATCGAAAGAAATATCAATTACACCTCGCTTATGCATTCGATAGCGCTGCTTTTCCTACACTGGGCCTTGAAAGTGTACCCAGATCCATTTTCATTACCCCAACAGGCACGGTGGGTGCCGTAGGAGGTGTGGCTGACCTGGATTCTACGAATATTGCGGCTTTTATCCAGGGCAAACCCATTACCCTGCATTTTGCCCCGTCCAAAACAGCAACCTATGATTTTTTCAAACCGTTATTGTTGGGCAGCAATGGCGGAGCCGACAGCGACTTTCTGTTTCGTTCGGTCCTCACGGGTTTCTTGCCCAATGTCGCCCCGATCGCTCCGACGTGCATTCGAGAATCGGATTATCCACATCATATATTCGTCGGCAATGCCGACCTATATCAATTGTACAATTTGGCTTTCGGAGATACGGTGATTCCCTACCCATATCTTTATGATTCGAGTTCGTATGGCACTTTCTGGGATAGACCCGTGCTTGAATTAACGGACGCTTCTTTGTTTGACTGTGACTTCAATCGCGGCAAAAATTATTTTTGTTACGGTGCGGACATCCCCCCGAAACTCTCCAGTACGCAACGAAAGCAAAGTATCATGCAGCGTGATCTGACCAACTATTTTGGATTTACGGTCACGGTGGAAGAGCGCGAGATGCCGTGTTTGAACTTGATCGCTACGAAAGCGGCAAGGACGTCGCTGGCAACCAAAGGAGGCCAGCAGCTGCTTCCAGAAATGACGCCTAGTTTAGGATTCAAGCTACAGAACGCACCGGTGGCGGCGCTTATTTGCGAAATCTACAATTTTCATCAGAATACAGTTCCGATGTATGATAACACGGGAATCAAAGGAAACGTTGATGTAAACTTTGTGGCTTTCATGACCGATTGGGACGACATCCTTCGGGCATTGCATACCCATGGACTGGATTTCCAAAAAAGTACGCATCGGATGAAAGTGATTGTGCTGCGAGATCCGCCGAAAGATGCATTGCACGCAGCCTCCCTGTATATTAAAACCGCGGGAGGGTAAAACGGTATGTATACAAATATTGCCCGCTTAAAACATAACATCGGTTTCCATCGATCAGCATGTCATGCAACCCGCCATTGGTATGTTTTGGAATATAGAAACTATACTCATAATGACCGTCTTTGAGGTCAAACACGTCGATCACGGCATAGTGATCT
The DNA here is from genome assembly GCA_964658175.1 of uncultured Puia sp. Lineage (GTDB taxonomy): Bacteria > Bacteroidota > Bacteroidia > Chitinophagales > Chitinophagaceae > Puia. The sequence goes on along the minus strand of CAZZYD010000339.1, from coordinate 635 downwards.
AATATATCGGCCGCCTCATTGCGGGCGACCAAACCAGATTCAATCAGAATATGATGGCCGTTAATTAAAATCCTTTTATTCTGAGGTACCACGGGCCCGGCGATTGAGGAACTCCGATGTTGATTCCAATGACCTACCGTAAAGGACAGCACGGAATCGTCGTCTCGCGTTTTCCCCCGATAGAGTACCCGGGCGTTACTATCCAGCACGATGAATTGATTGCGATAATAATACAGATAGATCAGGGTATCTCTAGCCGCAGTGCAGGCTAGTACGCCATCTACGTCAAATATGCCATCCGTTCTTTTCTGTAAGACATCTTTAATTTCAGTTAAGGTGAATGGACAATACTCCGTTTTGTAGATTTCATTTTGTGTTCGGGTAACGTTGTACAGGACCAACAGGCAACTATTCCATGACAGCGGGACAAAATTGCTGAATGACCGATGTAAGGTTATTGGCAACGGACCAAGCTGTTGACTCGGGTCCGCTGATCGTAGAAACTTGCCTTGATTTCCGTTTATGAGATAGAACGAATGTCCGATCGTTTTCAGTTGATTTCCGGAGACGTGAAAGAGGGTGCTGTCCTGCAGTTTGAGGGTTTCCTTTTTTGTTATGAACGTTCCGGTATCTAC
>CAZZYD010000338.1:0-3833 GCA_964658175.1 uncultured Puia sp. | reverse complement strand
TTCTGCAGGGGATTGCCATCGTCACCGCCTTCTTTCTAACCAGCCCCGCGGCGGATCCGACAGCGCCGTTCACCGCCGCGCAGCGCAAAATGTTATTGCAATACAGCGGTCATGCGCTGATTGCCAACGGACTTTTTTTTCTGGTTACCCGTATTGACTATTGGTTCGTGGAACGTTACTGCACGCCCACGGACCTCGGAAATTATATCCAGGCGTCGAAGCTCATCCAGCTCTTGCTGCTGATCCCGTCCACGATTGCGGCCACCCTGTTTCCGTTGAGCGCCGCTTCCGGTGTCAACCTTCGCCAGCAGCTGAAAGTAATTACCCGGATGGTGATGGGATTCACCCTGGTGGCAGCGGCCCTGCTTGCGATCCCCGGTCACTGGTTATTCCCGCAGGTGTTCGGAAACAGTTTTCAAGAGATGCATTCCCTTTTCCTCCTGCTCATACCCGGACTGCTGGCGCTGGCCGCACACTATCCCATCACGGCGTATTTTTCCGGAAATAACCGCATCAGGGTAAATATCACCGGCGCCTTTATTGCTGCGATCGTGATCACCCTGCTCGACATTCTACTTCTGCCCGGGCTGGGTGTACGGGCTGCCGCCTGGATCAGCAGCGCCGGATACATCAGCTACCTCCTGTATCTGCTGGCGTCGGTGGAAAAGGAGCAGCGCGGATCTGCCATCGGTTTTTTCAAATTTGCCCGCGGCGACTGGCAATGGCTTCGTCAGTGGCTGGTAAAAAGACCCGGCACATGAAAAAAATCCTCTGGCTCAGCAGCTGGTATCCCAATCGCCTGGAACCCCAGGTGGGCGATTTTATCGAACGGCATGCGCGGGCTGCCGCCACCCGCAACGATATTTTTGTTCTGCATGTACTCAAAGATCGTTGGCCCCAGCGCGGAGTGCAAACAGAAATGCGCATGTATCCCGAAAATCTGCGCGCAAAAATTATCTACTATGCCCACAAACCGCTGGCGGTAAAATGGCTTGACATCCTCGTGTCAAATATCCGGTATTTTCTCGCGCACCGTCGGGCGATCAGGCAATACATCAGGGAAAATGGCAAGCCCGATTGTATTCATGTCCATATTGCCCTTAAGGCCGGCCTCATTGCCCGATACTATCAAATCACGCGCGGCATTGAATATGTTGTCTCCGAACAATGGACCGGTATCTGTTCAGAAGCGCGGCCGAATATCAGTGACCGGTCCCGGATGTTCCAATCTTGCTGGAAAATGGTGATGCGGCACGCAAAAGATTACAGCGCCGTCAGCGAATATCTGCTTACTGAAATGCAGTCGCGCTTTGGTATACGGCGCGGACGGCTGATAGCCAATGTGGTGGATGCCGCCTTGTTTTATCCTGCTGCTGAAAAAAATTCTGCGATTTTATTTTGCCATATCTCCACACTCCGGTATCAAAAAAATCCGGAACAGATTCTTCAGGCTGCGGCCATGCTTCAAAAAAGGGGATTTATTTTTAGCCTGGCCGTCATCGGTCCGGATGATGGGAACCTTCGATCGCTGGCGTCGTCACTGGGCATCGCAGATCTGGTCGACTTCCGCGGTTCCATGCCGCATGAGTCCGTTGCCGCATTTCTCCGGAACAGCACGGCGCTGATCCTCTACTCCCGCTTCGAAACCTTTGGATGCGTCATCATCGAAGCCAACGCCTCGGGCGTGCCGGTGATCGCCAGCGACATTGCGGTGATCCGCGAAAATGTAACGGACGGCGTTAACGGATGGCTGGTGCCACTCGACGATCCGGCTACCCTCGCCGCAGCCATGGAAAAAACCATCATCCAAAACGGCCGTTTCGATCCGGCCGCCCTGCACGCCTCCGCCAAAGAAAAATTTTCTTTCGGGCGCATCGGCGATCTCTTCAACGAGCTGTATGGCGGTTGAAATAGCGCCGCATTCCGGAAAAGTTGTACCTTCTGAAAAATTATTTACGATGAGAATAGCTCGTGCAGGTCTGTTGCCGCTCCTTATCTTTTTCGCCGGTCCCGCCATCGCCCAGTCCAAAGAGGACATGAAAAATTACATGACGTACATGACGCCGGGTGCCCAGCAGCAGATGCTGGCAAAATCCGCGGGCGACTGGAATGCAAAACTCACCCTGTATATGCGTGCCGGCGCGCCGGGACAAACCCAGCAACTCACGGGCACCAATAAGATGATCATGGGCGGCCGTTTCCTGGAATCAAAAGCGACCGGCACTTTCATGGGGCTGCCCTTTGAAGGGGTGGGTGTGGAAGGATATGATAATCTCCGGAAAGTGTTTGTATATAACTGGATGGATAATATGGGCACCGGCATGATGTATATGGAAGGAAATTACGATCCCGCTACCAAAAGCATTGCTTTCACGGGAAATATGACCGACCCGGTTACCGGGAAAAATACAGCCGTCAGACAGGTGATCACCCTCACGGACGACAATAACCAGCTGTACCAGATGTATCAGATGCAGGATGGTAAAGAGTTTCTGGCCATGGAAATACAGTACACCCGGAAATAGGCTTCGTATATTTGCCGCATGGATCAGAAGGAAACTTCGGGACTCAGGCTCCGTTTCAGGCGTTGGTTAAAAAAAGTGTTCGACAACGCCGGCAATGAAAAATTGCGGTTGAATTTTCTGCAGGCCCTTCCTTTCTGGGTTGCTTCGATTATCACCGGACTGATCGCCGTTTTTTATTCCCGTCTTTTTCTTTTTGCCGAACACGAAACCGCCGGTATTTTTCAAAAAACGCCCTGGCTGCTTTTTATCATTACGCCATCCTGTTTTCTGATTGCCTGGTGGGTGGTTCAACGTTTTGCCATCTATGCCCGCGGCAGCGGGATCCCACAGGTGATGGCGGCCATCGAACTGTCTGATCATTCCAGCAACAACCTGATGAAGCGACTCCTGGGCATCCGGATCATTCTGGTCAAAGTCGTCTCCAGTTTTTTTATGATTATGGGCGGCGGCGTGATCGGACGAGAAGGGCCGACCATCCAGATCGCCGGATCGGTATTCAGTAAAATCAATGAGTGGCTCCCGCGCTGGTGGCCGAAAATATCCCGGGTGAATATGATCATGACGGGCGCCGCCGCAGGGCTCGCCGCTGCATTCAACACGCCACTCGGCGGAATCGTATTCGCCGTGGAAGAACTGACCAAAACGCATATCAGCCATTTTAAAACCGCGCTGTTCAGCGCCATTATCATCGCGGGTCTCACCGCGCAGGCATTGTTCGGCCCCTATCTGTACCTCGGATATCCCGTCGTGAACCAGCTATCCCCTTATATTTTCTTTGGGGTGCTGCTCGTGGCCATGCTGGCCGGCCTTTGCGGGAGCGGGACTGCCCGTATGATGCTGGTCCTTTTCAAGTGGAAATCAAAATTCCGCTATCAAAGACAGCATATGGCGTATATCGTAATTGCCGGACTCATCGTTGCTTCCTTTGCCTATTTTATCAATCCGATGGCCCTCGGATCAGGCAAGGAAATCATGACGTCGGTGCTCTTTTCCCCCGATAAACACCTGCCCTGGTATATGCCGATCCTGCGCATGGCAGGCGGCATTTGTTCTTTTACCACCGGCGCTGCCGGCGGCGTGTTCGCGCCCTCCCTCACATCGGGGGCTACCATCGGATCCGTGATATCGGGGTGGATGGAACTTTCACCCTCGGATACCAACCTCCTGATTTTATCGGGCATGGTGGCTTTTCTCACCGGTATCACGCGTACGCCGTTTACATCTGCCATCATCGTGCTTGAAATGACCGACCGCCACAGCCTTATTTTCTATCTGATGATGGCGGGCATGGTTGCCGGACTGGTCTCC
>CAZZYD010000337.1:0-3854 GCA_964658175.1 uncultured Puia sp. | reverse complement strand
CCCATGAATCACGAACAGCTTGTGCTGGTGATGCGCAATGGCCAGATCGAGGTTCTTCTCGAATTCACGCAGCTGGATGGTCATGATCTCGAAATTGCTGAGGCTCTGCCAGTCGCCAGTAAGTTTTTCGATGTGAAGGTCCACTTCGTATTTCGCGGGTTCGAGGTGCTTGCGTGCGCTGCTGGCTTCATACACTTTAAAACCCGCTTTTTCCAGCGGCTGGAAATCGGGTTTGACTTCGGCTACCGGTGCCGGATATACGTCGAACAGATTATAAGAAAAGCTGGCTTCCCCTTTTTTTCGGATCTCTTCAATGCGCGTGAATACCTGTTTTGGTTTCAACTTCAGCGAACGCTCGTAATGCGCGGCTTTGTCCTTGCGCGGCGTGGCGAGGGAGAAGTCGACATCAAAGGTCGGACTGTCATTCAGGTTTTCAAATGGTATATCGTGCAGGTAAAAATCCTGGCCGGGTGTGAGTTGATTGCTGAGGTTGAAATCGCCGCTGCCGTGGTAGGAAAGTTTGTAGACGAACTGGTAGTGTTCCGCTGAACGGTTCACGAGGTGGATCTTCAGGGAGTCGACTACTTCATCGCCGAATTCGTCGGGATGCGAAACCGGCAAAAACGTGAGCCAGACACCGTCCATCGGACCCGAATATTTTTTTGATTTGTCGACCGGGATTGCGTCCACAAATTTCTTCGGAGCGGGTTTGGCCGCCGCCGCTGCCTTGTCTGCAAAATGTGCGGTAAAGCGGCGGAAATAGGGAAAGTCAAGCTGGTCGATATAGGCAGGGAACTTCACCCCGCGCACCTGCACCAGCACCATCTTGTCGTTGATGATCTCTTCCACCTCGCCTTCTTCATTGGAATGAAGCACGGTCACCTTATCGCCTACCTGGAATTTCATACTGCAAAAATACGGCTTATCCGTCAGAGGGCTCAGGTCTGCGATGGCACATCGGCCAGTTTGCTTTTACGGCGCCCATACAGCAGGTAGATGATCAGTCCGATCCCCATCCACATAAAGAAAACCATCCAGCTTTTTGGCGGGATCTCGATCATCAGATAAAGACAACAAAGAACACCCAGTACCGGGATCACCGAGTAGCTGCGCAGGAAGGTCAGGATCGATATGATCACCGCGATCACCAGGAAAATCAGCAGCAACACTTCCTCCTGGTCTTCCGAAGCCAGATGCGTAAGGGCATTGCGGAGGCGGGTGCGGAAAAGCACACAGAATAAAAGCAGCAGGATGGGTACGATGAATTTACCATTGAGATAGGGAATACTGAATTTGCCCGGAATGCTTTTCATCGTGGGCAGGTAGAGTACGCCACCGCAGACGAGCACAAAGGCGAACAGCGTACCGATGCTGGTGAGGTCGGTCATGAGTTTATCATCTACGACAAGCACGGTCAGTCCCACGAACAATCCCGACACGATCGTGGCGAAGCCTGGGGTACGGAAACGTTTGCTGAGTTTTCCGAAAGCAGGTGGCAGCAGGCCGTCACGGCTCATGCTCATCCAGATCCGGGGCTGCCCGATCTGGAAGACCAGCAGCACGCTGGTGGAAGCGATGACGGCGCTGACGGAAATCAGGAATCCGATCTTGTGCATATTAATCCGGTCGAACACATAAGCGAGCGGATCGGCGACACCATTGAATTCTTTGTAGTTTACCAGACCGGTGATCACCAGCGCGATCACGATATAGATCACGGTGCAGATCAGCAGCGAATAGATCATGCCCTTCGGTAAATCACGCTGCGGACTATGGCATTCCTCCGCCGTCGTGGAAATCGCATCGAAACCGATATAGGCAAAAAAGACGGATGAGACACTGCCGAGCACGCCCTGCATTCCTTCCGGTAAAAATGGTCTCCAGTTGCCTTCGGTTCCGGTGGAGAAGATCACATAAAATCCGATGATGGCGATAAAGACGAGCACCACGAGTTTCAGTCCCACCATAAAATTCGCACTCTTGCGGCTTTCATTGATGCCGACATAAGCCAGGATCGTGATCAGCGCCACGATAATAAAGGCGGGGAGGTTGATGATGAATTTCGTTCCGAAAAAATCCGGCGCCTTGAGCCAGAGCAGGTCGGCCACGGGCTTACCGGCCGCCAGCGCTTCCTGGTAATTCATTTTTGCCGTGGCGTAACCGATGGCCAGCCAGTCGGGCAGGTGGATGCCCATGGCGCGCAAAATATTATTGAAATAGGCGCTCCAGGAAATCGCCACCACCACATTGCCGATAGCATATTCGAGGATCAGCGCCCAGCCGATGATCCAGGCGATCACTTCGCCAAAACTCACATAGGAATAGGTATAGGCACTACCGGCCACGGGTACGCGCGAAGCAAATTCTGCATAACAAAGGGCAGTAAAACCGCAGGTGACAGCCGTGATGGCAAAGAGAAGGATCACCCCGGGTCCTCCGTGAAAGGCGGCGGTGCCGATGGTGGAGAAGATGCCTGCACCGATCACCGCGGCGATTCCCATAAACGTGAGGTCACGCACGCCAAGCACTTTCTTCATGCCGCCGTGTTCGTGATCCGACAATCCCGCTTCTGAATCCCGCAATATCTTTTCCAATGATTTTTTCCTGAACAAAGACTGGGACATGCAGCGGCTGTTGTTGAGAAATAAATATAGGCGATAAAATCGATTCTTTACGCGGAAGCACGCTGCTGGGTGCCGGCCATTAATTTTTTGAGATAGGCTTTGAGTAACTGGTGGACGCCGCCGCTCAGGGGCACGAGGGGCAGGCGCAGATAATTTTCAATCAGTCCGAGTTCCGTCATCGCGGCCTTGACGCCGGCGGGATTGTTCTCCTCGAATAAAAGATCATATCCGTCGATGAGCTGGTCGTTGAGTGATTTGGCTTTGCGCAGGTCGGCATTGAGCACGGCCCGCACCATTTCCGAAAAGATGGCGGGAAAACTGTTGGCGGCCACGCTGATCACGCCGTCCATGCCGGCTGCCAGTTGCGGAAAGGCCAATGCATCGTCGCCGCTCACGATCGCAAACTGCGACGGGCGGTCGCGAAGGAGGTGCATGCATTGCGACATATCGCCGGCGGCTTCTTTGATGCCCGCGATATTATGCACTTCATGCGCGAGGCGCAGGACGGTGCTGGTCTGCAGGTTGCGGCCGGTACGGGCGGGCACATTGTAGAGGATCACGGGCTTCGGGGCAGCCTTGGCAATCGCTTTATAGTGTTGAAACAATCCTTCCTGGGAAGGCCGGCTGTACCAGGGACTGGCGCTGAGGATGGCTGCGGCTTTATCGAGCGGCAGCTTTTCCATTTCTTCGATCACCGCGCGGGTGTCGCTGCCGCCGGCGCCGACGATCACGGGCATGCGGCCGTTGGCGACTTCAATGGTGAAGCGGGCGATCTCGATCTTCTCTTCTTTGGAAAGCGTGGGGGTTTCGCCGGTAGTACCGAGGGTGACGAGGTATTCAACGCCGCCGTCGATCACATAGTTGATCACGCGTTCGAGGGCTGGATAGTCCACTGCCTGGTTTGCATCGAAAGGAGTAACCAGTGCTACGCCCGTTCCCTGTAAGAGTTTCTTCAGCATAGTTTTATTTGTTATCAGATCACGCGTGCTCGGGAACCACGTCCCAGAAGCCCATTTTATTAAATTTTTCGATGCGCTGGGCCGTCCGTTCTTCCGGTGTGAAGCGGGAGATCTCGCGCAGCGTTTCGATCAGTTTTGGTTTGAGGAGGGCGGCCGCTTCGGCATAATCCCAGTGGGCGCCGCCAAGGGGTTCGGATACGATGCCGTCGATGAGACCGAAGCCGAACATATTGTCCGGGGTAAGCCGGAGTTCTTCGGCCGCTTTTTCTTT
>CAZZYD010000336.1:0-3889 GCA_964658175.1 uncultured Puia sp. | reverse complement strand
CGCAAAACAAAGCTGTTTCTTTTCACGGGTAGTACATTTAAAAAAAATGTTATCATGAAAAAATTCATCATTTTATCAGTGGTCGCCAGTTTTGCAGTTTTCTCCTTAACTGCACAAACGAGTAAGCCACTCCACAAATACATCATTGAAAGAGAAATTCCCCATGCGGGAGACATGTCTGCTGCGCAACTGGATGAAGTCGCGAACAAATCATGCAAAGCAATCAACAAGATCACTGAAAAAGTTCAATGGGTTGAAAGTTACGTTACAGAAAATAAAGTGTATTGTGTGTACCTTGCAGAAAACGAAGCCGCAATCCGTGAACACGCGAGGGTTGCCGGTTTTCCAGTTAGCAAAATAAGCGAAGTGAAGGTCATTTTGGACCCGACAGCGGCAAAATAATTCTTACACATTTTCTATTACTTGGCGAAGTCAGACATTTAGTGGTCAAGGAAATTAATTAATATCCGATGAAAGCTGCCGGGATCCTGCAAAGGGCCGCCATGGCTCACATTCGGCATCATGACCAGTTTCGCACCGGGGATCAGGGTAGCCAGTTTTTCAAAGTGTTCGGCTTTGGTGAATTGCTCATATTCTCCGTACACAATCATCGTCGGCGCATGAATGGTTTTCAGTTCGGCTGGCTTGATATTAGGTTCCGTACTGTACATTTTACCAAGTGCGTGCCTGAATCGAACAAAACTGTCCGGCGTGGCAGACAGCGCCTGGTAATTCTTTTTTGCCCTGAGCAGAAACTTTGCTGACAAGGCAGAATCCGGCACTTCGGTTTTATCGCCCGACTGATCAAAGCCCGCGCCGTACGTGAAAAGTTTATTAATGCGTTCCGGGTAACCGATTGCAAACAACATTCCGATGATGCCGCCGTCGCTCCAACCCACCATGGACGCCTTTTTAACTTTTAGAAAATCCAACGTTTTCAATACATCATCCGTCATCAGTTGATACGTGAACGGCTGATCCGTCATGGAACTTCGTCCGTGACCACGGCTGTCTACTACAATCACCTGATGCGTTTTCATCAGCAGGGGCACTTCGAAACCCCAGATATCCGAACTCACCAGTCCCCCGTGCAATAAAACAACAGGATTCTTTCCTGCTTTATTGAAAACCGCATAGTACAGGTTGATTCCGTTGACGGGCGCAAAACCACTTTCATCGGCTTTGGGCATCACAGGAACTTCCGGAAGTGTTTTCCAAAGGGGGGAACGGTCCTGGCATAGCACTAAATTTGGCAGTATTGCAACGATGAAAATAAATGTCAATATTTTTTTCATAGTACAACAATAACGAAATAAAATTGCTTATTTTGACCCTATGAGCATAAAGCAAGGCCTTGCAATAGTCTTTATCCTAGTTGTTGCCGCCTGCAGCAAATCCAATCATTCCCCAACCACTTATTTTCAGTTTGACGTAAACGACACCACCTATAAACTAGACAGTTTCAATGTTATTTTTTTCACAGCCCCCCGTCTGGATGTTGGGATGAATATTCAGAGCATTTCAGAACAGTCATTTATATGGATATCGCTTTTTCCGAAGGCCGGCAATCTTCAGGGTACCTACGTAAATTATCCAGTTCCGCCAAGCGATACCCTATTCAATTTATATGTAGGAATTGGTAAAGGGCTCAGTGCTCGCAGATGCACCATGAATGCGACGATTCCCTTCACCTTTACGATAGAAAATGACGATCAGCATTTCATCGAAGGCTATTTTTCCGGAACCGTCCCCTGCGCAGAGGGTTTTCCTGATATCGCGGTAACCAACGGAAAGTTTCGCATGCCATACACGACGCAATAATTCGCCCCTCGTCTATTTTTCCTGTCGCTCATCTAATGGATCTTTCCCCCACGCTTCTGAAGAAATAGGTTTGGGAAAAATTACCGGACATGAGACAGACAGCATTTTTTTTCCTTACCGCAACAATCCTCCTGGTCACGGCCTGCAAAAAAGATAAACCGGCGCCCGGTGGATCGGGCAGTGGCACAGGCGGCTCCAACAGCCCTTATTTCTTTGCGAATACCGAATGGGTCGGCACGGCCAGTACCCAGGGCCAGGAATATCCCCAGCCGATCGATCTGGTTTTTTCCGGTGATACAGGGACCATCGCCTATTGCCTGTTCCATATGTATGACGGCGGCAGCGGCTATTTCATCGCAGACAGCATGGTGGGCAAGATCACCAGCATCGCCGGCGGAACGAATGGTTCTTACACTGTGGATGTCACCTATGCCGCCACGGGAGACCAGCAGCAGTATGCCGTAACCCAGACCGGTTTAAATGGTGGATCCGTGAGTGGTTCCCCGGCAATCAGCTACCAGCAGTTTGGGGTGACCTTGCTGGCAGGAGCCGTGAAACCAGCAAGTCTTTCCGCTACCAACTGGTCAGGCCATAAAATTGTAAGTGCGGATGCCACCAACGGCTTGTACGCTTACCCGGATCTGGCAACCATGAGCTTTAATTATGATGGAACGACATCCTATATCCGAAATGGCACGCAGATCCTGGACGGTGAATTAAATGCCCCGAAAGCCCTGGAGGTAAATTATGCGCAGTATTCTTCACGGGTGCTATTTTACGGATATAATGAAGAACAAGTAAAACTCGTGCTGTATTTCGGCGTGTTGTCGGCTGATGGGAATTCGATGGCTGTCGATGCCCGTGATCACGTGCTGGGCCGCCTGCCAAATTATTCACAAACGATTGATTGGTATGGACCGCCAGGTGAAACACCCATCATTTATAAAACAAGCCATTAATATGTGAAGCAATTGTTATCAGCTGCCGGGAACCCGATTCCCGGCGCTGAAACTTTGCTTAACTTCCGTGCATAACCCAATGATGCATGTTGAAGCGACCCGCGCGATTTTTCATTGCTGTGATGGTACAGCTTTTTTGTTTTTATTTTTCTTCCGAAGCCCAGTCAAAAGTCAGGGGACTATCCGAATCCAACAAAAGCATGTCCGCTGTCAGCAAAGACCAGATGTATAAAGATTCACTGGAAAACGAACTCGCCCATGCCACCGAGGATACCATCAAATCCAAATTGCTTGGTCGCCTCGATCAGGCATATATCGGCACCGATCCCGCAAAAAGTCAGGCATACGAACAACGCCGGCTGGACATGGCCGTGAAAGACAAAAACCTGAAGATTCAGACCTACGCCTATATCTCCCTCAGCCGCGCCGCCATCTACCAGAATAATATGTCGCAGGCGAATGAATGGCTGCAACGCGGCTATGCCATCGCAGAAAAAGAAAAAGACAGCGCCGACATGGGAAAAGCGCTGCTCAACCTCGGTGCCGTTGCCCAGGGTTCTGCGGACAATACCCGGGGACTTGACTATTATATCCGCGCCGAACATATCTTTTTACGCACCCGTGATACAGCCTTTTATAATCTCTGCAATATCAATATCGGCACCATCTACTACGGACAGGAGAATTATGCACGGGCAGAGGAATATGTGCGCCAGACCCTGCCGCTGATCGATTTTACCCGCGATCCGCTCAGCGCCACAAAGGCCTATGAGTTACTTGGAAATATCTACGTGAAAGAGAAAAAGCCTGCCATCGGACGCGACTACTACAACAAAACGATCGCGATATATCAGCAGCAACACAATGATATGGGTGTAGCGATCATTTACTCGCATATTGCCGGCATCTACCTCGGTCAGCAGGATGACTCCGCCCTGTTCTATGCCCTCAGGGCAAAGGAAATTTTCGACCGCGTGAACCCGACTTATTTCTATGCCACCCAGAACGTCGGCAATATCGGTTCGATCTACTTTGACATGGCGATCGACAGTGTCCACCAATTTCATGCGAACAAAACATTTCTCCTGCACCAGGCGGAACGGTTCCTT
>CAZZYD010000335.1:2902-3913 GCA_964658175.1 uncultured Puia sp. | reverse complement strand
AATGCCATCTATATACACCGCATTGCCACGCATCCGGCACACCGCGGAAAAGGTTTTGTGAAGATGATCCTCCGCTGGGCGATCGCCTATACAAAAAATCTGCAAAGAGATTTTGTGCGGCTGGACACGGTCGGCGAAAACCTGGGACTGATCCGGCACTATCAGCAATCCGGCTTCCGTTTCCTCGGATTGTCGAAACTGCAGGATACCGAAGGCCTGCCTGCCCATTATCAGAACGCCACAGTAAGTCTTTTTGAACTCGATATAAAAAATATTCCCCATAAAAGAGCTAAGTATTTACAAAGCTGACTACAGTATTTCCACCAGGCGGGAACAGCTGGACCTGGCAATGATCCACGATTACCTCTGTCACCATGCATACTGGTGTCCCGGCATTCCATTCGAACGCGTGGAGACGGCGGCAGATCATTCCCTCAATTTTGGCGTATACCAATCCGGCCGCCAGATCGGATATGCGCGGATCATCACAGATTTTTCCAGTATCGCTTACCTGGGCGATGTATTTATCCTGCCGCCCTGGCGCGGGAAAGGCCTGTCCAAATGGCTGATGGAAACCATCATGAAGCATCCGGCACTGCAGGGCCTGCGGCGGTGGATCCTATTAACGGGCGACGCCCACGGATTGTATAGCCAGTATGGATGGAAGGCGATTGCGAGTCCCTACAACTGGATGGAACTGCACGACAAAAATGTATACCAGGCCTTTATAAAAACGGCGACATCAGTTTCGCCGTCTTCTCCAGCATAAACCGATACCAGGGCCGGTCATTCCAGGCAGCGAGATCGATCTTGTTTGCGTCCCGCAGATCGTCGGCGAAAATATCCGCGAGCTCCTGCGCGATCGAGGTATCATAGACGATGGCATTCACTTCAAAATTCAGTTCGAAACTCCGGTAGTCCATATTGGCAGAGCCGACGATGGCCATCTGACGGTCTACGACCATGGTCTTCGCATGCACGAACCCCTTGGTATATAAAAAAATCTCCACG
>CAZZYD010000335.1:0-2892 GCA_964658175.1 uncultured Puia sp. | reverse complement strand
CACGCCTGCCTGCAGCAGTTCATCGTAAAAAGAACGCGCGGCAGCATTGACGATTTTTGAGTCGGAGATATCGGGCACCAGCAGTTTCACGGATACACCGCCGAGGGCCGATACGATCAGGGCATCCTGGATACTTTCGCCCGGTATAAAATAGGGGGTGGTGATGAGGATCTCACGTTCAGCCAGGTTGATGGCCTGCAGCATGGCGTACAGGATCGTAGGCGTATCGGAGTCGGGACCGCTGGCGGCGATCTGTACGATCTTGTGATCCGCTACCGCATCCTGTGAAGGCGCAGGAAAAAAGTTCGTATCGGGACGCAGGTTTTCGCCGGCGCAATAGTTCCAGTCGCAGAGAAAAAGATATTGCAGGTAAAGCACGCCCGGACCGTCGATCTGCAGGTGTGTATCGCGCCAGAACAATTCGTTGCCGTTTCCCGGCTGGTTGATATAGCGGTCGCTGACATTGATACCGCCCACGAACCCCACGCAACCATCGATCACGATGATCTTGCGGTGATCGCGGTAATTGAGCCGGTTGGCCAGAAAAATAATTTTGATTTTGTAAAAGGGGAACACATCGATCCCCGCGGCCTGCAATCGGGCTTTCATTTTTTTGCGGATCGACCGGCTGCCAAAATCGTCGTAGATAAAACGGATTTTGATCCCCTCTTTCGCCTTTCTCACCAGCACCTCTTCTATTTTCCGGCCGATGGCCTCATCTTCATAAATATAATATTCGATGTGAATATGGTTTTTTGCTTTTTCCAGCGCTTCGATCACTGCCGGAAATTTCTGTTCTCCGTTCACCAGGAGTTTGACCGAATTATTCCCGGTGACGGAACTCATGCTGTCCTTCATCAGCATCGTCGCCAGTTCCTTGTACGGTTCGATCATCGGATTTTTTTCATCCAGGGTATGCCTCGAATATTCGATGATGTCATGCTGAAATTTCTTCCGGAGCACGTCGTCCTGGATCAGTTTCTTACTGTATATTTTTCTTTTCCGGTAGTTGATCCCAAAGGAAAAATAAAAGATGACCCCGAACACCGGGATGAAAATCACCACCAGCAGGTAAGCCAGGGTCTTGGTGGTGCTGCGGGTATCGTAGATGATCCGGAGACAGACCAGGATGACGAGGATCACGTTCACGATCTCTAAGGAGAAAAGCCAGTGTTTCATGCAATGAATATAATGCATGCCCGGAAATAGCGCGGCAGCTATTCTTCCGCCCGGATAATCGCAAATCCGGGCTGATCGAGATACGGAACGGCGATCTCCGCGGGACCGATGCGTTGCCCGCGCTGAAAATTCAGTGATCTTTTAAATTCCGAGAACACCAGCGGTTCATCCGCCGGGTTTCCGTGCAGGTCAACCGCCGTGCTGCGCGCAAAATCGGATTCAGTAGCATTATAGATGAACAACAACTTATTTTTTTCAGGCATGATCGTATACGAAAGGGCCGGCCAGTTTGCGCCGGTGTTCTGCGATTCGTGGATCAGTCCGCTCCAGGTGGAATCGCCGGATTGACCCGGAAAATAAAACATCCGCATATCGCCCCTGCTGTACAGGGATGGGTTGTAACTGAGTCCCCGCTGCCCCGCGTAGCCCGGTGCCCCCGGCGGCTTTGCGGTTGGATCGTCGCCGGTATATCCTGCAAAAAGATAAGCCGTTTCCCAGGTCAGGGGATCTACCGGCACTGCGGGCGGTTCTTCATTCCGTCCATATTCTGTAAAAAACATATAGCCACCGGATGGCAATGGCAGGAGAAAATCTTTTACGCTGTTTTTTCGCACGATACTGCCCGCATTGATATTAAAATAAAAAGCAGAATCAAAATCAACGGCGGTTCGCCGGTCGGCATAGTGAACGGTTTGTAATTTTTTCAGGGTTGTCTTACGGAATGCTGAAAGAATCGCCACGCGGACGCCGCGGCCGTCTTCATCCAGCGACAGGGCAATGTCCTGCATCGTATATTCCGGGGAAAGACGGAGCTCGCGCAGGCGGTAGGTTCCGCCGGGGAAAAAATGGTAGAGATTGTAATTGCGGCTCGTAGTCGATGCGCTGCTCATAAACCACTCGCCGCTATCCGCCAGTTTTATGGGCAGGTTATCATAGGATTCCGCAGGATAAGAAATAAAATCATCCTGGATGCAGGGCGCCGTAATCGTATTCGCATTGACCATGGTTCGAGAGAGCAGGTTCCAGTCCTGATCAAATAGCAGGGTGTGCAGCCGTCGCGGTGCATCCGGGGCGGATTCGAAGACGATCAGCGCCAGTCTCCGGTGATCCTCGGAATGGAGCAACAGAAAACTCCCGGCATCTTCCCGGAAAGGCAGGCTGTCGATTGTTCGGGAAGGCTTCACATCACCCCCGTCAGCACTGAATCTTTTTAACAGCAGCTGCGTTTTACCCGCAGCACCAACGATGAGCAACTGGTCAAATGAAAGGACCCCGGACACGAGGTATTCTTTCTCTGTCCCTGCCGGCAGGGACGCCCCCGCGCATTCACGGATCTTGTTCAGCCGCCGGTCAAACACATCAAAAAAAGATTGTTGGGGCAGGTCGGGACCACGGGCGGAAGAGGATGACTTTTCTTTTTCGAGCCAGTAAAAGGCGCCTGCCTTTCCAGCCATCTGCCGGCCGGTATACCGGTAATCGTGGAGATTGGGCGAGTAGATGACGCGTTGCGCAGACAACCAGTTTCGGCACATCAGCATCAGGATAAAGCAAAGCCCACACCGCATCGTCCGTTTCTTTCTTCAATGTACCAAAATTCCGGATATAAGAAAGCCACCTTTCGGTGGCGATTGCTTATACTTCTGTAAATAAGTTTGGGTTTGGGGCGCTGAGATCAGGATTTGTTTTCGGTAGGGTTGGGATTAAAAGCGGGCC
>CAZZYD010000334.1:0-3929 GCA_964658175.1 uncultured Puia sp. | reverse complement strand
TCATTCGATTAAAGGATGTCTTTCTTCGTTTTTCGGGATAAATTGCCCGTTGAACCATCAACGCCTGCCTGTTATGAAACATGTGCTGTTTGTTTGTACGTTTTGTCTGCTGATGATGTTTGCAGCCCGCCCGCGGGCTGTTATTGCTGAGGCCAGGATTCCGCGCACGGATTCCACGATGCCGCTCGGGATCACCCGGGTAACGGACGACTGTTACCTGTTCGTCACCTGGCACTTGCTGAATGGAAAGCCTTATCCGGCCAATGGCATGTACGTGCTGACGCCCGCGGGGGCGGTATTGTTTGATACACCCTGGGACACGACCCAGTGCCGGCCGCTCCTGGACAGCATCCGCATCATACACCATCAACGCGTGGTGATGTGCATATCCACCCACTTCCACGCAGATCGCACCGGCGGTATTCCTTCCCTGCGGGCGATGGGTGTAAAAACCTATGCAAGCGCCCTGACGGATTCTTTCTGCCGGCTGCAACACGAGCCACGGCCTGAATTTGTCTTTACCCGCGATACCGTTTTCACCGTGGGGGGCAAAAAGATTTATACCTATTATCCGGGTCCGGGTCATACCCTTGATAATATCGTGCTTTGGCTTGACAGGGAAAAACTGCTCTATGGCGGCTGCCTCGTAAAAAGCACGGACGCTGAAGACATCGGCTATATGGAGGATGGGGATGCAATCAAATACCCTGCAACGATCAGGAAGCTCCAGCATCGATATCCCGTGCGGCATTTTGTAATCCCCGGTCACCTGGGCTGGCGAAACACGGCGTCGCTTGAACATACACTGGAACTGATCCGTCGGTACCAGCAGGAAAACTCAAAATAAGAAAGCCACCTTTCGGTGGCGATTGCTTATACCTCAGTAAATAAGTTTGGGTTTGGGGGCGCTGAGATCGGGATTGGTTTTCGGTAGGGTTGGGATTAAAAGCGGGCCTTCGGTTTTTCTTTTGGTTTGGATTTGGTTTGGTTCTTTCTTAGGATCTGGTTTGGTTCTTACTAGGATTTGGCTGGTTTTTTAAAGGATATTCGTTGTTGCTGATATAAAAGTGCGAAATCCCTTTGGCGGCCCATAATTCATTCGATTAAAGGATGTCTTTCTTCGTTTTTCGGGATAAATTGCCCGTTGAACAGGACCTGTCTGCGGCTTATTTTGCCGGTGTCCACCAGCGATTGAGGCTATTCGATACACCTTGCAGCCATACCTTGCAGAAAGGCCGGGCAGACAAGCCCGGTATGACGGCCTGGTATATTTCCCGCTGTGTCGGAATTTCCGTCAGCAACTGATAACGGTCTTCGCCACCCGTTTTGAATTCATTGGTATAACTCACAGAAATTTTTACGGTTTCTCCCGGATGATAGGATTTCCAGCGCAGGGTCATTGTATCGCCGCTGACCAGCAACTGTGGATGGCCAATCGACACGGGCCCCGTCAGCGGAACGCCATCCAGTTCTTGGGCCTCTGCCGTTGGTAGGCCGATCTGCAGAAAACGGGCGGCGGTGGGATAGATGTCCACGATCGCAGGCCGTGAACTGCTCACATAGCGGTTGGTATCTTTTTGATTCAGGATCATCCAGGTGCCGCGCTCCCGGTTTGACTGCCCGCCATGGTTACGGCCCGTCACCGAATCTCTTCCATGGTCAGTCGTAATTACGAGCAGCCAGTTTTCTTTTTCGGTTTGTTCACGGAAACGGATGGCCGCGGCGATTTTTTTCATCTGTCCATCCAGCAATGCTACGGCCGAATCAAACAGGGACCCTGTGCCGGTACCATGACCGATGTCATCGGTATATTCCAGATAGATCCACGACAGATCGGGTGCCCCGCGGCGAATGACCGAATCCGCTTCATGAATCACGCGTTCGTCGATCCGGTGTATATAGTTCCGTCGCCGGTCGTGCGGATATTGCAGCGTATCGAGTTCATATCCGTCATACACATCGTCGATTTTCAGGTAATCCGTCTGGGACAACCCCGCGCCGAGTAAAACAGTCCGGTTATCCGTCCAGGTGGAGAAAATCGCCGTGCGACTTTCCGGGCGGGCGGTTTTCACTAAACGGAACAGGCTTGGGTAATGATAATTCGGTTGCTGATTACCGTTATCCCATACATTGTGTTTGTATGCCCAGGTACCGGTGAAGAGGTCTGTATAGCCCGGGGCTGATATTGTGGGCGTCTCGGTATACGTTCCACGATCGCCTCCGACAAATGCGCGTGTGTACACCCCCGCGCGGGCGATTTCCATCAGGGCGGCAGGCTGAAGCCGCTCGATGACATCAGCCGGTATGCCATCGGCAATCACGATGACACATTTGGGTTTCGATTGCGGAAAGGCCGCCATCCGACAGGTTATAAAAATCAAGAGAAGAAAAACTCGCATGGCAGGAATGTGGGTTTGCGCGAAGGTAAAACGGCCGGTGGCGTATTGCGGTCATTGCATATTAATGAATCATTACGCATTTAACGGAGCAGGATCACACTGCCTTTCGAAACAACCACCTGCCGCGTCAGCGGATCCTCGTATTTCATCTCCCAGATATACGAACCACCGGACTGCGGCTGCCCGTGAAAATTTCCATCCCAGCCGGTGCCTGCGTCGCTGGTAAAAAAAACGGATTCCCCCCAGCGGTTGTAAATGCGGAAATACTGAATGCTCAATCCCAGCGACGGGGGTACCCTGAAGACGTCATTTTTTCCATCGCCGTTCGGAGTAAATACATTCGGCATGATCAATACCCGCTGTACTGTAATCTTTACCTCACCGGAAGCCGTACATCCATTGTCTGAAGTGACCTGCAAGGTGAGCACGCTCGTTCTGAAAGCCCGGAACAGCGGGTCGGCAATCGCGGTATTATCGAGTTGGTCGCCGGGCGTCCACCGGAAAGAAACGATGTTTCCGGACAGTGCGGGATGCAATTGGATCGGCGCTTTGAACGCAATCGCCGTATCGTTGCCTGCATATAAAGAAGGCGAAGGCCGAATCCCGACCTTGATTGCATTGGAAGTAATCGCGGTGCCACAGCCCTGGCTGTCAGACAGCATGGCGTGGACAACATCTCCATCCGCCAGCGTTTTCGTGTTCAGCGTATCGGGACCATGGTCGACCGTCGTCCCGTTCACCTGCCAGATATAATCCGGTGTAAAACTTCCATTGCGCAGCGAAGCGGTGAACAGGATCGGCACACCGCTGCAGGCATCGGTGGCATCCGCAGCGATCTGAACCGTCGGACTGCCCGTATTGATGGCCACCACAATCGTGTTCGACGTATCCGGTGGCGTGGTCAGACAGGCGCTGTGATCCGTAACAACACAGTACAGCTGGTTACCAGCCGCCGGTTTCTCCAGCGTAAAAGTTGTATCCGATCCGGCGGCTATTCCATTCAGGTACCATTCATAGCTGGCATTGGTAAATGAACCGGTCGTGATTTGATGAAAGGATGCGGCAGCGCCATGGCAGACCGGATTTTGCGGTGTCGAGATCCGGATCTTTGACGTGATCCCCTCCCCGTCCGGCGGATGCCAGTTCAGCGCAAATAATTTACCGATCGAATTGTCGAACGCAAATTCTGCCAGGCTTTCGGAAATCTTCGCAGGTCCGTTGCCGTAAGGGAAAAGCGTTTTGGACAATATGGCGCCGCTGGCCAGGTCCAGCACATACAGATAATTCAGGGTACAGGCCGATGGTGGCGGATCTTTGCCCACGAACATATATTTACCGGCCTTTTCATCCACCGCATAGGCATGCAGCTGGGGAAGTTCCACCGGAGGCAGTTCGGCTATTTCGTGCACGACGCCGGTGGGGATATCGATCCACTGAAACTGGGGAATCGGCAGAAAGGGTGAATTGTCCACCCCGTACAACCTGCCCGTCGTATTGTCGAATACCATATTGTTCAGCGTGGATACAGGG
>CAZZYD010000333.1:0-3932 GCA_964658175.1 uncultured Puia sp. | reverse complement strand
CGCTTTGAGTAGGTAGGCACTCATCATCGGTGAAAGGGTAAGGGCGACGAAAGCAGAGATGAGTACGGAGCCTGACACCACGATCGCGAATTCGCGGAACAGTTTACCCGTGATACCGCCTAAAAATAAAATGGGCAGGAAAACGGCCGCCAGTGTGATGGTTGTGGAGATCACCGCGAAGTAAATTTCATTGGAACCTTTCCTGGCGGCTTCGATCGGCGTGAGGCCTTCTTCCACTTTACTATAGATATTTTCGAGCACCACGATCGCATCATCCACCACCAGCCCGATGGCCAGCACTAGGCCCAGCAGGGTCAGTACGTTGATGGAGAAATTCCCGATATACATGATGAAGAAGGCGGAAATGATCGATACGGGAATGGCAACCAGCGGGATGATAGTACTGCGCCAGTCGCGGAGGAAAATAAAAATGATCAGCGCCACCAGCACGAAGGCCAGCAACAGCGTTTCACCCACTTCGGAAAGAGAATTTCTGACCGGAACGGTAAAATCTTTTCCGAGAGAAATGATAAAATCCTTGGGAGCATTTTTCTGTATATCCGCAAAGCGCTTTTTAAATTCGTCGACGATGGCCAGCGAATTGGCGCCGCGCTGTGGCTGCACACCGGTGCCCACCCCATAACGCGCGGTGGTGCCTTCGCTGACGATCATGGCGGTGCGTTCATTCTGGGAAGACATGATGGCGGTGCCGATGTCTTTGAACCGAACGATCGCACCGTCTTTTTCCCGGAGGATCATGTTATTGAAATCGTCTTCGGTCACCAGGCGGCCCTGGGTACGCAGCGTGACTTCCGTATTCTGGCCCTCGATGCGGCCGCTTGGCAGATCGACGTTTTCGCGTTGCAGCGCAGCCTGGATATCGGCGGGGGTGAGCTGGTAGGAGGCCAGTTTCACGGGATCCATGCGCAGGCGCATCGATCTTTTTCTACCCGCATAGGAATCCACGAGGCGGACGCCGGGGATGGATTGCAGTCTTTCCTTGATATTGATGTTGACAAAATCGGTGATGTCTTCCAGGCTTTTGGTATCGCTTTGCACCGTCAGAAACACCAGGAATTCCGGCGGACCGGATTTTTCAACGATCGTCGGCTCGATATCCGTCGGCAGTTGCTGACGCGATTTGGAAACCTTGTCCCGCACGTCGTTGGCGGCGGCTTCGAGGTCGGCGCTGAGGTTGAATTCAACCGTGATCACACTCACCTGTTCGCGGGATACGGAAGACATGGCGCGGATGCCGTTGGCTTCGGCAATGGCTTCTTCCAGCGGTTTGGTTACCTGTGAAGCGATGATGTCGGCGCTGGCGCCGGGATAGACGGTGGTGATCGTGACGATCGGGGAATCGGTGACGGGATATTCCCGGGTGCCCAGGAAAAAGTAGCCGACGATGCCGAACAGCACCAGCAGCACCGACATAACGCCGGCGAGGACGGGCCGCGAGATACTTACCTGTGAAATTGCGCTCATGATAATTGAATTGAAGCTGATGAATGTTTTTTGGCATGACGGTCCTGTTGAGCGGATATACCGTTCAAAAAAATGGACGAGTCTGTCGGTTTTATTATTTCAGACTGGCAAACCGGACCGTCGCGCCCGGTGACAAACGCAGGAGGTTGCTGGCGATCACCGTATCTCCTTTGGTAAGTCCGTGTAATACTTCGACCGTATTGGCGCCGCGTTGTCCGATCTCGACCGGAACCAGCTGCGCCTGGTTATTTTTTACGATGTAAACATTATAGCCCTGGGCCGATGGGATCAGCGCCTGCGAAGAGACCGACAGGGCGTTGGTGGCGGCGTGCAATGACAATTGCATGCGGGCGCTTTGTCCTGCCAGCAGCAGGCTGCCGGGGTTCGGACTGATGGCACGGATCAGCAGCGTACGGGTTTGCTGATCGATACCGGATTCGCGGGCGAATACCGTGGCGCTGTACTGTTTGTTGTCCGAGGCTACGGTAAAATGCTGCTGACTGCCCACCCGGATCGTCTGCGCATATTTTTCAGGTATATGAAAATCCACTTTTACCTGGCTGTTGTCTTCCATATGCGTGAGCACGGTGTTAACTGATACCACTGCGCCGGGGTATACGTGGACGATGCCGACCTGTCCGCCAAAAGGCGCGCGGATCCGCGTCTTGTCAATCATCACCTGCAGTTCCGTGATCTGTGACTGGAGAACTTTGAGGTTGGTGAATGACTGGTCGTAGTCCTGCTGGATCACGGCTTCGTGGTCGATCAGGTCATGGAGTCTTTCTTCGTTGAGTTTGGCGAGTTTTTCCTGCTGCCGGAGTTTGTCCAGTTGCGCGAGGAGGTCGGCGTTGTCCATTTCGAACAGGAGCTGGCCTTTACTCACCCGGGCGCCGTCTTTCACGCCGATGCGAACGATCTTGCGGGGCAGTTCGCTCACAATATCCACTTCCTGGTTCGGCTGCAGGGTACCGGTGATCTCGAGCTGGTCCTTTAGTATGGCGGAGGTGACGATATTGCCATCTACCGGCAGACCGGGGTTTACGGCGGCGACCGTTACCGCCGGCTGGTGTTCTTCTGCGTGGGCATAACAACCTGTCAAATACAACACGGACAGGAGGCCTGCCAGAAGCAGGAGGAGGGGGTGTAAGCTGGGTGTGGAAGCGGGAACTGGGCGCATGATACTTATTTTTAATAGATTTATTCGAATATTTCAATAAAACAAAACAGGGAGCAGATCAAAAACGGCTTCAGGATACAAAGTTATAGATTTATTCAAATACTTCAATAAATAAAGTAAAAAAAATTAAACCTTCAGGGATTCCACGAACCGGATATAGTCATCCATCAATTTGTTATTCAGGTAATAACGAACGTTCCGGCCTTCTTTGTCGGAGGTGACCAGTTCACTTTCTATCAGGAGTTTAAGGTGGTGGGCGATGGAAGGCTGGGCGAGGTTGAGGATATTATTCAGGTCCACACAATACAAACATTGTTTACTTTTCTTGATTTCCTTCAGGATGGTCAGCCTGTTGGGGTCTGCCAGCGCCTTGGAAATTTTTTCTGCTTTTTTCGCGTCCATAAAATCGGAATGAAGAATCAAAGGTAATACGGATTTATCGAAGTTATTCAATAAACGTAGAATTGTAACATTTGTTTCACGGTGTTTTTTCAAGCAAAGGCGCAAAGGTTTCACGCGACGGCGCGACGGATGCGCAACGACTCAACGTGGATTTGCGTTTTTCATCTACGCCAGCTGAAAATTTTTAATATCCCTTTGCGCCTTGGTGGGACCTTTGCGCCTTTGCGTGAAATCGTCGCGCCTTGGCGGACCTTTGCGGCTTTGCGGGAAATCCGATGAAATCCCTTAATTTCCCTCATGCCCGAAAATCAACCCGAACCAGGCTTTCTGGAATTTCTGCCAGTCAGTTTTTTTGGCGCCGTGATGGCGACAGCCGGTTTGTCAGCGGCTTTCGGCTGGGCCGAAAAGATGTTCGGGCTCCCCGCCTGGATCGCACAGTCCACGGGTTGGCTGTCGCTGCTGATCTTTGTGCTGCTGACCATCGCCTATACCATCAAATGGGTCCGCTTTCCTAAAATCATTACCACCGAATTTGATCATCCGGTATCCATCAGTTTTTTTGGCACATTCTTCATTTCGCTGCTGCTGATTCCCGGCATCCTCCTTCCATATAGTGTGCCCATCGCCGTGAGCTGCTGGATCCTCGGCGCCGTTTGCATGTTTTTCTTTGCCTGGATCGTGCTGCGCAAATGGCTGGATCATCAGCAGGATCCGAAAAGCGCGATGCCGGCCTGGATCATACCCATCGTCGGAACACTCGACGTGCCGATCGTCGGATACCGCCTGCCCATCGCGGGCATCCATGAGATCTGTTCGTTTTTTTTCGGCATCGGCATCATCTTCACCGTCCTCCTGATGACCATCATTG
>CAZZYD010000332.1:0-3938 GCA_964658175.1 uncultured Puia sp. | reverse complement strand
TTGCGTGAAACAACATCTCGTTGCACCGTCCCGTGAACCAATTATTGCTCCACCCGCAACCCAAGCTTTCTACTCTCCACCACCTCCACGGAAAACACCCCGAATTCCTCTACGCATTTTCCCTGCATGGCATAAAATCCCTTGCCATTTACGGGAAAATAATGGGAGACATTGGGGAAAAAAATCGTGTCGAGCCAGTCGCCCTGCGCGTCCAGAAATGTGTGGAAATACATGGTCTCGTTTTTAACCGTATTGACCGGTTTTGAGGTGACCAGATAACCCAGTACGCGCACCGTTTGGCCGAGCAGTTTCGGGAGGTCGGCGGCAGCTGTATAATTCGCTGCGTCGTCCGCGACCAGATCAAACGGGTTGCAGATAGAAAATCCCAGCAGTTCGATTTCGTCCATGGCATCGTCGAGCGGGTGCTGCACCAGTTCGGGTAATACAAAAGTCACCGGCGCTTCGTGAAACAGTAAACCGGAGGCCACAGCCTGCACCGTTTTGCGTTGCAGGAAATTCGCTTCCCACAGCAATTGTTTTTTATTTTTTCGGGTGAACCGGCAGGCGCCGATCCGGATCAGCAGGTTGAGTTGTTCGATCCCCGGCCGGATCCGTTCGATCAGATCCGCGAGGCTGAGAAAAGGTCCTCCCGCATGCCGTTGCCGGATGAGGTCGCTGATCATTTTTTCTTCCAACCCCTGTACATGGATAAATCCCATGTATACGGTGAGTCCTTCCAGGGACGTGAGGTTTTCACTTCTGTTCACACAGGGAAGCTCAATGGTTGCCCCTGTTCTTTTCAATTCATGGAAATAAAGTTCCCTGTTGTAAAAGCCACCGAAATTGTTGATGACGGCCACCATGAATTCGACGGGGAAATATGTTTTCAGGTAAAGGCTCTGGTAACTTTCCACGGCAAAGCTGGCGGAATGCGCTTTGCTGAATGAATACCCGCCAAAGCTTTCGATCTGCCGCCAAACTTCGGCCGATAATGTGTCGGCATATCCCTTTTCCCGGCAGTTCTCGAAAAATTTGCGCCGGATATCTTCAAATTGTTTCCGTCCCCGGTATTTGCCGCTCATCGCCCGCCGCAATACGTCGGCATCCGCCAGATCGAGTCCTGCAAAATGATGCGCCACCTTGATCACATCTTCCTGATACACCATCACGCCATAGGTTTCTTCCAGCAGATCCTTCATTTTCGGGTGGAGGTATTCAAAATCCTGCGGATGGTGATACCGGTAGATGTATTGTTTCATCATGCCGCTTTGTGCCACGCCGGGCCGGATGATCGAACTGGCAGCGACCAGGGTAATGTAATCGTCGCAGCCCAGTTTTTGCAGCAGCTGGCGCATGCCGGGACTTTCAATATAAAAACATCCGATCGTGTCGGCCCGTCGGATCCGGTCTGCGACCGCCGGATCTTTTTTGAATCGCTCGACATCGTGGATGTCGATGGCCGTGCCCCGGTTTTCCTGTACGAGGTCGATGCTGTCTTTGATATGACCGAGTCCGCGCTGACTGAGGATATCCAGTTTGAACAGGCCGATCTTTTCTGCCACGAACATATCGATCTGCGATGTATAAAAATTTTTCGGCGGCAGTTCCGTCGCACAGTACTGATGAATGGGTTCGTCCGAAATGAGCATTCCCCCGGCATGGATACTGAGGTGATTCGGAAAATTTTTGATGAGGTTTCCGTAATAATAAATCTGCCGCTGGATCTTGTCTTCGGGATTGGACTGATTTCCCAATGCGTCGATTTCCTCTTTGGGCAGACCGAAAACCTTGCCGAGTTCGCGCAGTACCGCGCGGTGCTGAAATGTACTGTAAGACCCCAGCAGACACACATGGTCCCTGCCATAGCGCTTGAATACATAATCGATGATCTCATCGCGGTCCTTCCAGGAAAAATCGAGGTCGAAATCGGGTGGGGAGGAGCGTTTCGGATTCAGGAACCTTTCAAAATACAGGTCGAGTTCGAGCGGATCCACATCGGTGATCCGGAGGCAGTAGGCAACGATCGAATTGGCGCCGCTGCCCCGGCCGACAAAAAAAAAGCCGCGGTTCTGGGCATAGCGGATGATGTCCCAGGTGATCAGGAAATAGGCATTGAACTGCAGCTGATCGATGATGGCCAGTTCCGATTCGATGCGTTTTTTTGCTGCTGGATGGTTTGCGCCATACCGTTGTTTCATGCCATCAAATGCCAGTTTTTCGAGGAGCCTGCGGTCGTCGTCGCGGGATGCGGAAAATACTTTTTTCGTTTTGTCGGATTTGAATTCCATGTCGATCCGGCAATGTTCCAGCACTTTGAGCGTGTTGGTGACGATGCCTGGATAAAGCTGAAAGGCCTCGAAAAGCTGCGCTGGCGGTTTGAAATTTTCCTCCGGGCCGGCCATATCAGCCGGTTGCTGTTTACTGAGCAGGCTGTTTTTGTCGATTGCGCGCAGCAGCCGGTGCACCTGAAAATACGTATGGTTCTGATACGTGACCGGCTGCCGTATCACGAGCTTGTGGCCGTATACCTGCACACTGAGTCCGTAAAGTTTATTGATCTCGGCGGGCAGCACGCCCATCAGCTCGTGCGCCTGCAATTCATTCATCGGCAGGGTGCCGAAAGGGTAGATAATGTAGATGTCTGACAGATCCGGTCTGGGCGGAAAGTCTTTTTTTGCCTGAAGATGTTCAGAAAGAAAACGGTTGATCATCCCGAAGCCCCGGTTATTCTTCGCGAGCAGGATATACATCAGCCGGTGACCGTTCCGGATTTCCGTTCCGGCGACGGGCCGGATTTTTTGCTGCTGACAATATTCAACGAAGTCCCAGATATCGCAGGTGTTATTGATATTTGTCAAGGCCAGGCTGCTGCAACCGTATTCCGCTGCCTGCCGCACGAGTTCTTCGGTACCATAGGTGCCGTATCGAAAGCTGAAATAAGTCTTGCAGTTCAGATACATACGCCGCGGGATAAAAGATGTTCGCCAAATTGTTGTTTTACGCTGTCGATCGCCTGGTAGAGGCGGATCATTTCCTGGGTATCTTCAAACAGATTGATCTGATAGTTGCCGGCGACGAGATGGCTGAACCGGACCCCGATAAGGCGCACGAGCAATCGCCGGTCATACAGTTTGCTGAAAAGTTCCTTTGCTTTCTGCAGCAGGATATGGTCCGCCGCACTGTAGGGAATGGCCGACTGGATGGTGATCGTTTGAAAATCGCTGTATCGGATTTTGACCGTGATACAGCCGGTCAGTTTATTGTTGCACCGCAGTTCGAAGGAAATGCGTTCGGTCATCCTGACCAGTTCTTTTTCGAGGAAAGACATGTCGATCGTGTCGCGCTCGAAGGTATTTTCCGTGCCGATGCTTTTTTGCTCGTGGTAGGGGACGATGGGCGTTTCGTCGATGCCGTTGGCGCGACGCCAGAGTTCAATGCCGTTTTTTCCCAGCAGGTTGATCATCATCTCTACCGGGATCTGACTCAGGATCGCTACGGTTTCCACACCCATGCGCCGCAACAAAGTGGCCGTCTGGTTCCCCATCATCGGCAGCTTCTCTATTTTCAATGGTGCCAGAAAACTTTTTTCATTGCCGGCGAAGACCACGGTTCGGCCATTCGGTTTTACTTCATTGGTCGCCACTTTGCTGATCAGCTTATTGGTGGCCAGCGCGTGGGAAATGCCGAGGCCGCTTTCGCGGATGATTTTTTTTCGCAGTTCGTCGATATAGCGGGCACATCCGAAAAACTTATCCATGCCGGTGACATCGATATAGAATTCATCGATGCTGGATTTTTCGAACACCGGCACCTGGTCAGCGATGATATCCGTTACGATGGTGGAGAAGCGCGCGTAGCTGTCCATATCTCCCCGTATGACCACCAGCTCGGGACAGAGGCGTTTGGCGAGCTTCACGGGCATGGCGGAACGCACCCCG
>CAZZYD010000331.1:0-3940 GCA_964658175.1 uncultured Puia sp. | reverse complement strand
ATTCATCAGTACTCCAAGCCGCCAGTTGAGCAACTGGGCCATGGTGATCTGGGTGATCATCTCGGCGAGTTTCTTCTGCTGCAGCTGGAAGCCCGCAATCGGGCGGCCGAATTGTTCCCGCTCCCCGGCATAGCGGAGCGCGGTATCATAACAATCCATGGCAGCGCCGAGGGCGCCCCAGGCAATGCCAAAACGTGCTTTGGTGAGACAGGCCAGCGGGCCTTTCAGTCCGCGGATATCAGGAAAGAGCTGATCTTTCGGCACTTTAACATTATCAAAAACCAATTCCCCGGTAGCGGAGGCCCGGAGACTCCATTTACCATGTGTTGTGGGGGTCGAAAAGCCTTCCATTCCTCTTTCCAGGATGAGCCCGCGGATATCGCCGGTCTCGTCTTTTGCCCATACCACGGCAACCTGCGCAAAGGGCGCATTGCTGATCCACATTTTACTGCCATTCAGGATCACATGGTCTCCGGCATCCCGGAAATTGCTCAGCATGCCGGACGGATTGGATCCGTGGTCCGGTTCGGTAAGCCCAAAACAGCCCAGCCACTCCCCGGAAGCGAGTTTGGGCAGGTATTTCTGCTTTTGCGCCTCCGTTCCATACGCGTAAATCGGGAACATCACCAGGGAACCCTGCACGGATGCGGTTGACCGAACGCCGCTGTCGCCCCGTTCCAGTTCCTGCATCATGAGTCCGTAACTGATATAATCGAGGCCACCGCCGCCATATTCGGGCGGAATGGTGGGTCCAAAACAGCCGAGATCGCCCAGCTGATGAACGATTTGCTGCGGGAATTCGGCTTTTTGCGCGTAGTCTTCGATGATCGGACTGATCTCTTTTTTTACATAGGCCCGCACCGATGCGCGCACGAGCTTTTGTTCTTCGCTGAGCAAATCGTCAACCTGGTAGTAGTCAGGACTTTGGAAAAGGTCAGATTTTAAGGCCATGCAGGGAGATGGAATAGGCTGCTAAAGTAAGAAATCTGGGTTTGATGCAACATCCTTGTTTTCTTTGTGTACTTATTAGGAAAGGATCTAAAAACAATTTGTTGGAATTAACAGCACAGATACAACAGGACGAACTCGTGGAACGCTGCCGGCGGCGGGATCCACGGAGTTATACCGATCTGTACAACAAATACTCGAAGGCGATGTACAATACGAGTTTGCGCATTGTAAACCATACCGGTGACGCGGAAGACGTGCTGATGGAATCGTTTACGGATGCTTTTGCGGCGATCGACAGTTTTGCTTACAAATCCACGTTCGGGGCCTGGCTCAAACGGATCGTGATCAATAAATCGATCAATACGCTGCGCAAACGGAAACTCGATATCGTGGATATCGATAAAACCAGCGCCGGAGAACTGGCCGCCGAGGAAGGCCTGAGTGAAGAAGACATTCAATTTAAAATTGATGAAGTGAAAAGAGCGATCAAAGAACTGCCCAACGGCTACCGGACCGTACTGACGCTTTACCTGCTGGAAGGATACGACCAGGAAGAGATCGCCGAGATCCTGCAGGTATCGCATACCACCGTGCGCACACAGTATATCCGGGCGAAACAAAAATTAATCAGCATACTAAAGAAAGGAGGCTTATCATGAGCAACCATCTCGAAAAATTCATCCAGGACCACCGCGAGCAATTCGACGACGAGGTCCCCGATCCGAAAATCCTGGAGCGCCTGCATGAGCGGATGCGGCCCCCGGAACAACGGGAAAATGCGAAAGTGGTTTCCATCAATTTCAGAAAACTGCTGTCGGCGGCGGCGGCCGTGATCCTGGTGATCGCCGTGGGCACATTCTATCTGCTGAACCGGAAAAAACCGGCGCCCGTGCAGGTAGCCATCAGCAATCACCTGCCCGAACGCATCACCGACACACCCGTAACCGTCCATGCGGCTCGGCAAATAAAACCCGATCAGCAAATCGCCAAAGCGGATCCGAAAAATGACATCGTGCCGGATCACAAAAAGACAACCGATGTGATGACCGACGATTTTCCGGAAGAAATGTATCATTATACCAAGCTGGTGGAAATCAAACACCGGGAGTTGAAACGCCTGGAGAAAGACGAACCGCTTTTATATAAACAATTTGCCGGCGATGTAAACAAACTTGACAGCGTATATCTATCCCTGAAAACCCAGTTGCCAAAAAACTCCAACCGGGAACAGGTGATCGAAGCCATGATCGAGAACCTGCAGTTGCAGATCGGGCTGCTGAACCGCCAGCTCAACATCATCAAACAAATCAATCACTCAAAAAAATCAGCATATGACAACGCATATAAATCCGTTTAAGATCCTGGCCCTGTCGGCCATCCTCTCCATTCCGCTTTGGGGGCATGCGGGGGACGGAGACAACGTGGAAAAAAAGAGAACCGTCAGTAAAGACTACACGGTAGGAAAAGACGATAAACTTTCGATCGAAAATTCTTTCGGTGAAGTATCCGTCAGCACCTGGGATAAAAGTGAAATCAAGGTGGATGTGGAGATCAGCGTGCAGGCCAGTACGGAGGAGAAAGCCCAGGAAATGATGAACCAGATCAAGGTTTCCGACAATCAGAACGGTGGCTCCATTACTTTTAAAACCGATATCGGAAAAATGGGAAACGACGGAAAGCACAAGGGCGACAAAGAAAAGAAATTCAATGTCAGCTACAAGATCTTTATGCCTTCCGGTAATCCGTTAACTGTCGTAAACAGTTTCGGTGCCACCAATATTCCCGACATGAAGGGACCGGTCGATCTCACGAGCAAATTCGGTGAACTCAATGCCGGCAAGC
Organism: uncultured Puia sp.; assembly: GCA_964658175.1. Lineage (GTDB taxonomy): Bacteria > Bacteroidota > Bacteroidia > Chitinophagales > Chitinophagaceae > Puia. The sequence continues at coordinate 1,147 of CAZZYD010000331.1, read as the reverse complement.
TCGATGATGTCAAAGTGATCCATGTGGAATTTGGTCAGGTGCATGTGGTCGGCGCACAAAATGGCGATATCACGCTAAAGTTCAACGGCAAGTCCAATTTCGAACAGGTGGGCGGCGCCATAAAGCTGCGCGTGGAATTCTGCAACAACGTGCAATTCGGTTTTACCCCTTCCATTTCGGATCTCTCGGTTTTTGAATCCTACTCCAATATCAACATGACCATTCCCGACGGACTATCGCCGAGCTTTGACATCCATACCAGTTTCGGCAAATTTTATAACAGTACCGGCTACACGATCAATAACAAGGACGAAAAAGAAGAGTCTTACGGTCCGAAATTCGACTCGGATTATACGGGGGTGAACGGTGACGGAAAAATCAAGATCAAGATCAAAAGCAGCTTTGGGAAAGTACACCTCTTCCACTCCGGCGATAAAAACGCCATCGAAAATAAAGAGGGCGACGATGACAAAGACGACAACGACAAGGATAACCAGGAAAAAGAAAAAGTACACGTATAGCCAAGCGGATCCCGGCAGTGCGGACGACCTGTTTTTTGACGTACATTGTAGCTATGGACGCCATTGATACAAGTCCGGATTATGCCCGCCGGCAGGACAACAACGATCCGCTGTCAGCCCGCAGAAACGATTTTTATTTCCCTCTGCACCAGGGTGCGCCGGTCGTCTATTTTTGCGGCAATTCGCTCGGTCTTCAACCAAAAAATTTCCGCGCTGACTTCGAACAGGAAATGCTTGACTGGCAAGGGCTCGCGATCAACGGTTTTTATCAGGCAAAAAATCCCTGGCTGTATTATCACCGTCCGCTTTGCGAACTACTGGCTCCGATTGTCGGCGCCCTGCCTGCGGAAATTGCCATCCTCAATGCGCTGACCGTCAATCTCCATTTCCTGCTGATGAGTTTTTACCGGCCCGGTGCGCAGCGGTATAAGATCATTATGGAGGCGGGCGCTTTCCCCTCTGATCAGTATATGGTAGAGACGCAGGCCATCCTGCACGGTTTTGACCCGGCTCAGACGGTGATAGAAGTGGCCCCGCGCACCGGAGAGAAACTCATCCGGGAAGAAGATATTCTCCGGGCAATCGATGAAAACCGTGAATCACTGGCGCTGGTGCTTTTTGGTGGC
>CAZZYD010000330.1:0-3940 GCA_964658175.1 uncultured Puia sp. | reverse complement strand
GCTTTCAGAAAAGAAATCAGAACGCAGATTTTAGGGTAAATTTGTATTAAGCGCTGATTATGCAGATCATTCAATCCATATCGGAAAAGCATCGTTTGGTATCATTGCCAGAACCCCTGCATCCGCTGGTAAGCGTCGTCCGCATTTCGGATATGCGTTTTTCGGATAATATTTCCTGGGAGCAGTTTTCACTCAATTTTTATTGTATTTCGCTGAAAAAGAATATTGCCGGAAAATCACGGTATGGCCAGCAATATTATGATTACGACAAGGGTGTGATGACGTTTGTCGCTCCGAAGCAGGTGCTGTCACTTCCCGTGGCGCAAACGGACAGTCTGAACCCCGCCTCGGGTTACGCGCTCCTGGTCCATCCGGATTTCTTTTACAAACATCCGCTTGCCACCAAAATCAAAAACTATGGTTTCTTTTCCTATACGGTAAATGAAGCGCTGCATCTCTCAGAGAAGGAAGAACAAAACATCGCTGAGATCTTCGGAAAAATTGAAGAGGAATACCAGCGCATAGACCGCCATACGCAGGAGATCATTCTTTCCCAGATCGATTTGCTTTTAAATTACAGCAATCGTTTTTATGAACGCCAGTTTATTACGCGCAAAGCCGTAAACCATGATCTGCTGTCAAAAATGGAGCAGTTGCTCAGTGAACGTTTTGACAAGGACGGCCTACTGGACAGCGGCATTCCGTCTGTCGAATCCATTGCCAACGAACTCAACCTGACACCCCAGTATCTGAGTGATATGCTGCGATCGCTCACCGGACAGACCGCGCAACAGCATATCCAGGACAAAGTGATAGAGAAGGCCAAAGAATATCTTTCTGTCACCAGCCTGTCGGTCGCCGAAATCGCCTACCAGTTGGGATTTGAATATCCGCAGTCGTTCAACAAGATGTTCAAAAAGAAGTTGAATATATCGCCGCTGGCTTTTCGCCAGACTTTCCAATAACTGATGAATGAGTGCTTGGTCATTTAAGCTTTCAGCGCTTTCATAAAACTGGCCAGTGCAGGCATAAAGTCTTTAAAAAGTTTTTTATCCTGATTTTTGATGACTATTTCGCTGAACAGTTTAAGGCCTAGGGTAAATTCAATCGCCTCGGCATCTTCCTCAAATAACTTTTTCGATTTTACAAGTTCTATGATGTGGAAAATCTCATCATGATTTTCAAACTCAAATTGGGTTTCAGGATGTAGATTTTCTCCTTCCTTCGCTGAAGAAATCTGAACCAGCCCGATTTTGTATCTATTGGTGCGCCTGGACATTGGCAGGAATTCGTTATGTGATTTTTAAGGATGTCATACTGAGTGAACCGGCAACAAATTTGTCGTTGAAAAGGGAAATGGTTTCTCCCTTTTGCTGCAGGCCCAATGTATAAATCAGCGGCAGGTAATGCTCCGGTGTCGGAACGGCGAGTTGCAATGCCTTGCTTTGTTTGTCGTAGGCGAGCAAAGGCTGGTAATTGCCATCGAGCAAATAGCCATTGATTTTTTCCCTGGCTTCGATCGCCCAGTCGTAACCGTAGTTGTCTTTATTGATATTGGGGAAATCGGCGAGCCATAGATTATGGATGATGTTTCCGCTGCCGACGATCAACACACCTTTATCGCGCAGACTATTTAATTTTTTCGCTAATTCATAATGGTATTGGGCTGGCTGTGTGCTGTCAATGCTCATTTGAATGACGGGCACATCTGCGTTGGGATATAAATGGATGAGTACCGACCAGGCGCCATGATCCAATCCCCAGTTTTGATCCAGCTCCACCGTGGTGGGTTGCAATATTTGTTTCGTCATAGCGGCGAGTGCCGGATCGCCGTTGGCTGGGTATTGAACATCGTACAACACCTGCGGAAAGCCACCGAAATCGTGAATAGTTTTGGGTATTTCCATGGCCGTCACCATTGTGCCTTTGGTAAACCAGTGTGCTGAAATACAGAGAATGGCGTTGGGTTTCGGGAGAGTCTTCGCCATGGTCCTGAAGCCTTTCACAAATTCATTGTCCTCGATGGCATTCATGGGACTGCCATGTCCTAAAAACAGCACGGGCATCCGCTCTGTGCTGCTGAAAGACGCCGATAAGTTATTTAGTTCGTTTAGATTCATCGCCGCTGCTGTTAAAGGCAATAAAGACAAAATTTTCAAGAACTGCTTTCTGTCTATTGTCTCCGCCATCTTGTTAAACTTACATAGATTCTGTGAATGATTAGTTACCTACGCCAAATTGCTTCATATAGGTAGCGTTATCCCAGAACAGATATTCCGAAGTCATCAAACCATTTTCCCAAACACCGATGGTTGCCATCGGCATCTTGACTTTTTTGCCTGTAGGTTGAATGAACTTACCATTACCGATGGGCATTGGCTTGGTGAACGTTCCTTCAAACGTGCCGGTCACGGCTGTGTATTTTCCTGAACCGAATTTTATCGGATGTTCCGTCACCCGCGTGTCGGGTGCATATACAAACATCGCTTTTAAAGACTCGATATGCTTTTCAAGGCCTTCTTCCATGTGACCGTCAGGCCAGTACACTTTAATATCCTTCGCATGACTTTCACCTAAACGAGACCATTCCTGGTGAGAGAATACGGTAAAATCGAGCGTGTCGAATTTAACCAGGTGGTCTGTTGTTGCTTCGTGACCTGATATCAATGACGTAATCTGATTTCTTAATGAATCAATGACTGATTTGTCCTCACTATTGTTGCTGGTAGAACAACTGGGTAAAGTCATAGCACCGGTTATTAATAAAGCGGCGGTAAAGACTCTGATGAACGGGATTGTTTTTTTCATTGCTTTGATTTTATTTCAAAAGCAAAGCTACGACGCTCGATCACCAGGAATGGTTCGCCTATGCGAAGAAATCACGGCTTCTTATCTTTTATTTCTGATTCTGCTTAAAGAGGAGGGCAGGATGCCCAGATAGGACGCAATCAGGTACTGAGGAACCCTTTGCAGTAAATCGGGTTGCTGTGCCCATAGTTTATTATATTTTGCTTTGGCATCTTCTGAATAAATATCTGATACCCGCAGCAGTGTGTTCACGTAGGCGTTCTGGAAATTCAGCCTGAACAGCGTTTCCATTTTCGGAAACTGCCTGCACAAATGCTCAAAATCATTCCTGGTTAAAGCCCAAAGCGTGGAATCTTCCACGGCCTGGATAGAAAACAGTGATTTGGTACCCGAAAAAAAACTGCATAAATCGGAAATCCAATAGTCTTCTTTGGCAAATTGGATTACCTGTACATGGCCGTTGTCGAGTGTTTTATACGAAAACAACAACCCTTTTTCAATAAAATATAATTTGTCGTTTGACGTGTCCTCTGCAACCAGGACTTCTTTTTTTACCACTTGCGTGGACTTGAAATATCCGGATATCAATTCAAACTCAGTCTGTGTGAGTTTGATTTTCGAGCGCATGCTTTTGTATAGTGCCTGAATACCTGTCATATTATTTTTATCAAAAGACCACTTTCAGGACCTGCGGCGCATATTTGATATTCGGATAGATGTCCTGACCGGAATCCGGATCCGTATAGTAATACGAGGTGCCCAGATCATACAGGACTGCGGGATTATTGTATTTATGGACGAGCCGGGTGAACGAGCATCCGGTAATATACATCGTGTCGCCAGGGCTAAAATACTGGGAGAGGATCGAAGTCGGGATATAGGTAAGGTACCCTCCGGTTCCCGGATCGGCCTGCAGGTACGCACCGAAATTCAGACTATTGTGCGAAATATTTACGCTGGCATCTTTTCCGAGCAGCAGGGCCAGATTTCCACCGTTTTGAACATAGAAAGCGGCGGATGTATCCAGATACAATTCAAATCCCACAGCAAAAGTGACCGGTGGTAATGCCGCGATGCTGTCCGGCCGGGTGCTGTTTACGATTTGGGACAGCGCGATATCAGAAACGGAAAC
>CAZZYD010000329.1:0-3952 GCA_964658175.1 uncultured Puia sp. | reverse complement strand
GGTGTCGCCCGCGGCTTTTACCACGTGTAATTTCCAGGTGACCGTATCCACATCCCCGCGCAGTCCTACATACCCGTTCACCCGTACTTTTTTAACTGCCAGCGATTCCGGATACACACGCGCCAGGTGACTGTCAGAGAATACTTTTCCGAAAATCTTTTCATTTGTCTCCAAACCCTTCCGCAGGGTTTTTTGCACACCGGCTTGTTCCGGTTGCGTTTTCAATCGCTGCCAGAGCCAAACGCCGGCGCCCATGCAGGCGAACAGCACGAAAAAGGAACCGATCGTGCGCCTTCGAATCAGTTGTGGTACGGTCAGCTTGCTTTTGTGGCTGAAAATAGTTGAAAAGAAATTTGACATGTTTTATTCGTTTGATTCATCTTCCACCTGCACCACTTCAAATCCCGCCACCATGCCCCTGAAATTATTCCATCCGGCCAGGGCCACCTGGATCACATGGATCACAAAAAACAAGGCGTAGCCGATCGTGAGGGCGAAGTGAATGATCCGCGCAGCGGCATAGCCTCCAAAAGCCGCACAGAGCCATCCCAGTTGGGTCGGTTATAAATAGCGAGACCGGTCAGGATGGATCCGAGTCCCATGACAATAATGGCCGTATAGGAAATTCGTTGGGCAGCGTTGTATTTTCCCTGCGGGGGGACTGCTTTGCGGATATGCAGGTCATGGAGGACGACCCACCAGGCTTCCTTCCAGGATTTTTTTTCAGGTAGCAGGTATCGCCATTCGCCGGAGAAAATGGTATATAAAATATAGAGAAAGCCATTCAGGAAGAACAGCCACATGAATACGAAATGATAGGCCATGCCACTGGCTAGTTGATACGGGATGTGCAATGCCTGATAAAAGGATTGGGGAAAAAATTTCAATATCACCCGGCTGCCGAATCCAATTTTATACACATCGTTGGCCCAGTAGATCAGGAGGCCGCTCCAGATCATAATGGTAAGCACCGGAAAATTAACCCAGTGAAACCAGCGGATCGCCAGCGGATGTTTCTCCTGTATCTGTTTTATTTTCATGTGCTTACTGCCTTTATCAAAAGTAAACCGAAGTTTAATCATATTGTTAAGACTTCCCGGGTCAATTTCCGTTAACATGCCGGGGCATAGGATTTGAATGCTTAGAGCTATTAAAACACATTTATTATGAAACACAGTCATCACGAAGAAGCAGCCAAGCATCATGAAGCTGCTGCAGAACATCACAAGAAAGCACACAAAGCTCATCAGGAAGGTCAGGATGATGTAGCCGCCACGCACGCACAGGCTGCCCGCGGTCACCAGTCCAATGCAAGCCACCATTCGGATGAAGCTGCCAAAAAGCATTCCGATGTGAAAAGCAGCGGCACGAAAGGCAATAAGAACTAACGATTCGGCCATAGACAAAAAACCCGCCCCACCAGGGCGGGTTTTTTAATGTCACTTCTGGTCATGTTCAATTGTATGATTATCAATTAATTATACATTCAATAATTTGATCCTCACTGGGTGGCTTTGGCGGTTCATTAAATTATTTTATCTTACCTGCACAATAAACATCCTAAACCTTATTATGGAAATCAATTCCATCGACAAAAGGGCAAACCTTTCGTATAAAGAATTTGAGCAGGAGTATCTTTTCCCCCGCAAACCCGTGGTGATTACCGATGCCACCGCCCATTGGAAAGCTTCAGAATGGACGCCCCAGTGGTTTAAAGAAAAATATGCCGACAAAATCGTCAGCACAGACCAGGGTGATATGCGCATGGATGCGTTCATCGATGCCATCACGGACAACAGCGGCAAGCCGGGCCCTTTTTTACGGGAGCAGCCACTGAAAGACGTTTTCCCCGACCTGGTGGATCATGTGTTGCCAACACCACCCTATATTTTACCGAACTGGCTGGGAGATAAATATGCCGTAGGAAGAATAAACGAACGACTGAACCGCGAGTCATACATCGAGGTGAACTTTTGCGGCAGGCGCAATTTTCCTTACCTGCACATTGATGACCTGGGTGTGCATGCCTTCATCACACAGCATTATGGCGACAAGCAGATCATCGTGTTTCCACCCGATCAGGAAAAGTTCCTGTACCGGAAGGACAAGCAGCGGTTTTCCCAGATACCGGATGTCAACAATCCCGACTTGGAAAAATTTCCGCTTTTTGCCCAGGCGAAGCCCCTGCGCATTACGCTGAAGGCAGGTGAGTCTGTCTTCATGCCCTGTGGATGGTGGCACACGACGGTGGTGCCGGGCACGAGCCTGTCTACCGTATTCAGTATTTCGAACAAGTCGAACTGGAATGAACTGATCAATTTCCTGGAAGAAAACAGCAATCATCCGAAACTGGCCTTTTTGTTTTCCTTATACCTTCGCGGGGTTGGATTTATCAAATCCCGTTTCAATTAACCGAGCCGTCAATCACAGCATATGCTTACTGAACCCCTACAGAAAAATATCGTTCGCCCCGCGCAGTCCGTTCGCACCGTTGACAAACGGGATTCCATCACGCGGGAGGAATTCATCAATGAATATGTGATCCCTTCCAAGCCGGTGATCCTCACCAAAGCCGCCATGCAGTGGAAGGCGATGGGAGAAGTGACGCCGGAGCTGATCAAGCAGAAATATGGCCACCTCAGAAAAAAGATCAAAGGGGTTGAATACAGTTTTGCGGAACTGATCGACCGCGTGATGGTTTCTACGCCGCAGAATCCATCCCCGTACCCGTTTAATATCAATACGGAGAAACAATGTCCGGAAGTGATTGCTGCCGCAAAACCCGACCTGGTATATGGTATCATCGATCGGGTAAATCATCCTTTGCTGCCCCGCTTTATGATGCACGGCACCGAAGTGTATGAATTGTTTATCGGCGGCAACGGATCCAGTTTTCCGTTTTTGCATATCGACGAATTGTATCTCCACAACCAGATGACGCAGTTGTACGGCTCAAAGGAATTTATTTTGTTTTCGCCGGACCAGACGCCCTACTTATATCCATCGCCGGACAATCCGAAAGTATCCCCGGTGGATGTGTTCAATCCGGATTACGAAAAATATCCATTGTTCCGCGAGGCGCAGCCACTCCGCGTTACCGTTGAGCAGGGAGAAACGCTTTTCTTTGCTACCGGCTGGTGGCATTCCACGCAGATTCACGAACCATGTATTTCCTTTGGCCGCGTGCAACTTAACCGTGCCAACTGGGATCTTTTCATCCGGGATGAATACAAGAACTGGAAAAGAAAATCTGTTTTCCTGGCCATCCCGATGTATATCTATGGGAAATTACTGGGTCAGCTGATGAACCTGCAGGAGCGGTTCAGGAAGTAAACAGGGCAGCGGCCTCCACACCGAGCGCGTGTGCCAGCCGGATGATGGTGTAGAATTCAACATTCAGTTTACCATTTTCTATTTTGCTGATGTCTGAGCGGTTGATACCCGTCCGGATCTCCAGGTCGAGTTGCGTGATACCCGCAGAAGCCCGCAGTGATTTCACCTTTTTTCCAAACGATTTTAACTCTATCCTGAAATTCTTTTCGTTCATCGTGCACGAAAAGTCAACGAATTGCCCGGATAATAAAGTGGGGTATAACCAACAATCTGAAAACAACTTATCTTCCCGTAACAGCAAAAACACATTTTATGAAAAACGGATTTTCAATCGTCGCCACGCTCTACCGTCGGCGGATGGGCCGTGTATTGCAGCCCGGCGAACACAGGCACCTGGAGCAATGGCAGGCAGCAAACCCGGTCAACCAACGCCTGGCTGACCGGCTCGACGGCCAACGGGAGCGCTCACCGGATGGGTATACGGACGGGAAGGATTTTACCAGCACCATGCTCCACCACGTCGCCGTGGGGGCGCTGATGATCGTCATGTGCAGCTTTTTTGTGGCGCTGATCTGGCTCGTGATTTTACATGGTCATTAGCCGGCGAAAAGGGAAACAT
>CAZZYD010000328.1:0-3962 GCA_964658175.1 uncultured Puia sp. | reverse complement strand
TGGGAATGGCAACAGCGGCAGCGGCAACAGCAATGGTCGTCACGACGATTTTCTTCACCAACCCATCCTCCTGGTTGGAAATTTCGGGGACGGACATATCAGCGTATTCACCCAGTCGGGCGATTACCTGGGACAAATGCAGACGCACAACCGCACCATCAGTATTCCGGGTTTGTGGTCACTTTCCTTTGCGCCGTCAACAGCTACCACCGTGGATCCGGGCCGCCTGTATTTTACCGCCGGCCCCAACAGCGAAGCGGACGGCCTTTTCGGATACCTGATCAAACGATAATTTTTATAACTATTTGATTTCCAAATGATTGATAGATATGTTTTCGGATGGTTACATTTATTGCCCTGGTGGTTACCAAGTACAGAAGCCAGTTATGAATATCCAACTATCCGAAAAACCAACCAAGATCCAAATCCAAAGAAACCGAATCCATCCTATTCCTGTTGAAGAACATCTATCAAAGTCGGCGTACCCTATAACACGGAGCTTATTGTAGTAGACAACGTTTAGAATCCATTATTCCCGAAAACCCCGTCGACTTTTTTTCTTTCTTTTCCAAGCTTTTGCTTTCAAAAATAAGGCAGCCCGACCGGCTGCCTTTTATTTTTCTATTTTACCCCATTCCGACAGACCACTATCTTCAGGGAATGATTGCAGAAAGATACCATTCAATCACCTGGCGTTTTTTTTGTATCGGACTGCTGATCGCAGGATCCTGCACAGCAGAAAAAACCGAATCCATACGAAACGTTACCGATACGTTATCACCGGCCACACCCCGAACGATCTCATTCAGCGGATATCAATGGACGGTCCGGGAGCATCCCTCCGCGCAGGGACCGGGACCAAATTATTTCCGACAGCAACAGGTATGGGTAGACGCCAACGGATGGCTGCACCTGCTGCTGTCAAAAGATAGCGTAACCGGCAACTGGCTGGCGGCGGAGATCACCTCGCAGCAAAATTTTGGATTTGGCATGTACCGGTTTCTGGTGGATGGCAGGCCCGACCGGTTTGATAAAAATATCGTGTTCGGACTTTTCAATTATTCCGGACGGGATGGATACGACGAGATGGACATCGAGTTTGCGCGCTGGGGAAACGCAGCTTTTCCGAACCTGAACTATACCATCTGGCCGGCTAAAGATCCGTTTAAGAATGCCGCGACCACGCATGAATTTTCGCTGAACGGAAATCTGAGTCTCCACCAGTTCCTGCGCAGTGCCGACACCGTAACCTGTTCAAGTTTTCAGGGAGCCGAAGCCCTTGCACCGGCGCTCATCTATCGTTCGGTTTTTGCCAGTCCGCCGGCATCCGTCAGTCAACTTTCGATGCCGGTGCACATCAATCTCTGGCTATTCAACGGCAACCCGCCCGGTGACGGTCAGCGCGTGGAAGTCATCATCCGCCGGTTTACATTTATTCCCGGCTGAGCTTATTTGTGTTTCGGCCCATGGCTGAGTACGAAATCCGCCACTTTCTTTCCCAGTTGCACAGAAGATGTCAGGTCAAACGGATAGTGGATACCGCCATAGTCACGGCTGGAACCGTTTTCATCCTCACCGGTACTGAGCGATCGGATAAACCGGGCCGGCTCACCCGCCGTGGTGGTATGCAGGAGCAGCGTGTCGTTATCACCATAAAAAGATTTCAGCACTTCGAAACCAGCGGTCACGGTACCACAGTGCCCACAGGGATAACTTGGATGCGGCGGCGTTGAGATCAATGGTTTCCAACTGGTATAATTATTCGTCACCACACCATCCGCATCCGCATTGAGCGCCGTGACCGGCCGCCAGAAAAGATAAAAATATTTGGCATCCCAGATCGCGATGCGGGCATCCGCTTCCGCGATATCTGCCAGCGCAAACACCAGGGCGCTCTCTTCGAGAGAAGACTGATGCCTGCCCACGACGATACGCACCGCTTCGTTTACGGTGAGTTCGGCGTCCTGCTTGTAAAACTGCGCGATATGGGTTTGATCATCCGTGCGGATACTGCTTTTTTCGCTGCCGATGGCTTGTACTTCGGACAATGCTTTCTTGTATTCATCGCTTGTCAGCGCCGGTGGCGGTCCCGGACGGTACTGGCTGCCACTGGTGAGCAGGAATGGTTTCACCAAACCCCATTGCTGGTCGATGCCGGGCTTGAAACCCGCGGGCGTGGGGCGATACTCACCGGCCCTGGGTTTTGCCGGACCGGGATAGGAAATATCCGGATCGGCGCCATCGTTCAGCCGTAACAGGATGATATCTGCCGCGGCGGCACGACCGATCGCGATACCTGCTTCCCTGCCAGCCTGTATCGGGCGGAGCTGGCTTTCCATGAGTGAATCCAGGGACATCTGCTGGGTTGGAAAATAGTGGATCAGGACATCATGCGCGGCGATGATCACCGCTGCGGACACCGAGGCGTCTGACGGCGCCTGCCCGACAAAATGATAGGGGGTGCCGTAATGCCGGATCGAATTGACCGCATCGTAGACGGCCACTGCCTCGATGGCCTCTATCCGGCTGCCCAGATTGCTGTTCATCCCTGCTTTCTTGGTGGCATTCACCGTGATCAGGTTCCAGTCAACCACCAAATTTGCGTTGACGAGGCTAGCCAGTGAAAGCAATCCGGTAAGGAGGCAAAAAAATTTTCTGTTCTTCATGGCGCCGAAGATAATGCGATTTTTGTAGTCTACCAATGAAATAGACTTTACCAATCTGTTACCAAAACGAATTTGCAGATCGTATGGGAACAGTCAGCCACCATCTCCATCGCAGGTCCCTTTTTCCTGAAAAATTTTCAACTGGGCGATTCACTGCAGGCGCACGGACCAGCCCTGCCACCGGGCATCAATCTCGCAGAATTCAAAAACAATGTGCTTCTGCGGGTGAGCAACCGGGAATAATTACTCGACATGTATGAGAAAGCTGCCGTATCGGCGCAACGGGTAAAAGCTATCCTGCTGGAGCAGGTTGGTGAGTAGTTTGTATATTTAGCCCATGCCGGAAATTAAAAAAGAGAAAGCCGTTTTTTGCTGGAGCGGGGGAAAGGACAGTGCCCTGGCACTGCACCTGGTGCTGACGGAAGGAAACTATGAGGTGGTCGCCTTGCTTACCACGTTCAACCGGACGCATAAACGCAATTCCATGCATGGCGTGCGCGAGTCGCTCATTGATGCACAGGCCGCCGCCATCGGTCTTCCCCTGGTGAAAGCCTGGGTGGAACTCGGCACCAACCGCGAATATGAAAAAGTACTGGGTGACCGGCTCAGCGAACTCCGGGATACAGAGGGCATCACGAAAGTTATTTATGGTGATATTTTTCTAGAAGACCTGCGGGCCTATCGCGAAAAACAACTCGTGCCGCTGTCGCTCCAGGCCGTGTTTCCGTTGTGGAAACAGGATACCCGGCTCCTCGTTTTTGAAATGATCAAACTTGGTTTTGAAACCATCAGCTGCTGTATCAGCACGGAATGGCTGGATGAAAGTTTTCTTGGTCAGCCGGTGGATGCGTCCTTTCTGGGACGGCTGCCGGCGAGGGTGGATCCCTGCGGTGAAAATGGTGAATTTCATACCTTCTGCCATACAGCGCCGATCTATTCACGCAGCATTCCGTTTGTGACGGGAGAAAAAGTATTCCGTTCCAGCGGTCAGAAAGCCGCCACGATCGAAGTGGGCTTTTTATACATCGACCTGCTGCCTGAAACGAGCGGATCATGAAAGAACCCCTGCAGCCAACAGAAGCCGAAGGGCTGATTCCGGAAAATAAGATTCCGCTGAAACGTGTATTGGGACTGTCCACGGGCATTTTACTGGTGGCGGGTATCATGATCGGCTCGGGTGTTTTCAAAAAAATTGCCCCGATGTCGGCCGCGCTGATGAGTGAACCTTATATCTTGGCGGCGTGGATCATCGCCGGCCTCTTCACCATCATTGGCGCTTTTACGCTGGCAGGATTT
>CAZZYD010000327.1:0-4053 GCA_964658175.1 uncultured Puia sp. | reverse complement strand
TTGCGTCTTTGCGAAACTTTGCGCCGTCGCGTGAAACCAACCGATTGTGACTTGTATCACACTCACATTTCACCGCATTCCTCGAACTTTGTCTGCTCAACAAAAAACAGACATCACGACCACCTTCCGCGCTTTCCGCAATAGAAATTATTCACTGTTCTTCCTCGGACAATCAAACTCCCAGATCGGTACCTGGATGCAGAGAACCGGTGTAAGCTGGGTGGTATATACTTTAACGCATTCCGCTTTTATGCTGGGACTGAGTGTTTTTGCGGCCCAGTTTCCCTCTTTTCTGTTGTCCTTGCTGGGTGGCATCGCCGCCGACCGGTACGACCGCTACAAAGTCCTCCTCATCACCCAGATCGCCTCGATGATACAGGCGGTGCTGCTGGCTTTCATTACGCTTGCGCACCATGATACGGTGTGGATCATCCTGGGACTCAGCGCCCTGCTGGGTGTCATCAATGCCTTTGACGTACCCGCCCGCCAGCCGCTCATCCATGATATGATCACGGATAAAGCCGATCTGCCCAATGCCCTTGCGCTCAATTCCTCGATGGTAAACATCGCCCGGCTCGCTGGTCCGGCCCTGTCCGGCATCATCCTTGTAAAATTCGGCGCAGGCATTTGTTTTCTCCTGAACGCATTGAGTTTTGTAGCGGTGATCATCTCGCTGCTGCTGATGAAATTGCCTGCCTATTCGCGGGCGCAAACGAAAGCAGATATCCGTTCGGAACTCGCCGACGGGTTCATCTACCTGAAAAAAACACCGTCGATCAGCATCGTGTTGCTCATGCTCGGGCTGACCAGTCTGCTCGTGCTGCCTTTCAATACCCTGCTGCCCATCTTTGCGCACGTGATCTATCACGGTGATGCGGCGACCTTCGGTTATATCAATAGTTTCATCGGACTCGGTGCGGTGGCGGGATCCATTTTTCTCGCGTCCCTCAAGCCGGCCACCGATTTAAAAATTGTGCTGCTGCTCAACTCGTTCATTTTCGGTATCGCGCTCATGTTATTTTCGCTCATTTCTTATTTTCCCGTGGCCATGTTCTTTGCAGCCTTTGCAGGCTTTGGAATGATGTCGCAAACTACGGTCGCGATCACCATCGTGCAGGTGCATTCAGCGAAAGCCATGCGCGGGCGAATGATGAGTTTTGTCGCCATGGCTTATTTTGGCATGCTGCCGCTGGGGAGTTTGCTGATTGGCGCCGTATCGCAACGCATCGGGTCCCCGCACGCTATTCTAATACAGGGCGTCATCGGGCTCCTGATCACGGCCTTTTTTTCAAAGTATCTGCTGAACGACAGGCAGCATAAAAACACCGGAACCGCAGAGGCCGAAGCCGCTGAAACGGTCATCGAAAAAATATAAATCAGTTTTTCACTCATCAAATAATAATAGCTATGCAGGAAAAAAATGTCAATACCGCGCTGCTCGTCATGGATATGCAGGCAGGCATCCTCTCGGGACTCAGCGATTCGACTGCCGTGGTGGCGAATGTGGCCCGGGCCATTGCCGCCGCCCGCAGCAAACAACTACCCGTCATCTATGTCGTGCTAAACTTTCGCCCGGGGTTCCCTGAAATCAATATGAACAATAAAGCCTTCAGCACCAGCAAAAAGGTTTTCGCCGAGCTTGATATGCAGGCATTTTCCACCATCGCGCCGGCACTGACGCCCGCGGCGGGTGATGTGATCGTGACAAAAAAACGCTTCAGCGCTTTTGCCGGGAGCGACCTGGACATTGTGCTGCGCTCACTCGGCATCCAGCAGCTCGTGCTGACAGGCATTTCAACCGCCGGCGTCGTACTTTCCACGATGCGGGAGGCCGCCGATAAAGATTACGGCATCACCATACTGGAAGATGGTTGCACGGACCGCGACGAAGAAGTGCACCGCGTGCTGATCACCAAAATCTTCCCACGCAGCGCGGACGTCATCTCGGTGGATGAATGGATTCGCTTAAAATGATTTTTTTTGAATGAATTAATATTCATTTAAATTTGGGGTATGAAACCACTTGACCCCATCAAAGAACAGCGGATTATCCGGGCCGTGTTCAGCATCGCCGGCAGGCAGGGCCTTGCGGGCATCAGCATGGCTGGTATCAGCCAGGAAGCCGGTGTAGCCGTCGGTTCACTGTATACGTATTTCGACAATAAAGAAGATGTGATCCAGGCTGCCTATTCGCGTATCCGGCAGGAGCTCGCCGAACAGCTGTATGCCGATTTCGATCCGAAACGCCCGGTGCGGGAAGCATTCCGGCTCATCTACGAACACAACCTGCAGTACCGGCTGGCAAACTACGATGAAACGATTTTCATCGACCAGTATATTCAGTCACCTTATCTGCAGATTCATTTTTCGAAACAGCTCAGGGAATTCCAGGCACAGAATAAGCCGCTCTATGCATTGCTGAAGAAAGGGCAGCGGGCGGGACAGATCCGCAAGACCGATCCGTTCATCCTGATCAGCTTTATCAATGGCGCGATCCGCTCGGCATCCAACAGCATCAAACAGAAACTGATCCCGACCGGTAAGAAAACGATCGATATCTGCGTGAACCTTGCCTGGAACGGCATTGCCAATTAGAATACAGGGAACATAAAACGACTATATTTTCCAGTCAACCACCTGGTTGACCAGTGCAGGATTAAAGGATGCCGAGACCTTGATATAGTTGTCAGTATATCCTTCCATAAGGCCTTCATGGCCTTTTTCAAAAAGCACTTTTCGGATTTCACCAGCATGGCTATGCGTAAATGATTGCAGTTTCTGATAGCTGAGCGTCCGGAGGATTTTATTCCTTTCATTCCGGACGGAAACCGGCACCACCGGCCGGATGGCAAGGGCCGTGGTATCGTCGCGTTCCGAATAGGTGAATACATGGAGATAGGAAATATCGAGGTCCGCAATAAAATCGACGGTTTCCTTGAAATCGTCGGCTGTTTCTCCGGGAAATCCGACAATCACATCAACCCCGATGCCGCCATGCGGGATGAGCGTTTTGATGCGTTTGATTCTGTCGGCATATGTTTCCCGCAGGTAACGCCGGCGCATGGCCTTGAGCGTGCGGTTGCTGCCGCTTTGCAGGGGGATATGGAAATGCGGCATAAATCGATCGCTGTTGGCCACCAGTTCGATCACCTCATTGGTGAGCAGATTGGGTTCGATCGAGGAGATCCTGAACCTCGACACTTCGGTGAGTTGATCGAGCGCGCGGGTGAGCCCGTAAAAATCGGCATGACGGATGCCTTCGGATGACAAGCCGAAATCGCCCAGGTTAACCCCGGTTAATACGATTTCCCGCACGCCATCGGCGGCCAGCCGTCGCACATTTTCGACGACGTTCGGAATGCTGTCGCTGCGGCTCCGGCCACGTGCCTTGGGAATGGTGCAGAAAGAACAGCTGTAGTCACAGCCATCCTGCACTTTGAGGAAGGCGCGGGTTCGTTGTCCCAAAGAGAAACCGGCATGAAAGTCGGTGACCTCATCGATGTCGCAGCTGCAGATCCTGGCGGGATCGCCCTTGACGAGTTCCCGTACGTGCGCCGCAATATTGAATTTTTCTTTTGCACCCAGCACGAGGTCTACCCCGGGGATCGAAGCGATCTCCACCGGTTTCAGCTGGGCATAGCAGCCCGTAATGACGATAAAACTTTCGGGCGCCTGGCGCTGGATACGCCGGACCAGGTACCGGCATTCTTTGTCGGCGTTTTCCGTGACTGAACAGGTATTGATCACGTACACATCCGCGGTGTCGGCAAAGTCTTTTTGTTCAAAACCTTCCTGTTGCATGAGGCGCTGCAGGGAAGAACTCTCCGCATAATTGAGCTTGCAGCCCAGGGTGTGAAAGGCAACAGATTTAGGTGTTTGCATCCGGCCGCAAAGATACATTCCACTGCTAATCTTTCCTGATTGTATCTTTGGGGTAAGATGCGTTCGCTGACCCGTTTATTTTCACCCTTACACCTGCTGATCGTCGGTGCCGCCTGCCTGCTCGCTGCCTGTCAGCAAAATCCTGCGGCGCCCCCGGTGCGCGATAAACCT
>CAZZYD010000326.1:0-4056 GCA_964658175.1 uncultured Puia sp. | reverse complement strand
TACCATCCCATCCGAAACTCCAGGAATCGCTCCAGCCTTCCGTGATTGGCGAACTGGTTTTTGTTACGGAACTGGCAATGCCGCTATTCAACAGTTCGTCTTTCAGCAATGGATATTTCTCCTGAAGCTGGCCGGTAAGGAAATGATACATCAGTTTGCTTCTGTCATAGCCCGTAGAGCGGTTTTGTCCGTATCGGATCTGCTGCACTACGATGAATGTGCAAATCGTTAGTATGATGGCAAACGTGAATTGCAAAACCACCAGAATTTTTCGCGGGTTGACCACTGCGTGCGCTCTTTTGAACTGTCCCTTCAGCACATGTACAGGTTGTGCGGCCGAAAGAAAAAACGCCGGATAACTCCCTGCCAGAAAACCTGTGATCAGCAGAAAGGTCAGCGCCAACAACCAGAAATAGATATTGGCGTAAGGGATCTCCAGTTGTTTGCCGACCAGCAGGTCAAAGGAACGAAGGCTTAGCTGAATAAAGATTAAAGCAAGCAGACCCGCAATGCCGGCAATGACCATCGATTCACCCAGGAACTGACCGACAAGCGAGCCTTTGTTGGCGCCTGACACTTTACGGATACCGACCTCCTTTGCCCGTTTGGCGCTTTGCGCCGTGGTAAGGTTCATAAAATTGATACAGGCAATGAGCAGGATAAAAAAGGCGATCAGTGCGAAAAGCCTCACGACTTCAATCCTTCCGCCGTCAATTTTTCCGTTGGTGAAATCGGAATAAAGATGCCATTTCTCCATGGGATGCAGGAACACTTCCGTCTTTTCTGTTCCGCTGTGCTTTTTGGTGATGTCTTTTATTTTAGCATCCATGGCGAGTTCCGTAACATTCGGCCGCAGCTGGATAAAAGTGTTGACAGAATTGTTTCCCCAGTTCTGGTCATCCTCGCCGTTCCGGGTAGTGATAGACCAGGGCAGGAGATAATCAAAATCGAATCGTGTATTGGCCGGGAGATCTTTTAACAGGCCCGTGACCGTATAGTTATCCCGGTCAATTTTTACCTGCTGCATCATCGGATCCTTGTCGCCAAAAAGTATTTTCGCTGTCTTTTCGGTCAGGATAATTGAATAACTGTTGTTCAGGGCTGTATGCGGATTTCCGCGCAGCAATGGAAAACTGAACATCTGCAGAAAGCCTGTGTCCACGATCATCGATTGCATGGATACCTGTTTTTCTCCTTCAGACGCTACGAACCACTGATTGTTGGTACGCACGACGTCCGCAACTTCGGGAAAATCTTTTTTAACAGTCGGACCAAGGATCTTGGGCGTATTATTCCAGCACTGCAGTTTATTGTCAAACACATCCCTGTTCCACAATTCATAAATCGATGCCTTATTTTTATGAAATCGGTCATAGCTTATTTCATTTTGGATCCACAGCAAAATAAGCACGGCGCTGGCCATGCCGACTGCCAGGCCTAGAATATTGATCGCAGAGAACATCTTGTTCCGGAGAAGATTTCTGAAGGCGATTTTAAAATAACTTTTGATCATCGGAATGGTTGCATTTAATTATTCGGTCCTGAGACTCTTGATCGGATTGGCCACCGCGGCCTTGATGGCCTGCAGGCTCACGGTAATCCAGGCTATGCAGATGGCCACCATCGCGGCCAGCGCAAACATCCACCAGTGCATCGGTATGCGGTAGGCAAAGCCCTGCAGCCACTGCGTCATCGCATAGTATCCGATCGGAATGGCAATCAAAGTGCCCAATAAAACCGGTTTCAGCAGATCCTTCGACAGGAGGATCACGATGTTTTGAATGGATGATCCAAGCACTTTTCGAACACCGATTTCTTTGGTTCTCTTGATGGCGGTATAGGAGGCCAGGCCAAAAAGTCCGAGGCAGGCGATGAATATGGCGATCCCCGAAAATACGCTCAGGATATCTCCCTGTTTGAGGTCCGCTTTGTAATGCTCGTTGAACTGTTCATCCAGGAAATCATATTCCAGCGGATAACCCGGCGCTGCGGAGGCGTATATTTTTTTGAGGCGGTCAATCGTAGCCGGAAGATGCTGACCACTCCGCAATCTGATCACGGCCACGCGCCAGTCCTGGCCGGTGGAAATCACCATCGGTTCGATCGCCTCTTTCAGGGATGCAAAATGGTAGTCTTCCACCACGCCCACGATGGTGCGCCGCGCCGTGTCCCGGATCACATTCCTGATCCATTTTCCCACGGCCTGTTCGGGGGTAAAACCCATTTTAACAGCACAGGTCCGGTTGATCAAAACGGCTTGCGAGGAATCCGTTGGGAAAGACGGGGAGAAATCGCGCCCCGCGATGATCTTCAGGCCCAGTGTCTTTACAAATTCAAAATCGGAGAATTCGGTATCGTACAGGGGTTTCACACCGGGTTTGCCTTCCACTTCAAACGTGTGGATATCGTGGAAGCCACCGGGTTCGCCGGACATCAATGAGACGTTGATCACGCCGGGATCGTTCATCACCGTGTTTTTGAACCGGTCCCGCGAATCCCTGATGGCATTATTGTCCATCCGGACGATCATCGATTGATCCTTATTAAAACCAAGATCGGTGTGCTGCACAAAATTCATCTGGGTAACGATGGTGGTAATGCTGATGATCAGCAATACGGATACGCTGAATTGAAATACAACCAGTGCCTTCCGGAAAAAGGCCCCGTTTTTTCCAACCCGTATTTTCCCTTTGAGGGATTCGATGGGAGAGAAGGAGGATAACAGCAGCGCTGGATAGATCCCCGCCAGCAAACCGATGACGCCGATGATCGTCAGCAAAAAAAGATACACCCGGCCGTCTGTCCAGAAACCGGGGAGTGAATAACCGAGCAGCTGGGTATAGGCAGGCATCAGCAATTGCAAAAGAATCAGCGCCAGTAGGGAAGAAACGATGGCGTACAAAAAAGATTCGAGCATGAATTGTACGATCAGCTGCTTTCTCACCGCGCCCAGCACTTTGCGCAATCCCACCTCTTTGGAACGGTCCGTGGCCCTGGCGGTAGCGAGGTTCATGAAGTTGATGCAGGCGATAATAAGGATCAGCGCCGCGATCGACATAAAAATATAGACGATTTTTTTACTGCCGTGTTTGACCGGATCGAACGTCATCGATTCGAAATAAATATCTTTAAACGGATCGAGATTCAGCTCCATCCTGAACCCGCTCTTGGCATAAAAGCCGCCCATGTATTTGTCCATGAATTTCGGGAACCGGCTTACCAGGGTGTTGGGATTAACACCCGGCGCCAGCTGGAGGTATACCAGCAGGCTATTGTTCGGAAAATTCGAAAGCGAGTCGTAATAGTGAAACTGGGTGATCGGAATGACCATATCGAAATCAAGGTGTGAATTACCGGGCACATCTTTGGCAATGCCACTCACTTTAAACTGCAGATCCTTGTTCATCTGTAAAACCTTCCCCATCGGATCCTGGTCGCCGAAATATTTTTTGGCGGTCGAAGCGGTCAGTACAATGCTCATCGGGTCTTTGAGCACGGTCGCGCGGTCGCCTTTGATCAATGGAAAATCGAAGAGCTGAAAAAAATCACTGTCTGCAATAAACACTTTCCGTTCATTGAAGGAGATATTTTTATACGTAAACAGATCGTTGTCGTAGAGTACGCGTACCGCGTGTTTGATGGCGTCGGGGTATTCGTTTTTCAATGCAATGGAATACGGTCCCGAGAGATAGGCGACTTTTTGTTTGCTGCCGGTACCGGTGAGATCGGCTTCCCGCACCACCCGGTACATGTCTTTTGATTTGGAATGGAAATCGTCATAGCTCAGCTCATGCCGGATATAAAGAAAGATCATCAGGCAGCAGGTGATGCCAACGGTAAGTCCGAGGATATTGATCAGCGAAAATACTTTTTGCTTGCGCAGGTTTTTGAAGGCAACGATCAGGTAGTTTCTGAACATCGGGCTCGTTTTTAGTTTGACACCCCGGGAGTACCAAGAAAATGCCAGTTTGCTACTGTGTTGCAAATCAGGAAGGTGGACGAATGGCGGCAGCGGCAAACTGTTCGTAAATGGACATGGTTGTCCGGTTGTACCAG
>CAZZYD010000325.1:0-4075 GCA_964658175.1 uncultured Puia sp. | reverse complement strand
TTTAAAACCAAGGTTTTCCGTGTTCGCCCTCGCCTTTTCAATCATGGCGGTCGTAAAATCGATCCCGATCACTTTTCCTGTATCGCCGGTTTCTGCCCTGGCTATGAATGCATCGTTCCCAGCGCCACTGCCGAGGTCGATCACCACATCCCCTTTTTTAATGTTTGCAAAACGGGTCGGAAGTCCGCAGCCCAGTCCGAGGTCGGCATCCGAAGCATACCCTTCCAGCGCCGTATAGTCTTCACTCATGATATTGTACACTTCCGTGGTACAGCCACCGGAACCACAGCAGGAACTTTCGTTCGTCGCTTTGTCCTGCAGCGCAATCTCCGTGTATTTTTGCCTGACCATCTCCTTAACTGATTCATTTGTGTTCATGGTATATTTTTTTATTTAAGCA
Source organism: uncultured Puia sp. (assembly GCA_964658175.1). GTDB lineage: Bacteria > Bacteroidota > Bacteroidia > Chitinophagales > Chitinophagaceae > Puia. Next base: position 3,675 of record CAZZYD010000325.1, on the reverse strand, counting down.
TTCAGATCCAGTAATTGTTATAAGCAGTTCGAACGATATAGTCCTTAACCGCTTCTTCAATCGCATCCCGCACCCGCCTGGTCTTCTCCAAGACTTCCGCCGGATCTCCGGAAAAAGAAGCCGGGTCCGCGAATGACCAAGCTTCACGTTTTACATTTCCGGGAAACACCGGACATCTTTCAGTACTTGCCGCGTCGCAAACGGTGATGACCGCATCATATTTCTTTCCGGAATGATACACGTCCGATACGCCGCGCGTCATTTTCCGGCTCAGATCAAAACCCAGTTCTTTCATCACCATCACCACCCGAGGGTTCATCGTACCCGGCTCCAGTCCGGCGCTTTCAGCCGCAAAGGATTTGCCACCGTGCTCTCTGAGAAAAGCTTCGGCCATCTGACTTCTGGCGGCATTGTGAACGCAAATAAATAAAACGGCATGTGGCATTCCGGTTGATTTTAATCGCTTTAACGCAATATCACGATGAAAGGGTCCAAAAAATTTTAGCAGCAGTTTCCGGTATTTTCATAGGCGACAAAAAATCCTTCAAAGATCAACCTGAATTGCTTCCAGACTTTTGGATCGATGCAATAACATACACTGGTGCCGTCGATGGTGCCCTGTATCAGACCGATATTCTTTAACTCCTTCAGATGCTGGGAAATCGTTGGCTGGGCCAATCCCAGCTCCTCCACCAGGTCACCACAGATACAGGTGTTGCTTTTGAGCAGATGCTGCATGATGGCAATACGCGCCGGATGTGCCAGCGCTTTCATCATATTCGCCAGCCGGTTCTGCCTGTCCGTAAATATTTCCGATTTGGTCAACCCCATAACGCCTGTATTCAATTGTAATATTACGATTAATTGAACAACCGTCAAATTATTTTTTTAGCCGATGCCGGATTTTTACCCGAGAAAGATCGCTTCCGGCTTTCCCCCTTATCTTTGCGTTCTTGCGTTTCGTCAGCACCACGATATTACTGCTCAGCATGATGGCCTGCACCTTCAGCCAGTGGGTTCCGCTGCTCGACTACGCCATCAACAAAAAATTCATCGCTGCGGTGCTCTGTGAAAACAGGGATAAACCGGAGATGAAATGCGAAGGCAAATGCTATCTCTGCAAAAAAATTAAAAAACAGGCCGGCAACGAAGCTGAATACCCTGAACAGAAGTCGACCAATAAATTTCAGGAACTCGCCTGCCACGGCATCAGCCAGTACGATTTTTTTACAGGCGCAGAACGCCACAATCTCTGGCACAGGCTGGACATTCGTTATTTATCTGCTGATCCCTCCGGGATCTTTCATCCCCCGCAAGCCTGACAGACATACCCGCTTTGACACAGGCAGCAACCGCTGTCATTGAAAACACATTCCCTACACAAAATCTGTTATGCAAAAATGGATCATTTTTGCTGCCCTGCTATGGAGCAGCAGCAACAGCATGGGCCAATCGCTGATCCGCGGACGGGTGGTGGACAAAAATTCCGGTCTGCCGCTTGAAGAAGCCGTGATCAGCACCGGCCGACAGGGGAAAAATACCAGCACCGATGCACAGGGTAATTTTTCCATTCTAAACAGCAACCACAGCGACAGCCTGCATATCTCCTATATCGGATACCGGAGACAATCCATCCCGATCCACCCTTCCCGCAGCCTGCTGCAAATTCAGCTCGTGCCGGGACCGGTTGACCTGAAGGCCGTCACAATCACCGGGCTCAACAACAACGCCTCTTTTCATACGCTCAGCCTCATAGACCTCAACCTCCGTCCGGTAAATTCGGCGCAGGACCTGATGCGGCTCGTCCCCGGATTGTTTCTGGGTCAGCACCAGGGTGGTGGCATCGCCGAACACATTTTTTTTCGGGGCTTCGATGCTGACCACGGCACTGACGTCAATGTATCGGTCGATGACATGCCGCTGAATCTGGTATCCCATGCACATGGACAGGGATTTTCCGATCTGCACTTCCTGATTCCCGAACTCGTCACCAGTTATGAGTTCGGTAAAGGGCCCTATTACGCTGATCATGGTGATTTCACGACGGCCGGTTATGTATCTTTCCGAACCCTGGACGCCATCGGGAAAAACGAAGTGAAAATTGAAGGCGGACAGTTTCATACCGGCCGGATCATGGCGATGGTGAACCTGCTATCCTCCGCAGCAAAACAAAAGGGGGAGCAGGCGTATATCGCCGGCGAAGCCGCCTACACCAATGGCGCATTTGACTGGCCACAGCATTTCAGCCGGCTCAACCTGTTTGGAAAATACAGTGTCCAATTGTCCGCCAGATCCAAGCTCAGTTTTACCGGCTCCACCTTCAGCAGCGACTGGCGGAGTTCCGGTGAAATTCCAGAACGTGCCGTGGCTTCGCACCTGATCGGGCGGTTCGGGTTTCTGGACAGTGCGCAGGGCGGATATACCAGCCGCAGCAACGCCATCCTGAAAATCCATACGCGGTTCAACGACGAATGGCAAATGGATCACCAGCTGTATTATTCGCGGTATTTTTTTAATGAACACTATAACCCAACCCTGTTTGCGGATGATTCGGTAAACGGGGACCAGCTGCGGCAACGCGAAAACCGCGACCTGTTTGGTTACAACGGTAAAATCAGCCGTCATCATTATTTCTCCGACGGAAGTGATTTGAGTTCCGCTGCCGGTCTGGGGGCACAACTGAATAAAATCTACGGCAGCGAATTGAGTCACACCAAAGATTACAATACCGTGCTCGACTATATCCAGTTGGGTGATATCACCGAATCCAGTCTGAACGGATATATCGATGAAAATTACCGAAGCGGGAAATGGATGTTCAATGCCGGCCTCCGGTTCGACTACCTGCATTTCAACTATCTCGACAAACTGAATCCCGACCAACCCGCGCGGGGTAAGCTGATCGCCAGTCCGAAATTGAACATCGCCTATACCGCTACTGACCAGCTGCAGGTATACCTGAAAACCGGTAAGGGCTTTCATTCGAACGATGCGAAAGTGGTTGCCGCAAACCAGGGCGTCGATATTCTGCCGGCGGCCTATGGCGCCGACCTGGGCGTGAACTGGAAACCGATGCCGCGCCTTTACCTGAACATCGCCGTCTGGTACCTTTACCTGCAACAGGAATTCGTTTACGATGCGGACGAAGGCAGCTTCGACCCGGGAGGTAAAACGCGCCGGGAAGGCATCGACCTGTCGGCGAGATATCAATTCAGTTCCTGGCTGTATGCCAGTATGGACATCAACCTTTGTCGCGCCCGCAGTATCAGTGAACCCAAGGGGAACAACTACCTAGCACTGGCAGTTCCGGCTTCCAGTACGGGCGGATTAAATGTAAAATTTCCAAACGGCATCAATGGCGGCCTCAGCTACCGGTATATGAAAGACCGTCCCGCCAATCAAGACAACAGCCTGACCGCCCAGGGATATTTTGTTACCGATCTAACGGTAAACTACACCTGCAAAAAATATGAACTCGGACTGGAAGTACAGAATCTCTTCAATACCAAATGGCGCGAAGCGCAGTTCGAAGTGGAATCCCGGATGAAAAATGAACCCGCCCCCGTAGATGATGTCAGCTTCACGCCCGGCACGCCGTTTTTTGCGAAACTGAAACTGGCCGTTTTCTTTTAACAATTAATAAATAAAATATGCATAAAATTATTTCCCTGTCTA
>CAZZYD010000324.1:0-4097 GCA_964658175.1 uncultured Puia sp. | reverse complement strand
TTGCGTGCAATTCACTGCCCTGAATTTTTGATTTCAGGATCGGCCACATGAACTGGGCATACCATTCTTCCTGTTTGTAGTGCTTGATGCCAAATGAAGTGGGATATTTTCGGGTGATGATCCCTGTCTTGAATATGAGGTCCCAGAGAAAAAACATATTTCCAAAGTTGCCTTTGTAATTGCCCACACCGTCATCCACCGTATCGGCATGGTGTGCCTGGTGTGTTGCGGGGGTTGATATCACGCGTTCCAGCACCCATCCGATCGGTCGCAGCACTTTATATTTATAGAATGGCTTGTCCCAGGGAATACTCGAATGGGCGCCCAGGGTGATAAAGGATTTGATCACGGTTACAAATAAGGCAGCGTAACCAAGTCCGAGGTACACAAGCGCGGCCGTCAGGTAAATCTGGGAAAAAAAGATGGTATAAATAACATTCTGCCGGCTGGCCATCGACATGCCCATATAGGGAGCCGAATGATGAGTCCGGTGAAAACGCCAGAGAAATGGTACCTGGTGATGCAGGCGGTGGTACCAGTATTGTGTGAGGTCATCGGCGATGGCGATAATGAAGAACCCCCAGAAAAACGGCACCCAGGAGAAGACGTCTTTCAGTCCGGGGAGGACCACCGGCAACAGTCGAAGCGTGAAAAAAACAATCATGGGCTGCAATATGATCCGCGGGATCACAAAGCAGGTGATATCCAGGTACAGTTCGTTTTTAGTCCACTTTTTATCGTACAGACCGAAGGAGAATTCAATCACGCCGACCAACAGGATCAGCACCGGCAATCCCCATACACTGAGGTTATGAAAAATGGATTCCACTATTTTTAGCATAAAAAAAATTTAATGGTGAACGATGGTGGATGCGTGTTTTTTTTGATTCAGCCACGGTTTCTGATGGGTTATTGAAAAATACAAAAACATGAGCACAACGGGCAGTGCATAAATCAATAAACTCACCAGCCCGTCCCGGATGATTTTTTGTTTGGTTTCCTTCGCCAGTTTCATATGAATATATTTAATATTTACAGAATTTTTTCAATGAGCAGGATCCCCACCACGAAAATCGACAATGGTATAACTACGATGATGATCCCAATCAGTATTTTTTTTGCCAGGGTGATAAAATCTTCCGGTGTCATAGCTTCTATTTTGCAGGTGAATAAACAGGATAACTTACTTTGTGAATTCTGCGTTTCAGCACATCCTCCCAGTCTATAAACGGATAGATATTATTTTCTTTAGCCTGCTGATCAAACGCCTGGAGCAATTCTGCGAGCTTTTGAGGATTTTTCTTTGCCAGATCCACCCGTTCATTGAAGTCCTGGTCAAGATTATACAGTTCCCAGATGTCTTTACTATAGTCTCTGGCGGTCGAGTCCTTTAAGCCATTGGTTCTTGTAAGGTCAATGATATCCGGATGATGGTAGGTTTCCGCTTTCCAGCCATCCTTATAAATGGACCGGGACCCGAAAATATAATAGTATTGCACAGCATGTTTCGATGCCGCTTCTTTGTGGTCGAATGTATAGACGAGCGACGTGCCTTGAATCGTATCCTGTTTGATGCCGCGGATATATTGCGGGGCAGGTATGCCGACATATTCGAGCGTCGTAGGCAACAGATCATTTACATGCCCGTACTGGGTTCTGATACCGCCCTTGTCCTTGATGCCTTTTGGATACACGATGATCAGCGGGTTATGGGTGCCGCCTTCGGAATTCGCATCCTGCTTCCAGTATTTGAACGGTGTATTCGCGGCCTGTGCCCATCCCAGGGGATAATTTGTTTGTTTGCCTTCCGCAGTCCCGATTTCACCGATCTCATTCAGGTTATTTTTAATTTGCAGGGAATCAGCTACCGCGCTGGCGAACATCTGGTTATTGATCACACCATGAAAAGTTCCTTCCTTGCTCGCGCCATTGTCGCCGATCAGTACAAAAAACACGGTATTATCATATTGATTGATGCTTTTCAAATATTGAATCAGGCGGCCAATTTCATGATCGGTGTAAGCCAGGTATCCCGCGTACACCTCAAAAAAACGGGCATATAGTTTTTTCTGACTGGCAGATAGTTTATTCCATGCAGTAATGTCGGGATTGCGCGGCGGGAGTTGTGCATAGGCGGGTATCACACCCAGTTTTTTCTGATTTGCAAATACCTGTTCCCGGAAAACATCCCATCCGGCATCAAACTTTCCTTTGTAGGGATTGCTCCAGGAAGTATCCACCTGAAATGGAGCGTGGGTTGCGCCCGGTGCATAATACAGGAAAAACGGTTTGGCAGGGGCTGCCTTTTTTTGCGTGCCGACATAAAAGATCGCCTTGTCGGTAATCAATTCATTCAGGTGCCGACCGTCAGGTTTTATATGCGTGTTATCTTCAAAAAGGTCCGGATGGTATTCATCCGTCTGGGATCCGAGAAATCCATAATAATGTTCGAAGCCTTTACCTGTCGGCCAACGGTCAAACGGCCCGGCATCGGTGGCGTCTTCATCGGGTGTGAGTCCGTATTTGCCCACACCAAATGTATTGTAGCCGTGGTCGCGGAGGATTTCGGCAATGGTTCCATCGGAGGAAGGAATCCGGCCGTCATAGCCGGGAAATCCTGCGGACAAAACGGTATGTGAAAATCCGCCTTCGTGCACAAAATGATGATTTCTTCCGGTGAGCAGCGAGGCGCGGGTGGGCGCGCAAATGCCTGCAGTATGAAAATTCGTATAGCGCAGACCGGCGGCGGCCAGCGAATCGAAAGTGGGCGTGGGTATCAGCCCGCCAAAAGTACCGGACGCACCAAAACCAACGTCATCCAATACGATCCAAACGACGTTCGGCGCATCTTTCGGCGCTTTCACCGGTTCCGGCCACCATTCCGTGGACGTCGACAATGTTTTTCCCACAACGCCCTGGTAAGCCGCCGGATTGTTTTGGGCAGACAGCTTAAGTACTGCGAAACCTGCCAACAGCGCGATCATATATATTTTTATTGTCGGACTTTTCATATTCGAGTGATTATGTCTTTTTTTTTGATCAAATCCAACCGCATTACCATCCGGGATTCTGCGTCAGCAATGGATCTAATTGTATTTCTGTTAATGGAATCGGATATAAAGTATCCTTCAGGCTCGCCGCCTGTTTGGCCTGAAACACTTTCAAAGAATTGACCAATACATTTCCTCCCTGTCTTACCAGGTCGAACCATCGTTGCCCTTCCTGAATAAATTCTTTCCGTCGTTCAAGGAAAACAGAATCCCTGAAATCGGAGTAGTTGAGTCCCGGTTTCAAATCGGCAATATGGGCTCGTTCCCTGACCTGATTAATAGAACTGTATGCTTCAGCAGTGGGGCTGTTGTTGATTTCATTGAGCACTTCAGCATTCAGTAACAAAACTTCCGCGAAACGGAGAACGGTATAATTCACACCGCTGACCGGCTGATTATTCAGCGGTGTCACGCTGTAGTCGACAAATTTGTTAAAATAAGGTGTATACGGATTATGAAAAACAATGGTCTGCCCGGACTGTGCGTTGAACTGACTGGTATAAAAAGTGACGGCTTTTCGCGCATCCGTGCTATCAAACAAAGCAGCGATGGAACTGTCTGCCGGAATATCGATCGGGTAAGTGCCCGTATTGAAGGAAGTAAAACTCTGACTCAGGTTCTGCGTCGAATTCGCCTCGCCACCGTTGGTGGCAAATTGAACGGAAAAGATATGCTCGATGCCGTTTTTAGTGGCTTTCTGAAATACATCCTTAAAGTTGGGAAAGAGGGCATAACCATAACCGCCGGTAATCACCGCCTGAAGTTCCGTTTGGGCCTTTTGCCACTGTTTGAGCGTCACATAGACTTTGGCAAGGAGCGTATGCGCCGCCCCACTCGTGGCGCGGCCAAGATCGGCCGCCGCATAAGACGCAGGAAGATGGGTCGCATCGGTGAGGTCCTGGATTATCTGTAAATAGACACTATCCACCGGCGTCCGCGGCACCTGCAACGCCGTTATTTCTACTGAAGCCGGATTATGCAATACAAGGGGCACGGCTCCCCAGAGACGTACGACATTAAAATACAGCAACGCGCGGATAAACTTCG
>CAZZYD010000323.1:0-4107 GCA_964658175.1 uncultured Puia sp. | reverse complement strand
CGATCACCCACGGTGTGCTGTTATTCTGCTGCGTATTGTTTATCCCGTCGCTGCTGAACAGCATACCGCTCAGCGCCCTGGCCGCGATCCTGATCTTCACCGGTTATAAACTCGCCAAGCTTCCGTTGTTCCGCGATTTTTTCCGGAAAGGTGCAGACCAGTTTGTGCCTTTTTTGGTGACGATCGTAGCGATCCTGCTCAGTGACCTCCTCGTCGGCATCCTCATCGGCATCGGGGTGGGCTTATTTTTCATGATCCGGAGCAATTTTCACTCATCGGTGCTGATGGTGAGCGACGACAATCACTATCTGATCAGGCTGCGGAAAGATGTTTCTTTCCTCAACAAGCCCATCATCAAGAAAAAACTGGAAGATGTGCCGGCCAATTCCTTTGTGATCATCGACGTTACCCGTGCCGACTTTATCGACAAGGATGTGATTGAAGAGATCAACAATTTCCTGTTGCACGCCCACCTGAAAAACATCCAGGTCGAGATGCGCAAGAGTCATTACAAATCCATGCATGTATTATTAAATCATCCGAAAAAAACAACATATGAAAGCCTTTCAGAAACTTTTATTGGAAAATAAAGCCTGGGCCCAGGAGAAAAAAGCAGACGATCCGGAATATTTTCTCCGTCTCGCACAGGTACAGACGCCCAAATTTTTATGGATCGGCTGCAGCGACAGCCGTGTGCCTGCCAATGAAATCACCGGCACGCAACCCGGCGAGATTTTCGTTCACCGCAATATCGCCAACCTCGTGATCCATACCGATATCAACCTGATGAGTGTGCTCGAATATGCGATCGCGCACCTGAAGGTCGAACACGTAATCGTTTGCGGACACTATGGATGCGGCGGTATAAAAGCCGCCGAGAGCAACCAGGATTATAAACAGGTGCTCAATATGTGGCTTCGGCACATCAAGGATGTCTATGCGCTGCACAGGCGCGAACTGGATGGCCTGCATGACGAAGAGTCGCGACTGAACCGACTTACCGAACTCAATGTACAGGAACAGGTCATGCATCTGTCACGCACGTCCATCGTGCAGAAAGCCTGGTCGCAGGGACAGAAACTGCAATTGCACGGATGGGTGTATGGATTGAAGGATGGCATCATCCAACCTATTCTGGATATGGATCGCGCGGTGCGCGAAGACAGTCCGTATGCCTATCAGCGTGTGGATTAAAAAATATTCACTTCCCTTTCCAGGGAAACGCCGAAAGTCTTTTGAACCGACTGCTGGATATCCGCGCTGAGTGCGAGGATGTCAGCGCCCGTGGCGTGACCGTAATTGACCAGCACCAGCGACTGCAATGCATGCACGCCGGCGTCGCCGCGCCGGAAGTTTTTCCAGCCGCATTGTTCGATCAGCCAGCCGGCCGCGAGTTTATAGGATCCGTCCGGATTTTTATACCCGACGATGCCCGGATTGATTTGCAGCAGCGCCTGAAACTGCGGAGCGGGTATCGTCGGGTTTTTAAAAAAGCTGCCGGCATTGCCGATCACTGCCGGATCAGGGAGTTTCGAACGACGGATATTGATCACCGCCTGCGACACCGCCGCGATCGAAAGGGTTTTGACACCCATTTTCGAGAGCTCCTGTTCTACGGCGCCATAGCTGGTATGAAAAATCGGAATTTTATTCAGCGCAAAAGTAACGGTGAGAATGATGTACCGGTCTTTGTGTGTCGTTTTGAAAATGCTCTCGCGATAGCCGAACCGGCAATCGTTGAGGGTGAAGAGGACAATTTTTTTCTCTTCCAGGTCGTAGGCTTCCAGTTCTAAAAACTGGTCTTTCAGCTCCACGCCATAGGCGCCGATATTTTGTATGGGAGATGCGCCTACGCAGCCGGGGATCAGCGAAAGATTTTCAAGTCCGGCCCAGCCGCGTTCGATGGTGTACATCACCAGCGCATGCCAGTTCACGCCCGCGCCGGCTTTCACATACACATGATCGGGATCTTCACTGGTCTCGGCAATACCCTGGATTTCATTTTTCAGCACAAGTCCTTCTACGGGCCGGGTGAGTAAAATATTGCTGCCGCCCCCCAGGATCAGTGCGGGACGCCCATGAAACGCATCAAAAAAATCAAGGACTTCGTCAGCGGAACGGACCGCGACCAGTTGTGCCGCCGTTTCATCCAGGTGGAAACTATTGAAAGGTTTTAGCGAAATATTTTGCTGGATCTGCATGTGGCTTTTGATTATACGGGATCAATGTCCGGAACGACAACAACAGTACGAAATTTTTTATCATTGAGCAGGATCGTCCGCTGTTGCTGGATTACTGTTTTGGCAACATGAATGGCATGGGAATCCTTGGGGAGTTTCAGTAATATTTCCATGATGTACTGATTCCGTAACCGGGCAATGGCGGGTTCCGCGGGACCGGTTACATATTGTCCGAGCTCTCTCCGGATCGAGAGGGCAAACAGGGCGGCGGCTTCATGCACCACTTCGCGGATCTTGTGGCGGAAGACAAGGCGGATCATGCGGGTAAAGGGTGGATAGGAAAAATCTTTTCGGGACACGAGTTCATGCTCGAAAAAATGAATGAAATCGTGCGTCTGAACATAGTGCAGCACCGGATGTTTTGTATTGGCAACCTGGATCAGCACTTTGCCTTCGTGATCTTTTCTTCCGGCGCGACCGCTCACCTGTTCCATCAATTGAAAAGCGCGTTCGTTGACGCGGAAATCCGCAAAGTTCAGAAGGCTGTCTGCATCCAGTATGCCCACCAGCGTCACCTGTTGAAAATCCAGTCCCTTTACCACCATCTGCGTACCAACGAGGATGTCCACACGCTGCTGTTCGAAGGATCGGATCAGGTTGTCGTGACCCGATTTTCCCCGCACGCTGTCTACATCCATCCGGGCAATCCTTGCATCCGGAAAATGCAGTTCGAGTTCTTCTTCAATCTTTTCCGTTCCAAAATTATGCTGCAGAAAACGATGATGACCGCAGGCGGCGCAAACGGTCACCGGCGGATACGTACTTCCGCAATAGTGACATTGAAGCTGGTTGGTCAGCTTATGAAAGGTGAGCGACACATCGCAATTTTTGCATTGCGGTATCCATCCGCAGATTTCACAAACCTGGTAAGGCGAATATCCGCGCCGGTTCCTGAATAAGATCACCTGCTTGCCTGCATTCAATACTTCGCGGATGGCCAGCTCCAGTGCCGGACTCAGGATCACTTTGGATCTTTCCTTGGTCAGCATTTTTTTTGTATCGATGAGTTCGATCGTCGGCAGCCGGCTATTACCAAAACGTTCCATGAGTTCTGCGAGTCCGTATTTCTCCTGTCGTGCATTATAGTAACTCTCCACGGAAGGCGTGGCCGTGCCGAGCAATACTTTTGCCTGGAAGAGCGATGCATAATAGATCGCGGCATCGCGGGCATGATAGCGGGGCGCCGGATCCTGCTGTTTGTAGGAAGGATCGTGTTCTTCGTCTACGATGATCAGTCCGAGTGACTGAAACGGAAGAAAGAGTGCAGAACGGGCGCCGAGTAAAAGTTTGAGTTCGCCGGTGCGTACCTTGTTCCAGATTTCGAAACGCTCCTGCTGGTTGAACCGGCTGTGGTAAACGCCAAGGTAGCCGCCAAAATGCTTCTGCAGGCGTCGGACGATCTGGGATGTCAGCGCAATTTCAGGCACCAGGTACAACACCTGTTTATTTTCCTGCAACATTTGTTCGATCTGCCGGATATACAGTTGTGTTTTACCACTGGAAGTGATCCCGTGCAGCAGGCAAACGGATTTGGTTTCAAATTGTTTGTTGACGGTTGCAAAGGCAGTTTGCTGGGCGGGGGACAATTCGAAATCGATATTGACCTGCCTCGGCATCGCCGGCAGGCGGTCGATATTTCGTTGTTCGGCGACAAGTATATTTTTTGCGATGAGTCCTTTGAGTTGCGCGTCGGTTGCGCCGGATTTTTTCAGCAGGTCGCCCTTGCTTACATTCGGTTCGATGCGATGCAGGTGCAGATAAGCCAGGAGCAGTTCCAGCTGCTTTTCTGCCCGCTGCAGTTTTTTATCTTCATTGAGCAGACGCGCCAGATTTTCTTCGACCGCATAGTCGGGATGCAGCAGGATAA
>CAZZYD010000322.1:0-4109 GCA_964658175.1 uncultured Puia sp. | reverse complement strand
ACTAAACCAAACGCACCCGCCGTTATTGATACAGTGATTATCATAACTGAAGTTTTCTCATGTGGCCGGTGTTTCTACACTGGCTTTTTTTTGTCCCGTCACTAGCAGAAACGTAGATCTACATATCCTCCACTCGTATAACTACGAAAATTTCACCACGTAATTTTTCGATTTACCATTTCGTCCAGTCAGGTTATTTGCCGCCAATCGATTAATTTCGGTGTTTAACGGATTCTTCAATGGTTGAACAACAGGTAGTGCCGCTCGCTTTTCCGGGAAAAAGAGATTTGACTGGCCGGAAAATAGTGGTGCTCGCAGGAGATATTGGGGGAACCAAATCCAACCTCGCCATCTTCGAAGCGACCGATAACAGCGTCCGCATCGTAGTGTCCGCTACCTATCCATCCGCGAAATATGATTCGGTCACCAGCATCATCCAGCAGTTTCTCAGGGAACATCCGGGTCATCAGCCTGAGAATATTTGTCTTGGGGTAGCCGGTCCCGTTTTTCATGGACGTATTGAAGTCACCAACCTGCCCTGGCATATCGATAGCCGGGAGATCATCCGCGATACCGGAATTGAAAAAGTAATGCTCATCAACGACCTGGAGGCGACCGCTTACGGACTGGCCGGACTCGGACCGGCGGATTTTGTTTGCCTGCATGAAGGCGACCCGAGCGTGAAGGGTAATATGGCGATCATCGCACCCGGTACAGGCCTTGGCGAAGCGGGCATTTACTGGGATGGCCAGACTTTTCATCCCTTTGCAACCGAAGGCGGCCACTGCGATTTTTCCGTTCGGGATGCCGACGACCTGGCTTTTCACGATTTTATGTTGCAGAAGTATAAGGTCGTCAGCTGGGAAAGTGCGATCGCCGGTCCCGCCATCCATGATATTTTTCGTTTTCTCTGCGAGATAAAAAAACGTCCTGAAGCGCCCTGGCTGGCGGATGCGATGAAAGACAATGATCCCTCCGCCGTAATCAGCCACGCCGCCCTCAATGGAAAAGACGCCGTCTGCCGCGAGGCGATGGATATATTTATCCGGTATCTCGCCCGCGAATCCTGCAACCTGATTCTCAAATCCAAAGCAGCCGGCGGTCTATACCTCGGAGGGGGTATTCCTCCCAAAATCATTCCTTTGCTGATGGAGCCTGCTTTTTACAATCACCTGCTCGACTGCGACCGTATGCAGGATCTGGTGCGTAAAGTTCCGGTGCACGTAATGATGAATGACAAAGCGGCCATGATCGGCGCAGGCTGGTATGGCGCTTATGCCCAACCGTGATATTTTAACTGCTAAAAATAGTCTGATGAATGATCGTCGTTCTTTTATAAAAAATGCCGGCGTCCTGGCAGGAAGCACGCTGCTGACCGGCAGTCTTACGACTCCTTTATTTGCCGCAAACGGCAGAAAAATGGCTGCCAGCGACCATGTCAATATCGGTGCGGTCGGTCTCAACGGCATGGGCTGGACTGACCTGAGCAAGGCGCTTCAGGTACCGGGCGTGAAGGTGGTGGCGCTCTGCGACGTGGACAGGAATGTATTGGATAAAAGGATGACCGATCTCGCCGCGCTGAAGATCGACACGGGTAAAATCAAACTGTACAGCGATTACCGGAAACTGCTGGAAAATAAGGATGTCGACGTGGTGCTCATCGGTACACCGGATCACTGGCATGCCCTGATCATGATGGAAGCCTGCGCCGCGGGCAAAGACGTATATGTTGAAAAGCCTGTCGGAAATTCCATTGGTGAATGCCGGGCAATGATGGCGGCACAACAGAAATACAATAAGGTGGTTCAGGCCGGCCAGTGGCAAAGAAGCCAGCAGCATTTTAAAGATGCCATAGACTTCGTCCAAAACGGACAGCTCGGCAATATCCGCACGGTAAAAGTCTGGTGTTACCAGGGATGGATGAAACCTGCCGCCGTAACACCCGACACAGCGCCACCTGCCGGTGTAGACTATGCGCAATGGCTCGGACCGGCGCAAACCCATCCCTTCAACGCCGGACGCTTTCATTTTAACTTCCGCTGGTTCTGGGATTACGCCGGCGGACTGATGACCGACTGGGGCGTACACCTGATCGACTATGCGCTGCTCGGTATGAAAGCCGGCAACCCGAAAAGCATCGCCGCCCTCGGCGGAAGATTCGCCTATCCCGACTTATATGAAGAAACGCCGGATACCCTCACCACCCTGTATGAATTCGATCATTTTAATATGGTCTGGGATCATGCCATGGGTATCGACAACGGATCCTATGGACGCGATCACGGCATTGCCTATATTGGAAACAACGGAACGCTGATCCTCAACCGCAAGGGCTGGGAGGTGATCGAAGAAAAATCAAGCAGCAATAAAATAGTCAAACCCTTTGCTCCGGTTGTCGACGACGGCATTCTTAACCACTGGATCAATTTCATAGACGTGGTGCGCTCCCGCAAAATGGAAAATCTGCATTGTTCTGTGCAGGACGGCGCGCATGTGGCTTCCGTCGCACAAATGGGAAATATCAGCTTCCGCAGCGGCAAACGCCTGGATTGGGAGAATGACCGGTTTACCGATGAGGCCGTGAATAAAGCGTATCTGATGAAGGAGTATCATAATGGTTATCATTTACCGGCTGTATAGGTTTCACGCGACGGCGCAACGGATGCGCAACGACGCCGCGGGATATTCAGGTGTTTCAATATGTCGTACATGAACCAGCACTCAATTAATTTTTCGAACTCTTCGGTGCGTCTTTGCGTATCCGTTGTGCCTCCGCGTGAAACACCCATGAAAGCCAGCGTTTTGTAGAATGATGTAGAATTATAACCCCACCGATTTTATACAACCTTTAACAGCGTCAGGTTGTTTTGCACGGCACAGTCTTTGTCGTTGTCCAATAAATCAAAAGAATGTTTATGAGAAAGAGTTATGTAGTCACGCTTGCCGCTCTCGTGATGTGTTTTGGCGCCATGGCGCAGACATATCCGGGTTATCGCACTGGAAATTACACCGGTGTAAATGGCGTCTTCTTCAATCCGGCGAATATTGCAGACAACCGCTTCAAATGGGATGTAAATATTTTTGCGATCAACGGTTTTATCGGCAACGATCAGTCTGGTCTCCGCTTCAAGGACATCACAAAATCATTTAATTCCGATTCTCTCCGTTCCAAATTACTTCGTGGGAACAACAATGTGAATGCGCTGAGTTATGCTGATATACTCGGGCCATCCGTGATGATCAGCCTGAGTCCAAAGACATCGATCGCGCTGACCACCCGTTCCCGGGTGTTTGCAAACGCAAAAGACATCAACGGTAACCTGGCCAGTTCGATCATCAATGCCAATGACAACAACGGGAATTTTAACGTGAACAGTCCCGATGCCGTGACACACGCCACCGGCTGGACAGAATTTGGCGCTTCCATCGCGCAGGTTTTTACGCCGAAAGCAAGTAACAATTTCTTCAAAGGTGGTATCACCGTAAAGTATATCGCCGGAACGGCTGACTCCTACCTGAACCTGAGGAATTTTTCAGGTACCGGTACGTATACGGGCGCTACGACACTGCTGAACAATATCAACGGCACCGTCGCCATCAATACCACGGATGCCAATTTCAGCGACTACAAATTCAAGGATTTTTTCAAGTTCAACGGTCATGGCATCGGTGGTGATATCGGATTCGTGTATGAATACCGGCCTACGACAGATTACTCCATGTACCAGGATGACCGCTGGGCCAACAAATACAAATTGAAAATCGGCGTATCGCTGCTGGATGTGGGCAGAATTAAATTTTCCAAAAGCAGCAATACCGCAGGCGAATACAATACTACTGGTGGAGCGTTGGATCTCGCCAATTTCAACGGTAAAAGCGTGAGTCAGTATAACGCGATCCTCGCTGCAAGTCCTGGTTTCACCTCAACCGGTGCTAACCAGAACACATCTTATCATGTAAACCTGCCAACAACCTTTCAGGCAAATGTAGACTGGATGGTGGCTGGTAATTTCGGTTTGAATTTTGCGGCACAGGTAGCCACTACAAAACACAACGACCTCAACCTCTATTATTTTAATTCATACTTCTTCACGCCACGCTGGGAAAAC
>CAZZYD010000321.1:0-4112 GCA_964658175.1 uncultured Puia sp. | reverse complement strand
TTTTCCTGCCGCTTTTTCTCGGGTTTTTATTCATTTCCATTTTCTACTGGGTGAAGATAAACTGGCTCATGCCGGCCTATATCACCGGGATCCTCTGGGTGGCATCTTATATCAATGCCCGGTGGATCAGATACCAGCTCATTTTTTCTTTCGTGATTCATACGGCACTGGCGATTGAAATCATTTTCCTGGTCGTCCCGATCAACGGCGACGACACCTGGGTCGGCTGGCAGTCGATGGCCACGCAGGTAGCTGAACGACGCAAACAATATCCCGGGGCATTTATTTTTTCTGCCGATGATTATAAAACATCTGCGGTACTCAACTTCTACCTGCCGGAAACAGTATACGCTAAAAATATTGTGGGACAACGCGCGTTGCAATTTGACTATGTCGGCACCGACCTTGAAACACTTCGGGGCCGGAATGCGCTTTTCATAGATTCCAATCCCGGTTTCGACAGCTTGCAAAACGAATTTAATATTCCCCCTTTCTATTATTACTACTTCGACCATATCCAGGCGCTGCAGCCGATCCTGGTGTACCGTGGCGGAAAACCGGTCCGTAAATTTTCTACTTTTCTCTGCATCGGCTATCATCCGCCGGTTAAACATCAAGTTCCCGCCCCGGTAAACAGGCACTGACACCGGAAAATCTCTCCCGTTTTTGGAACGAAGCAAGCAGTGAGCATAAGCTAATTTGTTTATTCGCAGGCGCTTATATTTTGGCATCCGGTTGGACTGGTCAGGGAAAATCTTGTTATGATAAAAAAACATATCCTCCTGACCCTCGCCAGTATCCTGATGCTTGCACTTGCACAGGCTGCACCGATCAACCATTTCCACGTTGCCGGGAACGACAGCGCCTTTACCGCCACACCAACCAATGCCGGTGTTGACCTCCGTTTCAACCTGAGCCATCCACAGGATATGATATGGTGCATTGTCGAACGCAGCAGCGACGGAGAAGCCTGGGATGACATTCGCGATATCGATGTGGTCCAGGGTGAGAATGGTTATCTGATCACCGACGCCCAGCCCGAAGGTGGACTGACTTACTACCGGCTGCTGACCATCAACAATGACGGACATTTTCAGTTTTCAAAACCGATTTCAGTGGTTACCACCCAAACGAAAACCATTCATATATTTTCCGAAGCCAATGTAAAAGCATCCTTCAAAATCCAGCTGCCCGCGAATTCCACCGCGCAGATCGAAGTCCGTAACAAATCCGGACTGTTGGTCTATCGGGTGTCTGCAAAAGAATTGATCCGTTTTAATATCATCCTGCCAGGAAAAGATTATGTGGTGCGTGTGGTTAATGAAGGAAGGGTGATGATGTAAAATGTTTTTTTGTTTCACGCGACGGCGCAACGGATGCGCGACGACGCGACGAGCTGTTGTTTCACGCAAAGACGCAAAGGATTGGAAAGGCGCAAAGGAGAAACCCTTTGCGCCTTCTTCATTTCTATGCGCGCACCCGAACTTCGATACATAAAGACTAAGTCGTGGCGTCGTCGTGTGAAACCTTCCACAATAAACTCTCCGCGCCTTTTTCATTTGAAACAGTAAGTCGTCGCGTCGTCGCGCATCCGTTGCGCCGTCGCGTGAAACCGTCTTCAATCATCCAATGTTTCACCACCAACACAGAGAACTCGCTTCCCATTCCCGGAAACATTGTCAGAATCTTCATCGATAATAAGTTGACATTTAAACAGATAGCTCCTGGCACAGCATTGGGAACCAGGGAGCTAAATCCGATACGATGAAAAAGATTTCACTGTTTCTGCTGGTTGTAATTTTCGCTTCGCAAGCCATGGCGGCGACGAATTACACCATCAGCAGCAATAAGTCCTGGAGCAGCACCATTGGCGGTTCCTGCTACAATTGCAATTTTACCATCGGCAGCGGGGTGACTTTTACCATCGACGTCAATATCACCTGCGGGACCTGCACCTTTACAAACGGAACGGTGACTGCCACCAGTTCATTCACCTGCCAGACCTGCACCTTTACAAATACGAATGTCAATACAAACAATACAACCATCACCTTGCAGAGCGCCACCACGAATTTTAACGGGAGCACCATCAACAGCATGGGCACCGGCGGCATGCAGGTGACGGCCGGACTTGCGCTGACCGGCGTTACCTATAACCTCTCTGACAACGCGGAACTTTTCCAGAATGGCGGCACCCTGAATCTGTCAAACAGTACGCTGTATTTTTATGGCAATTCTTATTTGATGGCAAACTCCGGTCCGGTTACCCTGGCTGCGGCCAGTCACCTCGTAGCCGGTAACGGCTCCGGTACAAGTTCGGCTTATCTTTATTTCAACGGACCATCCCTGGTGTTGTCGGACGCCAATTCCTCCGTTTCCATTGCCAACAAAAACAATTATTATTTTAATTACGGCCAGTACAGTTCCACCAGCAATAGCAAAACCTATACGACCAGCAGCAACAACCTGAACTGCGGCGGTACCGGTCAGCACGCCTGCAACATGCCCTACCTCTATGGTTGCGCGATGCTGAGTGCTTCAGGCATGACGGCCTGCACTTCATTGGCAAATACCATTGAAAGTTTCAGCAGTGCCGAAAACAATCATGCCCTTGTGCTGAACTGGATGATGAGTAACCAGCAGGGTGTAAATCATTTCATCATCGAAAGAAGTACGGACGCCAACGCCTGGGATATCATCGGTAGTCAGGAAGCGAACAACTACAATGCAACATATCAGTTCACGGACGTCCATACAATTTCAGGAACTTTTTATTACCGCCTGCAGGTGGTGCGTGACGATGGAACGATCCAGTATTCTTCCATAAACAAAGCCACTTTTTCAGCGGATGCCGCCATCAGGGTGTATCCGAATCCCGCTACCGGCTCTTCGTTCAATATAGAATGGCCCGCCAGCAAGGAAGCCCTGATCCAGGTTTTTACAACAGAAGGAAAACTTATCTATAGTGTTTCGCTGAGCAATCAAACGAGATTCCATGTGAGCCTGCCGGCCAATGCCGGCAACAGTAAAATGCTCGTGGTGCGGGTGATCACCAACGAAAACAGCAGCAGCTTCAACGTGATAAATAGAGGGTAAGGAATTATATTCGCGGTGCAATGACTTGTACCCCGAAACGATACCGGTTTTTTACAGGATTGATCTTAGGGTTGTTTTTGTTTTCCTGTTCCACCACCCATCCGTTGAAAACGGAAAAAAAGCAGGCGGAGCACCTGCCTGATTTACCTGTTTCAGAAATAGACATTCCCATCCGCGTGGCGGCCGCTCCCCTGCTGGTTAAAACCGAATCCGGCATTCCCACCACATTCACCTCGGATGGCTGGCCAAATTTTATGCAGCCCACCTGCGACTTCAGGTATAAATATCGTTTCGTACGCACCAAAATACAACTCAGCTGCATCAATAACCAGATCGGCGTCAGTTTCGGCGGTAGCTACCAGGTAGCTGGCGGCAAGACCCTTTGCACGGCAGGTATCCCCGTGGCGCCGTGGGTATCCGGCAGTTGCGGATTCGTACCGGAGCCGATGCGCAAGGTGACAATTGCCCTGCAGTCGAACCTGCAATTCACGCCGGGCTATCAGCTGAAAACAAAGACGACGGTTTCCCAGCTCCAAACTTCGGATCGCTGCCAGGTCTCCCTTTTTTCGAGCGATATCACGCAGCTCGTGCTGGACAGTATCCGTTCATCTCTGATGGCGTATGGCAGCAGCATCGATCAGCAACTTGCGGCGACCAGTTTTTCGAACTATCTGCAACAGGCGGCCTCGATGGTTTATAAAGCCCTCCCGGTCGGTCAATACGGATACCTGCTGGTGGATCCCACCGCCGTGCGGATCGGTCCCCTGAATTACGCAAATGACAGTTTTTCCATTTCTGTCGGTATGAGCCTGCACCCGCTCGCCGGCAGCGATGCGGCGATGGTCGTGCCCGGCACCAAATCCCTGCCTCCATTGGAACAACATCCTGCCCGGCATGGGATCCGGCTCTACCTGGATGCCGTGTACGACTATGCATTTTTGTCGAAGCTGTTGCACGACAGTCTGTATAATAAAGTATTTGATGTAAAAAACCGCACGATCGTAGTAAAGGATTGC
>CAZZYD010000320.1:0-4114 GCA_964658175.1 uncultured Puia sp. | reverse complement strand
TTAATGGGATGTTTTTGGGATTTTTGGGATAGGGATGATGATGGTGCGGGAAAGTTGAAAATCTGCTGCAACGGCGACGAAAGGCCAGGCTGGTTAACTGGATGGTGGAAAGGATAGGCCTGTGCGGTTGGTTCATGTCCCAAAAATCCCTTAAAATCCAATTAATCCCAGTCATTTCCTATAAATCCCAGTCCGTTCTTCCTAATTTTGGGGTGTTATGGGAGAAGTCATTATTGCCGCCTTGTTCATCTACCTGGTCTACCGGTTTTTTGCCGGTTTTGTGATTCCAGTGTACAGGACCACGCAGCAGGTAAAACAGCAATTCGGAAAGATGAACGGACAGCCAGGCACCCCGCCCGGTCCCGGTCCGCAGGCGCCGCCACGGCAGCCAGGTTCCGGAAATACATCGTCTCCCAAACCAAGGGCGGATGAATACATTGATTTCGAAGAACTGTGATATTGGGATGCGTGGGATTATTGGGATGGGCATCTTTTTAGTTCGTGATTTTGCTCGGGAAAAAAGGGCTAAATCCGGTATTTTTTGTTTGTAAGGCGGTGATAATCAAGAAGTTTTGAGCCGAAGTTTTAGAAGGCCTGTTTCTAGATTAAAAGCTTAGAGATAATTGAGTTTTTGCGTAATACTGCTGGCTTCCAGAACAGCCAGCGCCGTAATCTCAACCGGGATTATCTTTTCTACTAAGAAATCGACTCGGCGCCTGCCAATAAGGACTCCGTTATAATATACATCCATAGAAGCTTCCCGTTCAACCACAATTTGCTCGTTCATAAATTTGACCGCACGCGCTCTTTGATAAAACACCTCCGGCAAGCCATTACCGAGCGTACTATGCACGCACATTGCAGCACCGATAATCTTGTACGGGATGTCACCCAGGGCAAATGCTGTCATCCGCAAATATCCCAGAGTCCAATTTCTCAAAAAATAACACGAACAGGTGTTTTTTCAGATCCATATTCCATTAAATCCCACGCATCCCAATATCCCAGTTAATGTCAAGAACCGTCATCGCCGGCGGTAAATACAATCCCTGAATCCCCGATTTAACCGCGCCCTCCACATTTACGAGGGCATCATCCACAAACAGGGTTTTTTTCGGATCGAGGTGATGGGTGTCTACAATGGTTTGATAAGAGGCAATATCCGGCTTGCGCTGACCGAGGACATGGGAATAATAGGCGCGCTCAAAATGACTGTCAAAGCGCTCCCAGGGATAGACCTCGGAATACATCTGCTGAAACTGCTGGTGATGGATCGAATTGGTATTGCTGAAAAGAAATAAACGGTACTTTTTTTTCAGGCTGCGCAACAGATCGATGCGCTCCGGCGGAAAGCGCAGCAGCAACGCATTCCAGGCACCGACAATATCCGCATCACTCAAATCACCACCGACCGTAGATTTTATCTCGGCGATAAAATCCTCATCACTGATTTTTCCAATCTCGTGCTCCTTTACAAAGGAGGCGGCGAAACCATGACCAAAATAGGCATCAATATTTTTTACACCCAGCGCGGTGAACGCGGCTAGAGTCTTGCTGATGTCGATGTCGATGAGTACGCCGCCTAAATCAAAAATGATGTTGTCTATATCCTTCATGCATTATTTTACCAGGGTGAATGCGGCCTCTTTTACATCCCGCGAGTTGCTGCCGACAAATACTTTAAAATCCCCCGGCTCATAAATATATTTCAAATTTGTATCGTAAAATTTAAGGTCTTCGGAGGTCAGCGTAAACTGAATCTGTTTGCTCTCTCCTTTCTTCAGAAAAACTTTCTGGAATTTCTTTAATTCTTTCACCGGCTGCGTA
Organism: uncultured Puia sp.; assembly: GCA_964658175.1. Taxonomy (GTDB): domain Bacteria; phylum Bacteroidota; class Bacteroidia; order Chitinophagales; family Chitinophagaceae; genus Puia. Next base: position 2,287 of record CAZZYD010000320.1, on the reverse strand, counting down.
ATCGTCGCCGCCAGATCGCGGATATAGAGCTGCGCTGTTTCCTCGCCATCATAATTCCCGGTATTGCTCAGGGTACAGGTGACGGTGAGGGTCTGCGCCGGACTGATCTGCGGCGAGCTCAGGCTGATATCTCCATAACTAAATTGCGTATAGCTCAAACCAAAACCGAATGGATACAACGGGTCATTCGAAATGTCGAGATAGTCTGATTTGAATTTCGGAGAATCGCCGGGCATGAAAGGACGGCCCGTATTTTTTGCATTGTAATAAATCGGGATTTGTCCTACGCTCCGCGGAAAAGTGGTGCTGAGTTTTCCGGATGGATTATAATTTCCGAACAGCACATCTGCAATCGCGTTCCCCGCTTCGGTTCCGCCAAACCAGGTATCCAGGATGGCGCCGACATGCTCATTTTCCCAGGGCAGCGTCAGCGGCCGGCCATTGAACAATACCAGCACGACGGGCTTACCGGTTTTCACCAGCGCCTTCAATAAGTTCTCCTGGCTTTCCGGTATGCTGATGTCCGCACGGCTGGAAGATTCCCCGCTCATGTCGGCCGCCTCGCCCAAAACGGCTACCACAATATCCGACTGTCCGGCGAGGGCCACGGCTTCCGCGAGCATCGCTTCCGGTGTGCGTGTTTCAGGATCGATCTCGACGCCGAGTGCGTTCACATGTTTTGCGAACAGCGTATCATCCGAGATATTCGCTCCTTTGGCATAGGCAATTTTTACGGCACCTCCGGCGACATTTTGCAATCCTTCCATCACGCTCACAGACTTCGACGGATCTCCCGCCACACTCCAGGTGCCCAGCATATTGCGGTGGTTGCTGGCCAATGGCCCGATCAGCGCAATGCTGCCGGTTTTTTTTAACGGCAGGAGCTGCTGATCATTTTTCAGCAACACAAAGCTGTGGGCGGCGATTTCGCGGGCGGCCATCCTGTTTTCTTTTGACATGATATTTTTCGCGGCACGTTCTGTATTCATCCGGCGATAGGGATCTGCAAACAGTCCGAGTTTATATTTTGCTTCCAGCACATACTGGCAGGCCTGGTTGATTTCTTTTTCGGTGATCTTTCCTTCCTGCAGCGCCTTCTTCAGTGTATTCAGATATCCTTCGGCCACCATATCCATGTCAAGCCCTGCATGAAGCGCGAGCGCAGAGACGGTTTCCAGATCGCCTTCGCCATGCGCCATCATTTCGCTGAGGGAGGTATAATCCGATACCACCAATCCCCTGAACTTCCATTCATCGCGCAGCAGATCGGTGAGCAGCCAGCGGTTACCCGTGGCCGGTATGCCATCGATCTCATTGAAAGATGTCATGATGCTCGCGGCGCCGGCATCGATCGCCGCTTTGTAAGGCGGCAGATAGTACTGGTACATTTTTATGCGGCTCATGTCGACGGTATTGTATTCACGACCCGCTTCGGCGGCGCCATACAAGGCAAAATGTTTTACGCAGGCCATCACCGCATCTGTTTTCATCAGGTCCGTGCCCTGGTAGCCACGCACCATGGCGCCGGCGATCAACGACCCCAAATAAGGGTCTTCCCCGGATCCTTCGGAGATGCGACCCCAGCGGGCATCGCGGGCGATGTCCACCATCGGCGAGAATGCCCAGTCAAGTCCGTCGGCACTGGCTTCCGTGGCCGCGATGCGCGCTGATTTTTTTATGAGCGCCGTATCCCAGGAAGTGGAGAGGCCCAGGGGAATGGGAAATACTGTTTTATGTCCGTGGATTACATCCAATCCGAAAAGCAGCGGAATATGCAGGCGCGAACTCTTGACGGCGATTTCCTGTGCCTGTCTCACTTTATCCGGACCCGTGATCCCAAACAGTCCGCCGACCATACCCTTGCGGATCTTGTCATCCACATCCTTGCTCACCACCGATCCGGTAACGGCGCCACCGGGTGTGACCAGGTTCAGCTGACCGATTTTTTCGTCGATGGTCATTTTGGACATGAGGTCGGAAATGAAGGGGGCCATCTTGGGGTCTTGTGCGCGGGTTGAGAGCGTAATACAATACAGGCCCAGCGTTATGGCAAGTCGAAAGTTTCTCGCGACGACGCGACGGATGCGCGACGGCGCAACGATTGTTTTTTCAGATGGTTGCATATGTTAGATTAGAATGTGTGCGTCAATATTATTGAATCCTGATATAGTTCACTCGACGGATGCACAACGACTCAAAGTAATTGCCTTTAGTACTATTAAAAAACAAATCAAGATCTCTTTGCGCCGTTGCGCATCCGTTGCGCCGTCGCGTGAAAAAAAACTTT
>CAZZYD010000319.1:0-4202 GCA_964658175.1 uncultured Puia sp. | reverse complement strand
ACGACCTTTTTTTCAATTTCGGCCATGCTGAGGCTTTCGGCATTGCGGATCACCGGAACCACCAGCCCTTTGGGCGCGGACACCGCGATGGAAATATCGCAATAATCGTGGTAAACGATTTCTTCCCCATCGATATAGGCATTCACGGCCGGCCATTCCTGCAAGGCATAGCAGACCGCCTTGGTGAAGAAACTCATAAAGCCGAGGTTCACCCCGTGTTTTTCCTTGAATTTGTCTTTGAATTTCGTACGCAGCTGCATGATGCTCGACATATCCACTTCGTTGAACGTGGTGAGCATGGCGGTGGTATTCTTGGCGTCTACCAGTCTCCGCGAAACCGTCTTCCGGAGATTGCTCATTTTTTCCCGGCGCTCATCGCGGGTGAACATCGTTTTGCCTGGTTTGCGTCCCGGATTGCTCAGCGCTTCCAACACATCATGCTTAACGATTTTTCCATTGGCGCCGGACGGCGTGATGCTGCCGGTGTCCATTTTCTTGTCGGAAATCATGGCGGCCGCTACCGGCGTCGCTTTGATATCGGAACTGGGCGCAACGGCAGTGGTCGCGGTTACCGGAGGCTGCACGGTGTTTGCCACTGCAGGCTTGGCTTCAGCGGCAACGGCCTTGGCCTGTCCATTCGTTGCGGTAGCAGCTGCCGCTGGTTTGGCAGCGGTTTCATCGATCTGCGCCACGACGGCGCCAATCTTGAGGGTATCGCCTTCTTTCCCCACAGTCTTCAAAGTGCCTGCTTTTTCAGCGTTTACTTCAAAGGTTGCTTTTTCACTTTCGAGTTCGGCAATCACTTCATCCCGGTCTACATATTGTCCATCCTCCTTCAGCCATTTCACGAGGGTGACTTCTGTGATGGATTCTCCAACGGCCGGGACCTTAATATCGATCATCTGCTTTATTATTTACGGAGCACGAAGATAATTTATTTAAGACGGAAGACATATCAATTCGCGATTAAATGCTGAACGCGGTTTCAATGATTTCCGATTGTTCCTGGGCATGTACCTTGGAATAGCCGGATGCGGTGGCGGCACCGGGCTGACGGCTGATAAATCCATAGTTAATGCTTTTCAGGTTCATCTGCAGGAAAGAGGCGGCGCCCATATTCAGCGGTTCTTCCTGTATCCAGAACCAGGTGGCTTTGTTGTACTTGCGGTACAACGCTTCCAGCTGGTTCACCGGCAATGGATAGATCTGTTCCATGCGGATGATGGCGATGTCGCGGCGGTTTTCTTTCAGCTGACGTTCGGCCAGGTCGAAATAAATTTTCCCGCTGCAGAAAAGGACTTTTTTTACCTGCGCAGCGTCGCCCGCAAAACTGTCGTCGATCACTTCCTTGAATCCGCCGCTGGTAAACTCTTCGGTCTTCGAATAAGAGCCCGGATGACGGAGATTTGCCTTCGGAGAAAAATTGATCAGCGGTTTGCGGAAAGGCCAGGCCATCTGACGGCGCATGGCGTGAAAATAATTGGATGAAGTGGTGATATTGGTGACGATGATATTGAGCTCTGCGCTCATCTGCAGGAAGCGCTCCATGCGGGCGCTGCTGTGTTCCGGACCCTGTCCTTCATATCCATGCGGCAGCAGCATCACCAGTCCGCTCATGCGTTGCCATTTCTGTTCACCGGCCACGATGAACTGATCGATCATGGTCTGGGCGCCATTCGCAAAATCCCCAAACTGCGCTTCCCAGAGCACGAGGGCATTGGGATTAGCGAGGGTATATCCGTATTCGAAACCAAGTACCGCAAATTCACTGAGGAGCGAATTATAAATGCGGAACTGCCCTTTGGCATCGGGAATGCGGCTAAGGCGGCTGTAGGCTTCGTCTGTTTTTTCATCCCGCAACACGGCATGCCGGTGGGAGAAAGTGCCACGCCGCACGTCCTGACCGCTCATACGCACATCCTTGCCATCGAGCAGGATGCTGCCATATGCCAGCAGTTCACCGGATGACCAGTCGAGCTTTCCTTCCTCGGTAAACAGTTTCACTTTATCCTGCAGCAGTTTTTCCACTTTCCGGATAGGCGTAAACGTTTCCGGCCATTTCATCATGGCCTCGAATATCTTTTTGAAGTCGGTCTGGCTGATGGCGGTGGAAGGAGACCGGTCGAAATCGGCGGCGGTTGCCTGCCGGAGGCTCTGCCACCAGAGTTCAGGTTTCTGATAATTATACGGTAATGGCTTCTGTTTTACTTCATCGAGCCGTTCCTGCAGGTCGCCCCAGAATTTCTTTTCCATGTCTTTGGCGAGATCCTTGGCATCCCCTTCCCCGTTTTCAATCAGGAACTGCGTATACATCTCCCGTGGATTGGGATGTTTTTCGATCATCGCATACAAGGTGGGTTGCGTAAACTTCGGATCGTCCCCTTCATTGTGCCCATGGCGGCGGTAGCAAACCATATCGATGAATACATCGGCATTGAATTCCTGGCGGTAGCGGGTGGCGATCTCGGCACATTTGACGGCCGCTTCCGGATCGTCGCCGTTTACGTGTAATACGGGCGCGTGAATGGCCGCTGCCATCGACGTGCAATAATCAGAACTTCTGGCGTCGTCAAAATCGGTGGTAAAGCCGATCTGGTTGTTGATCACAAAATGAATGGTGCCGCCGGTATAATAACCTTTGAGCGCACTCATCTGCAACACTTCATATACTACGCCCTGACCGGCCACCGAAGCGTCGCCGTGGATCAGGATCGGCAGGATCTTGTCATAGTCGCTGTCATACAACACATCCGCCTTGGCGCGCGCAAAGCCCACCACTACGGGGTCAACGGCTTCGAGGTGCGAAGGGTTCGGCATGAGTTTCACGTGCACGGTCTTGCCGTTCGGCGTGGTGAGTTCGCTGCCAAAACCCAGGTGATATTTTACATCCCCGCTGCCCATCGTCTGGTCCAGTTTGGCTGTGCCTTCAAATTCACTGAATATCTGTTCGTATGTTTTGCCGAGGATATTGGCCAGGATATTCAGCCTGCCGCGATGGGCCATGCCCATCACCACTTCCTGCACCTGGTTGTCGGCAGCCACATTGATGATGGCATCCAGCGCCGGGATGGTCGTTTCTCCGCCTTCGAGTGAAAATCTTTTCTGACCGATGTATTTGGTGTGCAGGAATTTTTCGAACATCACGCCCTCATTCAGTTTGTCGAGGATGCGCTTTTTCTTTTCCAGCGGAATCGGATCGGTAAACTTCTTCTCCATTTCGTTGGTAAGCCAGTCCACTTTTTTCTGATCGCTGATATATTTGAATTCGATGCCGACATGGTTGGCATATACTGTCTGCAGATGGGTAAGTATTTTCCGGAGAGAAGTGGTGCCAAGACCGATGAGGTTACCCGCAAAGAAATCCTTGTCGAGGTCCTCTTCAGTAAATCCGAAAAAGCCAAGGTCCAGGTTAGCGCCCCGGTCCTTTCGCGGACGGATCGGATTGGTTTTGGCGATCAGATGGCCTTTGTTCCGGTATCCGAGGATCAGCCGGTAGGCGCCCAGCTCTTTTTTCCAGTCAACCCCGTCGCTGGTATGCATGGCGTCCCGCGCCTGAGCGGCTGCGGCGCCGTTGGCAACAGCTGTCCCGTTGGTGGTTGTCCCATTCCCATTTTTCCCCTGCGTGACCGCAAAATCAAAGCCTTCAAAAAATTTTTTGAACTCAGGATCAATGCTTTGTGGGTTTTTGACAAAATCCTGGTAAAGTCCTTCTATAAAGGCAGGCGACGAATTCGTGATATATTGTAAGTCTTTCATTGAGATGACATTAAATCGCTTTGCAAATATCGGCAAAAACAAACTTTTCTATTAATTTCAGTTTTTCCATCCTTTTCGCTACTTTTGCCGTCCAAAATTTCGAATACATGGCTAATCATAAGGCGACCAAAAAAGATGTGCGGAAAGCAACAAAACGTCGCGACAGCAACCGTTATTATGGGAAAACAACCCGTAATGCGATTCGTGATCTGAGAGCGATCAAGGAAACAAAAGAAGCCGGTGAAAAAATGCCGTCTGTTGCGTCCCTCATCGATCGCCTCGCTAAAAAAGGCGTCATTCACAAGAATAAGGCATCCAACCTGAAAAGCAAACTGGCCAAACGCCTCAACGGCATGGCTACTGCTCCTGCCAAATAAATCTTCCTTTTCCGTCTGACAGATATTGACCGCTTCCGGAATGAGGCGGTTTTTTTTATGCCCCCCCCC
>CAZZYD010000318.1:0-4250 GCA_964658175.1 uncultured Puia sp. | reverse complement strand
CCGGTAACAGGAACAGGGGAGCTGTCGATGGAAGCATTTTACAGACTGCTTTCTCCCAGGACAAAACTCGTATCGATCGTGCATGTGTCCAATGTATTGGGCACGGTCAATCCCGTCAAACAAATCGTCGATGCCGCGCATGAGGCGGGCGCCCTGGTATTGATCGACGGTGCGCAGTCCGCCGTTCACCTGGATATCGACGTGCAGGAGATGGACGCGGATTTCTTTGCGTTTTCAGCGCATAAATTATACGGCCCGACCGGCGTGGGAGTCTTATACGGCAAGAAAAAATGGCTGGAATCCATGCCCGTTTTTATGGGTGGCGGAGAAATGATCCGTGAAGTAAGTCTTACAAAAACAACCTACAACGATCTTCCTTATAAATATGAAGCCGGTACCCCGAATATTGCCGACACGATTGCGTTCGGTACGGCGCTTCAGTTTATTCGCACCACCGGAAAACAGCGGATCCGTGCCCATGAACAGGAGCTGCTGCAGTATGCCACTGCCAGGCTGGAACAAATTCCGGGTTTGAACATCATCGGACGGGCAGCGGAAAAAGCAAGCGTGATTTCTTTTGTAGTAGACGGCGTGCATCCGCAGGATGCCGGCATCCTGCTGGACAACCGCGGCATTGCCGTGCGGACGGGTCATCACTGTGCGCAGCCCCTGATGCATTGTTTGGGTATTCCGGGAACTATTCGCGCCTCTTTTGCCGTATATAACCAGGTATCTGAAATCGACGAACTGATCAGTGGATTGCAAAAAGCGATAAAGCTGTTAGTATAAGTATGAACAACGGACAAACCATAGCGGAGACGGAACAGGAGATCATCGACGAGTTTGCTTTGTTTGATTCCTGGGATGACAAGTATGAGTACATCATCGATCTGGGAAAAAACCTGGAACCACTCGATCCCATGTACAAAACGGATGAGAACCGGGTTCGCGGCTGTCAGTCGAGTGTTTGGCTGAATGCCCGGTACGAAGACGGAAAGATCTTTTTCAGGGCAGACAGCGACGCCGTGATCGTGAAAGGACTGATCAGCATGCTGATCCGTGTATTATCGGGCCATACGCCGGAAGAGATCGTTCAGGCCCGCCTGCATTTTATCCAGGAGATCGGCATGACGACCCACCTGGCGCAAACGCGGTCCAATGGATTGCTGTCGATGGTGAAGCAGATGAAACATTACGCATTGGCTTTTCAAATTAAAAACGGGATTTCCTTAAAGGACTATGAATACAGAGACGCTGAATCAAAAGGTAATTGATTGCCTGCAAACGATTTTTGATCCGGAAATCCCGGTCAATATCTACGAGCTGGGATTGATTTATGAAATACAGATCCTGCCCGTGAACAATGTGCAGATCGTGATGACACTGACCTCGCCGGCTTGTCCGGCGGCGCAGACGATACCGGTGGAAGTAGATCAGAAGGTACGCACGATTGAAGGCGTGAATGATGTGCATGTATCGGTGACCTGGACACCCACCTGGGACAAGTCCATGATGTCGGAAGCTGCACAGTTGGAATTGGGAATGATGTAAAAAAAATTGCAGTATGAAAATTACCGCTCAGGAAGAATATGGTTTACGCCTGCTGATCAGGATCGCAGGTTGCCGCACGGAAACGGGCATGAGTATTCCGCAGCTGACAGAATCAGAAGGCCTGAGCAGTCACTATGTGGCCAAGCTAACGCGCATCCTGCGGATGGCGGGCTTCATCAACAGCACGCCGGGCTATAAAGGCGGATATGTGCTGGCCCGGCCAGCCGCTGAAATCAGTATCCGGGAAGTACTCAAAGCCCTGGGCGGCTTATTGTTCGATCAGGATTTTTGCGGCTCACATGCGGGCGCGCTGAACCTGTGCACCAATTCCGTGGATTGTTCTTCCCGGTCCCTCTGGAAAATGATCCAGTTCACGGTTGATCAGCTGCTCAATAAGGTGACGCTGTACGACCTCGTCGGCAAGGAGCAGGACTCCGAACGCATCCTGAACATCTTACTGGAACAAAACAAGGTCCAGCTCAAACCGGCCCCGATCCGGTAATTGCCCAGGTTCTTTCCTCCTTCAGCTGTTTGGCCTTATAATACCAATTGGTATATTTGTCCTCATGGATCATACACCGTCCAAAGCGGACCGAACGCGTCGGTTCATCATTGAATCCACGGCGGGCATCTTTAACCGCCAGGGATTTGCGGGCACTTCCTTATCTGATCTCACCAGCGCAACTAATCTTACCAAGGGTAGTATTTACGGAAATTTCGAAAGCAAAGAGGCCGTGGCCCTGGCAGTCTTTGACTATAATTATGAGCGCATCAATCAACGCGTGCGTCAGCGGCTTGCGCTGGAGAAAAGCCATTACGACAAGCTAATGATCTATATACGGGTATATGATCAGCTGAACAAGGGCGTACTGGCCGAAGGTGGTTGCCCCGTGTTGAACACCGCCGTGGAGGCAGATGATACCAATCCACTGTTGAAGGAAAAAGCCGCCCGGGCTTTACAGCAATGGAAAAAAAATATCCAGGCGATCCTGCAGGCCGGGATTGCCGCCGGCGAATTTATTCCCGCAACGGATACCAGCCGCATCGCGCTGAGTCTGATCGCCCTCATCGAGGGTGGCATCATGATTGCCAAACTCACCGGCAGCCAGCGAAACCTCGACCAGATCATGGACAGCGCCGAAAGGATGCTTTCCGCAATCAAAGCCTGACGATTCAGAATGAAAACCTGACTGTGCTTCCAAACACCGCCGGATCTCCGAGGTGTACCACGCCAAAAGCGTAAGCATAGGATATGTATTTCGTGTTGGTGAGGTTGGAACACCAGATCGTTGCTTCCAGATGCCTGTAACGTATACCGACACTACCGCTCAGCAGTTGATACGATCCCTGTTGCAGCAGGTTCGCGGGGTCATAATATATTTTCCCGATGGCCGACCATGCGGTATTTGCCAGCAGAGAAACCGTTTTTTTCCGATCGATCGCGGCCTGGTACTGAAGGTTAAGCAGCGAAGTGGAGGCGGGCGTAAACACCTGATGGTGTCCTGTATAATCTGCCGGTTCGCCATTCTGTTGGGCAGACGGCAGCTGATATAACGCACTGGTATAACCGAAATGCCAGGATGCCTGCAGTCCGCGCATCACCTGTACGCGCAGGTCCGCTTCCACTCCTTTGCTCCGCAGGTTGCCGGCGTTGCTGGTGACCGTGATCGCCTGGGGAAGGATGAGGGTGGGCACCTGCACATCGCGGACTTCCGCGTAAAATGCAGCCAGCTGCCAATCGGCGCGGTGACCCGGGAGGGATGATTTCAAACCGATCTCAAAATTGTTGCTGAACTCCGGTTTATATGGATACAATGGTGGTTGCGAAGGATCGGCGGACAAAGGCGTGAGGCCGCCGGTTCTGAACCCCCTTGAATAAGTGCCATATAACCTGGTTGAATGGCTTAGGCTATAGGAGAGCGCCGCCATTGGCGACCAGGCACTGGCGCTTGTTTTTCCGGCGGTATCCGCCTGCGTGATAAAAGCCGGTCCACTGTCGGGCTGATACACGCCGCTGATCCTTTCATGAAATGACTGCGCATCGAAGCGGACGCCCCCGGTAAGCTGCATGCGCCCGCTGATGCGGTAGCTGATCTGTCCATAACCGGCCAGTCCATCGCTGCGTACATTATTGGTGCTGATGATGGTATAGTTACTGTCCGGCGAACCAAACAGCGTCGCGTCTTTTCCAAAACGCGTGCCCTGCTTTCCCGGCGCCGATTCGTGAAAAAGAAAAAGACCGGCGGTCCACTGCCAGCGGGCGTCCGCGGCGGCCGGGGAGCTCAGGGTAAATTCCTGTGTCCATACGATGACCCGATTCCACCGCCGCCCATAATTGTTGACGATCGATATACCATCGAGTGGAGAAAAATCTGCATCTACGGGTGTCCGGTAGTATCGGTCGTTTGACTGGTAACTGGTCTGCGACCTGAAATTTACCTGGCTGCCGGCATATTTCACCAGGAGGGAAGTCTGACCGGAATTGTCGATCATCTTACCCACGGCATCCTGGTTCACGTGAAACGGATTCGCTTTTGCCGCGGCAATATCCATCTGCAGGGGAAATGCGCCGTCGTTCCGGTTGAACAGTTTTTTGATCGCAAGCGATGCCTGCCAGTGTGCATCCAGCAGGTATTTTAATCCGGCATTGATGGCAATGCGGTGCTGCCGGTCGAATGCGGCACCGGTATAGTCATTGT
>CAZZYD010000317.1:0-4257 GCA_964658175.1 uncultured Puia sp. | reverse complement strand
AGGCCCAAGGTTTACGTTTCCAGATTTGGAAAGCGCACCGCGCAATTTTACAAACGATACCCCAGGAATTTCGCCGATTGCAGGAATCGCGTCAGACAGCACGAGGGATGCATTTACAGAAGGATAGAAGAAAGAACGGTTGCTGGCAAGCAAGCGGCTGTCCCAGTCATTTCTGCCGGTGAATTCCGCATTCGCCCAGCCTTTCCAGTTGAATCCAACCGTACCGTATACAGAATAGAGGCGTGATTCGAGGTCGTAGTTATTACCGACAACGCCGTTTGGTGTAGCTCCGCCGAACGTTGGCACGTTGGCATCACCGCTTCTTACGGCTACGTTGTACAAACCAGGAACGACGAGGTTATTACCACCTACTGCTACATCTTTGGCCCTGTCCTGACGAATAGATCCACCGACTGTGTATCTAAGGTTCAGGTCGCTGATGACTTTGTGATCACCACTGAGGTAATAATCCAGGTTAATTCTGGATGTATAGCCCTGGTCGTTTAACACGATACCCAGTTTATTGGAATACTGCGTGGCGTTACGATTGGCAACGGCCCAGTCTGAAACAACGACCGGCGCATTGGTATTGGTTGAACTGGTAAATCCGAGATTAGAACTGATTCTTGCCGTTGCCTTCAGCCATGGAAAGAACTGATAGTTCAAGGCAACGTTACCAAGGATATCATCCTGCCGCTGGCGTGTGCGGATATTATCCACCAGCCAGTAAGGATTCACGGCATACTCATTATAATAGTTTGAGAACTGACCGAATTTGCTGTTCTGGTCTTTGTACTGCAGCAGCGGCACATTGTTCGCCGTCTGTAATACGAGGAAGAAAAGACCGCCATCGTAGGCGCCTGCAAACGTATTCTGGAAACCTGCTTCATTCACCACATCAGAATTCTGGAGAATATAGTTCAGACTATACGTAGCAGAAAAATTTCCGTAGTGCTTTCCACCATTGAAACGAAGACTGGTTCTTCTGTTTCTGTCATCGGGTACCAGCCCGTGGATATTCGCATCTTCAATGCTCAGGTAAAAATCTTCACCTGAGATGGAAGCTGAATTCTGGAGTGTATAACCTGTATTGAAGAATTTCTTTTTGTCATTGTAATGATCAGCACTGTATGGAACCATCTGGATAGATCCGTCTTCCAGTGGAACGCCGAGCGGACGAACCACGCCGTCGAATTTAGGACCATACTGCTGGTTTTCATAAGGCACATACGTGTAGTTGCCGTAGTTGTCAGATGTTTCACCCGCACCCTGTCCGAATTCTTTCTGCAGTTTAGGGAAGAAAGAAACTTTCTGCGACTGGATCGTGGAGTTCACGGTTACTGTTGGTTTGCGACCACCCTTTTTAGTAGTGATTACGATAACGCCGTTTACCGCATCCGGACCATAAATGGCAGCAGACGCAGCACTTTTCAGTACGGTGATATCCGCCACATCATCTGGTGGAATAGAAGAAAGATAACCCAGCGGCGTTGGCGCACCATCCACAACCAGCATCGGCTGGTTGTTACCGGTGAGCGAGCGGATACCGCGGATATTGATTTTAGAATTTTCAAAAACACCACTGTTTACGGTGGAGATGTTCAGGCCGGACACTTTACCGTTCAACGCCTGCGCCACACCCACAGATCTGGCGGCGGTCAGCGTGCGGTTGTTTACGTTTGCCGTAGCATAACCCAACTCTTTTGCTGGTCTTGACACACCCAGTGCCGTTACGACTACTTCATTCAACGCAGCACTCGTTCTGGTCACCTGGAGATTTTGATCTCCGGCAGATGAAACCGTAAGTTCCTGTGAGGTAATTCCGGGACCGGTGATGATCAGCACATCGCCTGTGTTGGCCCTGATGCTGTAATTTCCGTCCGCATCTGCGCTGACACCGGTTTTGGTGCCTTTAAGCCGAACGGAGGCGAAGGGAATTGCTTGGCCCTGGGTATCGGTTAATCTCCCCTTGACAACCCTGGTTTGACCAAACGCTAATGCACAAAATAGCACCAGCACTGAAAACAGTGATAGAAATTTTCTCATGTGACTGTGAGTTTTGAATTTAGATCGTGTAAATTAGGGAACTTTTATATTCGACAAAAAAAAATGTTAAATAACCAAGTGTTCAAGAAGCTAGACAATATCAAATTAGGAAGTGCTGCAATGCCCTTAAATTAATTAAATCGATTGTTTTGTCGCCTTTCTTTAGAAATTATTGAAGCGAAGAAAATTTTAAAGAATTGAAAAGCATAGGGTTAAGGACTTGTGTCATTTTTATATGCCTTCTTCTGTTAGGAAAATTAAAAGCTGCAATCACCGACGCTGCTTCATAAAAATAATTTCCGTATTAAATTTTCACCAGAAGAAATTGATGCCAATCAACAGAATATTATTCGCGTTAACACATAATAGAAATAAATAATGTTAATCAGAATGATAAAAATGGCCTCTCACGGTGCTTTAAATAACAATTATTCATGAGCAGCCCCGGTCATTGGGGTCGGGGACGGCCCATGCAGGAGACCAATTTAGTCCAGAAACTACGGGAAATCAATCACATACTAAATAAAAATCATCCGTTTTCAGGCCTGTGCCGTGGGACCGCCGAAATTCATCGGCAGGGGCACATCCTCCAAATCCTGGATTTTCCCATTGCTGCCTTCAAACCGCTGGATGTTCTCCGTAAGGGCCTTCATGAAGCGCTTGGCATGCTGGGGTGTGAAAATGATTCTTGATTTGACCCGGCTTTTGGGAGTGCCGGGCATCACATTGACAAAATCGATGACAAATTCGGCGTGTGAATGGGTGATGATCGCCAGGTTTGCATATTCGCCTTCGGCTACTTCTTCACTGATTTCAATATTCAACTGATTGGGTTGCTGCTCCGCCATGGTTAATTGTCTTTCAGCAAAAATACGCATCCTTTTCTTTCCTGCACGGCATTCGCTATTTCCATTCCAGCATCCATTGCAACTTCAGCAATGACTTCCGGTTACCCTTTATTTCGTCCAGACCCGTGCCGACTGTCGCCAGTCCCGGATAAAACGTCTGCGACCAGCGCAGCCAGGCCGACATTTTGAAAGCATCCGGCTTTTTGCCGGCGAGGCGGATATTTTTGTGCAGATTTAAAAAGTAATGATACCCGCGGCCAAAATAGGCGGGCAATGAAAAATTATAGAGCATATCGCTTTCATACGTATAGATCCGAGTGTCGTAATTACTGGTTTCAAAATATAGACCGCCCAGGTTCGCACCCACCCCGCGCCCGAGATAATACAGCGTCGCGGAGCCAAGAAAACCGGTGCTGGCCGCAGCGCCGGACTGATACCAGAGCATTTCCATCCGGGTTGTAAACGAAAGCTGCCGGTTATACTGATAATCGGATTCTATCCGGCAGTCTTTTTTTACAGGGGCCGTCAACACCGGCAATGCATTTCCGGATTCATTGCCATTGATCTGTTTCAGTTCATTCTTATACCGGATAGACAAACGCCATTGTTTCACCGGCTGATAACTGGCCTGCAAAAAATAATCGCGCCCGCTGGATGGTGCGTCGATCCGGTATTTCAACCAGGGAAAGACAAACAGGTCAAAAAATCCATCCAGCCGCAGGCCCGGCAGTACCGCCCAGGAAAGACCCGCATACATGCCCTGCTCGTTGACAGGCGTAGTGCTTTCGGTAAAGGCGTCGGTATAGATCGACTGATATGCGCGGTCGATTCGCCGGTATAGCAGGGAAATGTCCAGGGCCCGGCACAAACTGGACAGTTCGCCGGCAATCAATGCCGGATGCCCCCTGGCATCAGAAGCCAGCTCGCCAAACAGATGAACATTCCGGATACTGTATTGATAACTGAGTCCGGCATTGCTGAGCGAGCGCCCGGAAAAAACAAAATGGTGGTACAATGCGTCCGACGCCTGAAAGGAGCGGGAAAATAAAAAATGAACCGCGTGCAGGGAAACAGAAAAACGGCTATTGCTCACCGTTAAATCGGCACCGGCAGCCCATTGCCGGATATTGTTGCGGCTGGCAATCTCCGAAGGGGTCCGGTGATAACCACTGTTCTGAAAAGACGAAAAGCCGTCATCCCCGCTGCTGTCGGTAAAAGCGCTGCTGCTGATTTTCCTGCCGGATACAAAAACGGTCATGAGCCGGTTCTTCCGCCGCAGGGTAATGGCGGCGCCCCGGTGAAAATTTACCTCCCCGCTGGCATGGTAGGGACGGATCATATACGCTTCCCTTTTAATAAACAG
>CAZZYD010000316.1:0-4280 GCA_964658175.1 uncultured Puia sp. | reverse complement strand
ATGGCCCAGCAGCATGCACAACAACAACATGTAGCCCAGCAGCAGCACGTCCAGCAGCAGCATATGCAACCACAACATATGCAGCAGCCCCATCCGGTGTCGAATGCCAGGCCCGCGCAGCATATGCAACAGCCTCATCCGCCAGCCGAACATCATGAAGGCGGTGGTGGACATGAAGGACATCATTGATAATCGCGGCATATCCTTACATAATGACTCATGGGAATGAATTAAATTTGTCCCATGAGTCATTTGTTTTCACCGCTTCAGATAAAAAGCCTGCAGTTAAAGAACCGGATCGTCGTTTCTCCGATGTGTGAATATTCTTCTGTTGACGACGGGTATGCTACCGACTGGCATCTCGTACATCTTGGCGCCCGCGCCGTGGGCGGCGCGTCCCTTATTATTCAGGAAGCTACGGCGGTGTCAGCGGAAGGGAGAATTACCGCCGCCGATCTTGGGATCTATCACGACGGGCATATTGAAAAATTAAAACAGATTACGGATTTTATCCGGGCACAGGGGGCAGTAGCAGGAATACAGCTGGCCCATGCGGGCCGGAAAGCCAGTCACGCCATCCCGTGGAAAGGGAATGCGCAGTTGACGAAAACTTCCGGTGGCTGGGAAACCGTCTCCGCGAGCGCCATCCCCTTTGCTCCTTCTGAAGAATCGCCGGTGGCGCTGGACCATGCAGGCATTCAAAAAGTGCTGCAGGATTTCACGCAGGCCGCCCATCGTGCCGTGAAAGCCGGTTATGAAGTAGCTGAGATCCACGCGGCTCATGGCTATCTCGTCCATCAGTTTTATTCTCCTCTTTCCAATACACGTACAGACCAATATGGCGGATCTTTTGAGAACAGGGTGCGCCTGCTCATGGAGATCGTGCAGGCCGTACAAACGGCATGGCCGGCACAGCTTCCGCTGTTTGTCCGGATTTCATCCACCGACTGGACTGCCGGCGGCTGGACCGAAGTCGATTCGGTCAGACTTTCCGGTTTGTTGAAATCGGCGGGCGTCGACCTGATCGACTGCTCCAGTGGCGGAAACATCGCCACGGCCACCATTCCGCTCCGGCCAGGATACCAGGTGCCTTTTGCCGAGAAAATTAAAAAAGAGACCGGCATACTTACCGGTTCTGTCGGACTGATCACCACTGCTGCACAGGCAGAAGAAATCATTGCGAATGGACAGGCTGACCTGATCCTATTAGCCCGCGAAATGCTGAGAGATCCATATTTTCCGTTGCATGCCGCCCACGCGCTGAAGCAAGACGTCGCATGGCCCGTGCAGTATGACAGAGCGAAACTCAAATTGTCGTAATACTTTTTCTCTTATCTTCCTTCCATGAATGGCAATCCGCTGATTGAGAAAACAAACTGGCGACAGGTGATCGTGTTGTTTATATTGGCTGCGATCGGTATTTCCCTGCAGACTTATTTCGCGAACGGAGGGCAGTATACGCGCTATAACAATTTTGTGATCTTTGAAAAATCATTCGGGCACCTGCTGCATCACCAGGATATGTATGTCTACTATCCGTCGGAAGATTTTGATCTTTTCAAGTACAGCCCGAGCTTCGCATTTTTTATGGGCATATTTCATATACTGCCGCATTTTCCGGGATTGATCCTTTTCAACCTGCTCAATGTCGGCGTATACCTGGTGGCCCTGAAAAGACTGAATTTTCCCGATCCGCCGTTTCGGTTTATGCTGCTGTATCTATTGCTGGAAGCCGGTATTTCCATCATCAGCGCACAAACAAATTTATTGACAGGCGGGCTCATCATCCTGGCTTTTACCTGCCTTGAACGAAAACAGGTAGCTGCCGCCACCCTCTGCATCGTGCTGAGTATTTCGATAAAAATTTTCGGCGTGGTGGCTTTTGCCTTCTGGTTCCTCTATCCGCAAAAAGGAAAATTCATTTTGTACAGCATTTTCTGGATGGCAGTCGTTTTCGCACTGCCCCTGCTGGTGGTGAACGCATCCTCGCTGATGACACAGTATAAATCCTGGTGGGTGCTGCTGAAAACGGATCAGGATGTTTCTTACGGTGCATCTGTGATGGGAATCCTGAAGAGCTGGTTTTCCCTCACGGTATCGAAAGGACTTGTCACGGCGGTCGGCGCCCTGCTTTTCATGTTGCCATTCATCAAAACGAAACTGTACAAACTATATGCTTTCCGTTTACAGATCCTGTCGTCTGTACTGATCTGGATCGTCATTTTCAATCATAAAGCAGAGTCCCCCACCTATACTATTGCGCTGGCCGGCGTTGCGATATGGTATTATGGGCAGCAAAAAGTAAAAATAAACCGTGTGCTGCTTTTATGCTGTCTGGTATTTGTCTCGTTTACGTCAACCGATTTGATTACACCCGGCCGCATCTACAACAGGATTATTGAACCTTATGCCATTAAAGCCGTGTTTTGTATCATCATCTGGTGCAAGTTGCTGTGGGATATTCTTACCAACCGGTTCCTTCCCCGTCCGGACGATTATTTTCTCGCGCAGACATCCAAATAAAAAAGCCGGAACACCAGTTTCCGGCCTGTTTCCATGAGGGAGGTTTAAGGTATGCGCTTATTTTCCGGAAAATCATGCCTAGGCCTGCGGCGCGGAGAGCAGCATCCAGGAAAAGCTGAGGTTTTTTACTGCGTCCATAAATTTGTCAAAGGTGAGCGGCTTCACGATATAACTGTTGGCGCCGAGTTCATATGATTTGCGGATCATCGGATCTTCGTTGGTAGAAGTAAGCATGATCACCGCCGTATGACGGGCGTATTCATTGGCGCGTAGTCTTTTCAACACCTCGAACCCATCCGCTTTGGGCAATTGAATATCAAGAAGAACAATGCCCGGCAGATGATCAAAGTCGGGCCCGCACAACAACGCGATTGCTTCTTCTCCGTCTTTGGCGTGCAGCAGGCGGTTTGCCAAACGATGTTTGCGTAGCAGGCGCAAGGTAAGTTCCGCGTCTGTTGGATTGTCCTCCACCAGGAGTACATCCACTTCCGTTGATTTCATACAATAAAGGATTTATTACGTCTCACTTGAAGTTAATGCTTTACGATTAACCGATCATTCCCAAATTCCTGCATCGGTATTTTTATTTTGCGTATGTAGTAACCTTACTACAAAGGGTGTAAGAGTAAATTCCGGATCAGGCTAAGAAGTTTCAGGCCGTGAGCAGCATTTCGTTGGTAACCATCATGGACAGGCGGCAACCTTTCCCGATGGCGGTATCGATGTCCAGCGAACCGTCGAACATTTCAAGTCTGGAGTGGATATTTCTGAGGCCGATCCCGGTTCTCTTCACCTGTAGATCAAATCCTTTTCCATCGTCTTCGATTTTTAAGGAAAGGCCATTGTCATCGAGGCGTAACTCAATGTATACGCTGTTCGCTTCAGCATGCTTCACGATATTGTTGAGCTGTTCCTGAATAATCCGGTACACCATTAATTTGGCCTTGGCGGGTAGGATATCGATGTTTCCGGTCCAGTTAAAAAAGGTGGTGAGGCGGGTGATGCACTGAACGGATTCGAGCAGGTCGCGGATCGATTCGAATAAACTCGTCTGAAGGATATCCGGCCCAACGAGCGCTTTCGACAAACTGCGGATTTCGTGAATGGCCTGCTGAACGATTTCGGCACTTGTCTGGATAAATCCGGAGGCATTTTCCTGTTCCCTGATCGCCATCTGCTGGTAAAGGACGGAGGTTGCGAGAATTTGCACGACATTGTCATGCAATTCTTTTCCGATGGCTGCCCTTTCTTTTTCCTGCCCGAGCAGGGTTGCTTCCAGCACACTTTTCTGTTTGCTCAGTCGTTCGTCCCGCAGGTTTTCTTCTACGGTGATGCGGTCGGTCAGGTCCTGACCGATCAGGTATACATTGTCTTCATCGGCTACGTAGGTTGCCGTCCAGGAAATCCATTTGACGCCGCCCCTGAACATGATCACGCGCGTACGGAATTGTAAAGGATTTCCCTCCCGCCTCACTTTTTCGGACTGGGCAGCGGCATGCGCTCGGTCTTCTTCGTGAATAAAATGCAAGTAGGGGATAGAGAGTAATTCTTCTTCGTCGTAACCCAGGAGCTTGACCACGTAAGGGTTCACCTGTTTCAGGTATCCGTCGGCGCCTGATATGCAAAACAGGTTAGCCGACCGGTTGAAGAACTGCCAGAGTTCGTTGACAGAGATAATCTTGTTTTGATTGGAGCTGGTCATGAGTTTTAAAAAAATACCCCGAAAGCGCGGCCGTTGCGTGCTTTCGGGGCAGGAT
>CAZZYD010000315.1:0-4286 GCA_964658175.1 uncultured Puia sp. | reverse complement strand
GGCCGTTTGCGCTGCCGCAAAAAACGGCAGCATCCCCAATAAAACAAGCCAATGCCTATCTTTACCGCGCATGAAATACTCAAACCTGCTTGGACTTTTTTTCGCCATCCTGTTGGTCGTCTCCTGTTTTCTGCCCTGGGCTTTTTATCCTGACCTCAGGGAATACTTCACCGGTTTTTTTTCTGAACAAAATATATACGGTCATCCTGCCAAACCACTCATCTTTCTGGCGGTCGTGATGTCCCTTTTTTTTATCATCCCCCGCGTCTGGGCAAAAAGAGCCAATATATTTATCGGCATTCTGCTGATCGCCTTCGGATTAAAATCTTTTATCCTATTCTCCGCCTGCTATCACGGCATTTGTCCGGAAAAAAAATATGGTATTTTTCTGATGGTTGTTTCCTGTTTCGGGATGGTATGCTGTGCCCTGGTGCCGGATGGCAAGGTGAAGGAAGAACAGGCTTAGTGCATGCCCCCCTGGATCAACCGCGCGATGCCGAAAGCACAGCCGGCTGCAATGGCGCCGATCACCATCACGCGCAGGGCTCCGCCCCATGGATTCACGTTGGTTACCTTGCTCTTGAAATAGCCGAATATAAATAAACAGCAAAGCGTGATCACGGTCGATATCTTCAGACCCGTCAGGCCGCTGCTTACAAAGAAGTAAGGGCTTAATGGAATCAGTCCGCCGACAATATAGGAAACACCGATATTAAAAGCACTTTTCCTGGCGCGGTTTACGTCCGGTTTATCAAGCCCTAATTCATATTTCATCATCAGGTCGACCCATTTTTCCTTGTCCTTGCTCACTTCTTCCACCGCCTGGTCCTGCACTTCTTCACTGAGGCCCAGCGAGGAGAAGAAAGTTTTCAATTCCTGTTTTTCGAGGTGGGGGACTTTCTCCACTTCGTCGTATTCCCGTTTGAGTTCCGCATTGTAATGGTCAACGGCCGTTTTTCCGGCGAGGTATCCACCCAGTCCCATAGCGATGGAGCCCGCGGCAATTTCAGCCATGCCGGCAATCACGATGAGTGTGGTGCTGCTGACGGCGCCACTCAGTCCGGCCGCCAAAGCGAATGGCACAGTCAGTCCGTCCGACATACCGATCACGATATCCGTAAGGATGGCTGCGCTGAACACATGCTGTTCTTTGTGTGGATGATCGTGCGCGAGTTGTTCGGTGCTGTTTACGGAAAGCGACAAGCGGATAAATTTATAGTAAGTGGCCGGCAAATATTATACCCTGCCGTCTAAGGTAGAAAGACTTTTTGCGATGATGCTGATACAATCAGCAATTTGTGCCGACGTAATGCCGAGCGGTGGCGCCAGCCGGATCTTATCGCCATGCGTTGGTTTGGCGAGCACTCCGTTTTCCATCAGCGTCAGGCAAAGATCCCAGGCTGCGTCCGGATTGGCGTGTTTGATGATGATGGCATTGAGGAGCCCCTTGCCCCGGATCGAAGCGATATGCGGGGACTGCAAAGCTTCAATGCCTGTACGGAGCGCCTGCCCCTGCACGGCGGCATTTTCGGCCATCTTTTCATCCGTCAAAACCCGCAAGGCCGCCATGGCCACGGCAGCAGCCAGCGGATTGCCCCCATAGGTGGATCCGTGTTCGCCCGGCCGGATGGTGAGCATGATCTCGTCGTCGGCCAGCACCGCAGATACGGGCAACACGCCGCCGCTGAGGGCTTTGCCCAGTATGAGAATGTCGGGACGCACGCCTTCGTGGTCACAGGCCAGCATGCGGCCCGTACGGGCCAGACCGGTTTGGATCTCGTCGGCGATAAAAAGCACATTGGCATCCTGGCAATATTGCCGCGCGGCCGCCAGGTACCCGTCATCAGGCACCACAACGCCGGCTTCTCCCTGGATCGGTTCCACGAGGAACCCTGCCACATCCTTGTTTTGAAGGGCTTTCTCCAGTGCTTCCCGGTCGTTGTAGGGAATCACGTCAAAACCCGGCATAAAAGGACCGAATCGTTCATAAGAGGAGGGATCGGTACTGAACGAAATGATGGTGCTCGTTCTCCCGTGAAAGTTTTCAGCGCAAACGATGATCCGGGCCTTGTTCTCCGGAATGCCTTTGACGGCATAGCCCCAGCGACGGCAGAGCTTGATGGCTGTTTCCACGGCTTCGACGCCGGTATTCATCGGTAACACTTTATCGTACCCGAAATACCGGGTGACGAACTGTTCGTATTCTCCCAGCTGGTCACTGTGAAACGCCCGGGAGGTGAGGGTGAGTTTCTGCGCCTGCAGGATCAGCGCCGCGATGATCTTCGGATGGCAATGACCCTGGTTCAGGGCCGAGTATCCGCTGAGAAAATCATAATATTTTTTTCCGTCTACATCCCACACAAATACGCCTTCCCCGCGGGAAAGGGCTACCGGCAGCGGATGATAATTATGGGCACCGAATGCTTCTTCCAGTGAAAGCGCGCGGAGGGTCTTTGATGAAAATACAGCAGTGTCTGGCATATGCGTGGCAGCTTTAACAATGAATAAATAAAGGAAAGGCAATCATCGGGCGGGAAATCGGCGGCTATTTTCCGGGGTGATCGAGAAAATCAAGGTTCCCGTTCAAAAAAGATGATATGTGCGACGCATGTAAGATGCGGGAAAGATACAAATTATTTCAGGATATGGGTAGTAATTGTAGGAGCAAAGTCAATCTTCGGGACCTGATTTTTTGGGAAAATGCCAAAGAAACTGGAGCCGCTGCCTGACATCGACGCGTATACGGCGCCTGCTGCGTAGAGTTTTTCTTTTACCTGCGCGAGTTGCGGATGGGCTTTCGTCACAGGCGCTTCGAAATCATTGACCAGCTGGTATTTCCATTCGCTGACCGGACGCCGCAGCACGGACAGCGTAGTCGGCCGGCCGGGCACCGGTATTATTTTCGAATAGGCCCAGGCCGTGGGCACGTGAACAGGCGGGTGTACGAGCAGGAGGGACCAGGCAGATAAATCCAGGTTCACCCGTTGTAACCGTTCACCGCGACCCTGTACAAAAGCGGGACGATCATCCATGAAAAAAGAGCAGTCGCTGCCGAGCGCCGCTGCCATCGATTGCAGTTCGTCGGATGGCAGCTTGAGTCCCAGAAAACGGTCGAGCAGCCGGAGGGTTTGCGCCCCATCGGAAGATCCGCCACCCAGGCCGGCGCCGGAAGGAATATTTTTATGAAGATAGAGGGTCACCGGCGCCAGATCCGGAATGCGTTGCTGCAGGAGCCGGTATGCCTGCAGGCAGATATTGTTTTCGGGGTCACCGGCGACCGGCTGTCCTGACAAGATCAACTGAAGCTGGTTTGCCTGCTGTACTTCGAGGGCATCGAAGAGGGGAATGGGGTAGAAGACGCTTTCCAGGTCGTGAAAGCCATCGGGCCTTTTGGCCAGCACCTGCAGACCCAGGTTGATTTTGCCGTGCGGAAAAACGATCAATGCGCGGGAGTTTAAAAATAAACGACTAGGATCTGCCCCTTTTGTTGCGGCTGTTGATTTCGTCGCGGATCTTGATGGCGCGGATATAATCTTCCTGTTCGAGTACTTCGCCGAGGAGGGTGTTGAGTTCTTCGAGGGAAAGGCCCTTGAGGTCTTCCTGACCCGAGCCTTCCGTCATCACGGTTTCCTTTGGCTGCTTTTTTTTGCCGCCGCTGTCTTCCATGAGAATACCGGCGCTTTCGATGATATTCTCATAAGTATAAATGGGGCACCCAAAGCGCACGGCCAGGGCCAGCGCGTCTGAGGTGCGGGAATCGATTTCAACGGTATCGTGTTCGCTGATGCAGATGAGTTTTGAATAGAATATGCCCTCCTGAAGATCGGAGATGATAATTTCCTGGAGGTCGATGGTGAAGGCGCTCATGAAATTCTTCATGAGGTCATGGGTGAGGGGCCGGCTGGGATGCATTTTTTCAAGCGCCACCGCAATAGCCTGTGCCTCAAAACCACCGATCACGATAGGCAGCCGCCGCAAACCATTGATTTCACCCAGCACCACGGCATAGGAATGGGTCTGGGTAATACTGTGCGATAAAGCCACAATTTCCAATTCGATCTTCTTCATAAAACCTGTTCAGCCCGGGGGCCTATCTAGCATACAATAAAAACATTCTGGCAGCGGCAAATATAAAAATTAAAGCCTTCCAAACAGTTTGAAGGCTTTAAATAATAATAATCTAAAAATCAGGGCGAAAACCCATATACTCAGGCCGAGCCTTTCATCTTCTTCACGGCTTCAATCATCTTCGGAACCACTTCAAACGCATTGCCTGCAATGCCGTA
>CAZZYD010000314.1:0-4292 GCA_964658175.1 uncultured Puia sp. | reverse complement strand
CTTTGTTGATCATAGTCCCTTTTTCTTTTGCCAGCATCTGAAAAGACGGCTGGCAAAAGTTTTTAACCGTAAATTTGAAGAGAGCGCCCGTTTTTGGTCCAAAATCCATCCGGTCCTTGTGAACAATACTTACTGACACACGTAAAAAGTCCAGCAGTCAATGACTGGATTTTTTTTATGCAAAAACGACGCTCCGTCCGGTTTCGGATGCAGGCTTCAACCAATTCGCGCATCGCTATGGTCGCGAGACAGCCGACCGTTCCATACTGAGATTTCAACCACTGCGCAGCGTCATCCTGAGCGATGATTCGATGATGCGATCATTCGGGGATCGGGTGATGGGGCGATGTAAAATGGTAAGCAATCCGTTTTCTTACAGCAGCTCCTTCAACACTTTCACCACCTCATCCACTTCCGCCCGGGTATTCTGTCTGCTGAATGAAAAACGCACCGTCACGCGGTCGTCGTCTTCCCGGATCGCACGGATCACATGGGAGGCCTGCTCGGCGCCACTGGTGCAGGCGCTGCCGCCCGAAGCACAGATATGATGGATGTCGAGATTAAAAAGAAGCATTTCGCTTTTGTCGGTCTTCGGAAAACTTGCGCTCACCACCGTATAGAGGCTGTCGCCGGATGGATCGCCATTGAATGAAACGCCGGGAATTTCGTTCTGCAGTTGTTCGATCATATATTTCCGGAGACAACCGATCGTTTCACTTTCTTTTTCAAAAGCGGCCGTGGCGAGTTCGAGCGCTTTGGCAAAACCGACGATACCATAAATATTTTCCGTGCCGGCACGCATATTCCTTTCCTGGGATCCGCCATGAAGGTAGGGACGGATGCGCAGTTTTTCATTGATATATAATAAACCAACGCCTTTGGGTCCGTGAAATTTATGTGCCGCGCCGGTAATAAAATGCACCGGCGTATGGCGGAGATCGAATGGAAAATGCCCCACGGTCTGTACCGTGTCTGAATGAAATATAGCACCATATTGTTCGCAGATCTTACCGGCCGCCATGAGATCCGTGATGTTGCCGATCTCATTGTTGGCGTGCATGAGCGTCACCAGCGTTTTGCCCCGCTGTTCCCGCAACTGATTTTCCAGGTCCGTGAGATCCACATGGCCGTTGGGCAACACGCGCAGGAAGGACAGGGTTGCCGCGCCGGTTTTTTGCAGGTGTTCCACCGTATGCAGGGTGGCGTGGTGTTCGAGGGGAGAACTGATGATATGCGTGCAGCCCAGATCCTGCACGGCGCCATGGATCGCCGTGTTGGAGCTCTCCGTTCCGCCGCTGGTAAAGAATATTTCTGCAGGATTTGCGCCCAGGATTTTTGCGACTGATTTCCGCGCCTGCTCGATGGCCATCCGGCCTTCCCGGCCATAAGAATAAATGGAAGATGGATTACCGAATTTTTCCGTGAGGTAAGGCATCATCACTTCCAATACACGTGGATCCAGCGCCGTGGTCGCGGCATTGTCAAAATAAATTCTTTCCATTCCGAATACAATTAAATAAATTCTTTAATATCCTTCATCAGGCGATGCGCGATATTATTGGCAGTCGTTTCGAAATTGCTCTCCGCATAGATGCGTATGATGGGTTCGGTATTGGATGTGCGGAGGTGCACCCAATCCTCATCAAATTCAATTTTCAATCCGTCTTCGGTGTTGGCGGGATGGTTACGGTATTTTGTTTTGATCTTGTCGAACAGCTCGGCCACATCCACGTCTTTTTCCAGCTCAATTTTATTTTTTGAGATGAAGTAATCGGGAAAACGCGTACGGAAGGATTTCATGCCGTTCTTATAATTGGCGAGGCTGCTGAGGAAGAGACCGATGCCGATCAGCGCATCCCTGCCATAATGAAAATCCGGCACGATGATACCGCCGTTTCCTTCACCGCCGATTACTGCCTGCACCGCTTTCATTTTATTCACCACATTCACCTCCCCGACGGCTGACGGGAAATATTCTCCACCGTATTTCAGCGTCACATCCTTGAGCGCTTTGGTGCTGCTCATATTGCTCACCGTGTTGCCCGGTTTGCGCGAGAGGATATAATCGGCCACGGCGACCAGCGTGAATTCCTCACCGAACATACTTCCGTCCTCACATACAAAACAGAGTCTGTCCACATCCGGATCCACCGCAATGCCCAGATCGGCTTTCTCTTTTTTCACCATGGAACTCAGTCCGGACAAATTTTCGGGCAGCGGTTCAGGATTGTGGGCGAATTTGCCGCTGACTTCACCGTTGAGTATGATGATATTGTCAACGCCGAGGGCACGCAGCAGCGGCGGTACGAACAGGGCGCCGGTGGAATTGATCACATCGACCACCACCTTGAAATTGCGGGCCTGGATCGCCGCCTTATCCACCAGGGGATAGGAAACCACGGCGTCGATGTGTTTTTTCATATACGAGCCATCTTCGGAAAGCTGGCCCAGCTTGTCCACGGGGGCAAAAATATAGTCGTCTTTTTTTACTTTATCGAGGATCCAGGCGCCGATTTCAGCGCTGATGAATTCGCCTTTTTCGTTGAGGAGTTTGAGCGCATTCCATTCTTTGGGATTATGGCTCGCGGTCAGGATAATGCCGCCGGCGGCGTTTTCCGCAGTCACGGCAAATTCCACGGTTGGCGTGGTGGACAGACCGAGGTCTACCACGTCGAGGCCGAGGCTGTTGAGGGTGGCGGCGACGAGGTCGCGCATCAGCTTCCCGCTGATTCGTCCATCCCGGCCTATGACTATTTTTTTGAGTTTGCTTTTTTCCTTTATCCAGGACCCGTAGGCGGACGTGAAGCGAACAACATCCAGCGGAGACAGGTTTTCATTGGGTTTTCCTCCGATCGTTCCCCGGATGCCAGAAATACTCTTAATCAATGCCACAAAACGAGGTTTAATTTGAACGGCAAAAATACGCGTTTACCATGAGGGAAAACGACCTCTTCGTGGCATTGGAGATAAATATTTCTTGCAGGCTTACTGTTTACGGATCAGGGAGATGAACTCATCAAAGAGGTAGCGGCTGTCGTGCGGACCTGGCGTGGATTCCGGATGATACTGCACAGAAAATACAGGCTTGTTTTTCATCCGGATGCCTTCGATGGAATCATCGTTCAGGTTCACATGGGTTACCTCCATATCTGGCTGACGGCGAACGGCTTCCGGATCTACCCCAAAACCATGGTTTTGCGTGGTGATCTCACATTTACCAGACACCAGGTTCTTCACCGGGTGGTTGAGTCCGCGGTGGCCGTGGTGCATTTTAAAGGTTGGTATGCCGTTGGCCAGGGCGAGCAGCTGGTGGCCCAGGCAGATGCCAAAAAGCGGTTTCTTTTCCCGGAGAATTTCTTTGACCGTATCGATGGCATAGTCCATGGCTGCCGGATCGCCGGGACCGTTGGAAATGAAATAACCGGATGGATTGAAGGCCCTGAGCTCGTCCATGCTGGTTTTGGCGGGAAATACTTTTACATGGGCGCCGCGGTCCACCATGCAGGTAACGATATTCTTTTTAATGCCGTAGTCGAGCACGGCGATCCGCACATCGGAACCGGGGTTACCTGCTTCGTAGGCGGTGGTGGTGCTCACCGCGGAGGCCAGTTCGAGCCCGTCCATATTGGGGGTTGCTTCGAGTGCTTTTTTCAGGGAAGCGATATCGGTATTGTCGGAAGAGATGATGCAGTTCATGGCGCCTTTCACGCGTACATGGGCTACGAGTGCCCGGGTGTCCACGCCTTCGATGCAGACGATATGGTTGGCCTTGAGATAGTCATCGAGGGAGCCGCTGGCTTGGACGCGGGAGAACTGTTCTTCCAGGTTCCGGCCGATCAGTCCGCGGATCTTGACGCTATCGGATTCGACATCCTCCGGTTTGACGCCATAGTTTCCGATGTGCACACTGTTCATGATGAGCACCTGACCGTAGTAGCTCGGGTCCGTAAAAACTTCCTGGTATCCCGTCATGCCGGTGTTAAAACAGATTTCACCGGAAGTGGTGCCGATCATTCCATAGGCTTTGCCATAATGAACGGACCCGTCGGCGAGCACGAGTACGGCGGAGTGTGGAGGATGGGGTGTAGGCATAATTTCGCAAATTTACTAGGTTTTGCGGGAGGGAGCAAAGGATATTTATTCACAGGCTGCTGCAGGGAGGGCTGTTTCACGCGAAGGAGCAAAGGTTTCTCGCGACGGCGCAACGGATGCGCAACGGCGCGACGGTTTCACGCAAAGACGCGAAGAAGCCGAAGACGCAAAGGTTTCACGTGACGGTGCAACGGGTATCC
>CAZZYD010000313.1:0-4300 GCA_964658175.1 uncultured Puia sp. | reverse complement strand
GATGCGGAGGTGGCGAAACTGGTAGACGCACTACTTTGAGGTGGTAGCGCCGTAACTGGCGTGGGAGTTCGAATCTCCTCTTCCGCACTGATTTAAACAGAAAATCCCGTAAGTCGCAAGCTTACGGGATTTTCTCTTGTCCCTTATCCGCCGCCTTCAGCGGCGTAAAAACCTTGACAGTATTGCAACGTTTGGCAACACCGGATTGTCAAAAGACCACAGGCTGTAATACCACAAGCGGTTGCCGGAAACTGCTTCGGCCAATACGAATCTTCCTAAATTTTTCGCATGAAATGGCACATAATCTCTATCTGCACGGCACTTTTGCTGCTGTCATCCTGCTCAAAAAATAATTCCGCGACTGACACCGGAAGTGAAACCATGGTGCAAGGTCATCTCCGCTATTATTGCTCCTGCTATGATGGTCCGGGATTGTATTATGTGGTAGAACTTTCAGACAGTCTCCGGAATTTGCCGTCATTCAACGCTGCAGACTCCATTTTGCTCATCGGCGACAGCAAAGGCGACTGGCTTTCCAACCTGCCGGATTCCCTGGCCAAATATGTTGACGCGCATACCGTGTTAAGTGGAAAGCTAACGGGAAAAAAAGGATGCACCGTCGGGCAAATTTCCGGCTGTCCGCTTAATTTTAAAGTGATTGATGACGCCCGTTTCACGATCATCCCCTAATCATCGCGAAAAAAAAACCGAGATCAACTGCTGATGTTGACAATACCTTTACCATCTATTAAAATGATTGGTATGAAACGCGTATTTATCTTTTGCTTTCTCACCTGCGCTATACGATATAGCTCCTCCGCCCAGGTGGCCGACTCAGTCGAAATCAAACAATTACTCGAAAAAGAATCGGCTACCTGGCGCTCGGGCGATTTAAAAGCCCATGCCGATTGCTGGCATATTCAACCATACAGCAAAATTCTCATTTCGACTGCCGATGGCAGATTCATTGACTTACCCCCATCTTCGATGATCAATCCGCCGGCTGGCTTCGCAGGCAGAGGAGGCTATTCCGTGAACAGCAACTACAACATCAGCATTCATGGCAACGATGCCTGGGTCTCTCATGATGAAGTATCTACTGCATTAGACAGCACAAAAAACTTTACGACTGAGGTAAGACTTCTTGAAAAAATAAATGGCCAATGGAAACTAGTCGGCGAGTCCATGCATGCTTATAATCGCAAGCCTTGAAACTTCAAGGTGGGCTAAATCAGCATGGCGGCATGGCTTGAATATTGTTTCCCGTCACTTTTCAGGTACCGGGTTTCCTTTATGACAGGTGTTACACGTAACAACGGAAACTGAATCGCCGATCACCGGCCGGCTGACACTAAAATACTTTTTGTTTAACCGCAGGGTCATTTTCATCATCTGCCGCGCAATCAGCTTTTCCGGTTTTTCATCACTGGCATAATCCGGTTTATGCGTATCGGCATTTTCCGCATGGCAAAAATTACAGGACACTCCCAGGTCATCTTGAAACTCATCCACCATGATGGCCGACAACGCCTTGTCACTGATATCGGCCGGTAGCACTTTGAGATTCGTAAATGTCCCTGCATGTGCGTTTCCGGGTGCTGTGGCAGCTACGGATAGAAAAATAAAAATCGCAAGCACTGAGACAACGAGGAAGGACCGCATGGTTAATATAAGATTCTATTGGGCTGTTGGCACAGCCGGATCGGTGAGAAGAATATCGGTGACGGCGAGGGTATGATCATGTTCCAGATACTGGATGCTGGCCACGCCCAACAGTGCGCGTAGTTTTTCCGCCGGGACTTTCATCGGTCCGGGCGCTCCGGCAGCACCGGGTTGCGGTTGCGGAAATGCCGTAGAACTGGCCGTATGAAAACTGATATTTCCCTCCACCTTCTGCATCGTCTGGTGGATATGCCCGTTCAGAACGGTTACGGAGCCAAATCGCCTGAGGTATGATAAAGCCTCCGCACTGTCTCTGGTACCCCAACCCCAGGCGGGATATACCGCCCACAAAGGAATATGCGCAAACACGACGACCGGCGTGCTGGAAGATATTGGCTTTAAATCCTTCTCCAGCCAGGCTAACTGCTCCCGGCCAAGAAATCCCAACCCGCCTTCCGAAGTGTTGACCACATTTACCAGCGCCACAAAGTGTACGCCGTGGGAATCGAAACTGTACCAGCCGTCCCCCAGCGTTCCTTTGCCATAGCGTGACAAATACTGTTTGTTATCGCCGTTCAGTACGTCATGTTCACCTGGCACATAGAATATTTTCTCGGTTTTTATGGTCTTCGTCGCCTGATCCAGCATATCGAATTCGTCCGCCTGGGCAAGATGGGAAAGATCACCGGTGTGTAACACAAAAGCCGGCGGCTGGGCCATGCTGTTTATTTTGGAAATGGATGCCTGCAGGGTACCGATGACATCCGGATTCGCCGCTTTGTTGAAACCAATGTGCGTATCACTGATCTGCACAAAACTGAAATCCGACGGCGGAATGATCAATCCCGTTTTCAATCCACCGGTCGCCTTGTCAATTAACTGACTCATGCCAAAAGATTTCATCACCCCGCCGCTCATCATCCAGAGAATGCCCGTTCCGGCCCAGGCCATACACTTGATAAATCCGGCCCGGTCTATGCCGTCGTCATTACTATCAGAAATTATAACATTCTTGTTTTCCATTACATTGTTTTATGCGCCCCGGCGGCATTAATTTAAAAAAACAAATGTTCTGCTACGGCGCAAGACCGCGAAATTATTTACACGAACAGCGGGATTTACGTGATGAAAAAGGAGAACAAATTATTTTTCAAAGAAGACAACAGATTGATGGCAGCTAACGCTATACCACACTACCTTTAACAAAAATCTGAGATTGAAAGGCGTCAAGCCCATATACCATATTTTGTTCTGGACGGCGCTGTACTTACTCTGGATCGCCCTCTTCCGAAGCTATTCGATCAGGCTATCCCGCACCATCACCATTGAGTTCTGTTACCTGGTATTCATCACGGCAGATTATTACGTCCTGAATGATCTTATCCTCCCGAAATTATTTCATAAAGGCAGATACCTGTTATTCTCCTGTTCGGTGCTGGGCCTGATCGTTCTCTCGTCCTGGTTAAGGACGCTGGTAGCGCTGGCCATGAATACATATTATTTTCATTCGGTAGTATTGCCGGATACCACCACCCTGTTCCTCCAATCCCTCCTGAATATTTCACTGTGGGTGCTCCTGATTACGACCGGAAAGATGTTGCTTGAACGCAGGGAAAGCCAGTATAGAATGGAACTGCTGGAAAAAGAGAAGACGAAAAATGAACTGGACTTTTTAAAGGCGCAAATCAATCCGCATGCACTCTTTAATTCGATTAATACCATTTATGGTCATATTGAGAAGAGCAACCAGAAAGCCCGGAACGTCCTCCTGCAATTTTCCGAAATGTTGCGATATCAGTTATATGATTGTGGCGGGGACAAAGTGAGTCTGGCCCGCGAAATTGAGTACGTAAAAAATTATACAGCTTTTCAGCAACTAAGAAAGGATAACCGGCTGATCGTCCACACGCAATGGGGAGATATTGATCCGCAGCTGCAGATTGCCCCCCTTTTGCTGGTGGTACTGATAGAAAATGCGTTTAAGTTTGTGGGCAACACGGCAAATGAAGAGCATAAAATCTGTATTCAGATTTCCACCAGCGGCAACACGTTGTACAGCTCCTTCTGCAATACCAAAGAATCACGGCTGGGGAGCGCGGACGGGCAGTCCAACGGAATCGGCCTGATCAACCTGAAAAGAAGACTGGAACTGTTGTACGGACCTAAATATGTGCTGCGGACAACTTCAACAAAAAACTGGTACGAGACAAATTTAAATATAGATCTGGCATGAAACTAAGCTGCATCATTGTCGACGATGAACCCATCGCGCGGCGGGTTTTACAGGAATTTGTGGAAGACATCGATTTTATTGAACTCCGCGGTCAGGCAGCGAATGCTGTCGAGGCGCTTTCTTTGTTAAAGGAAAATGATATCGATCTTATTTTCCTGGATATCAATATGCCAAAAATTAATGGCATCGATTTCCTGAAGTCATCCCGTCTGAAGGCGAAGGTGATCATCACGACGGCCTATCCCGTGTACGCAGTGGAAGCGTTCGGACTGGATGTAGTGGATTATCTTTTAAAACCAATTGCTTTCGAACGATTCCTGAAATCGTGCATGAAAGTGAAAGATGCCATTGAAAGAAATTCGGGGGGTTCAACCGGTATGCCCGCGAATGACCATTTCTTTATAA
>CAZZYD010000312.1:0-4327 GCA_964658175.1 uncultured Puia sp. | reverse complement strand
CTGCCGTCCCCTAAAATCGCTTTTACTTCCAGGAGGTGCTCGCGCGTACTTCCATACACGACCGAATTGGATCCGCAGGAATTGTTCCCGACCATCCCGCCGATCATGGCGCGGTTGGCGGTGGACGTTTCCGGTCCGAAAAACAATCCGTGCGGTTTGAGAAAAAGATTGAGTTCATCGCGGATCACGCCGGGTTCCACGCGTACCCATCTCTCTTCTACATTCAGTTCGAGGATGCGGGTGAAATTTTTCGACAGATCGGTGACGATGCCTTTGCCGACTACCTGACCTGCCAGCGAGGTGCCCGCCGTTCGGGGGATGATCGACAGTTTTTCTTCGTTGGCAAAGGCGACCAGTTTTTTCAGGTCTTCCACCGTAGCGGGAATCGCCACTGCCAGCGGGATCTCCCGGTAGGCAGACGCGTCTGTCGCATAAAGGATTTTCGTAGTCTGATCCAGGTGCAGCGCTCCTTCCAGCTGCCCCGCGAGTGATTTCAAACGGTCCGTCATGTAAAAAAAGAGGCGATTATTTTTACCGAGCGCAAAGGTACACGATCAGTGCTAAGTTTGCAGGATTGATGACAGCTACAGAATTTTTAAGGGTTGCGGGCATTTTTAAGCGAAGGCAGGCACAGGAAGTGCTCCGCCGGATAGACTTTGTCCTTGAAAAGGGGCAGAAGCTGGTGATTGCCGGCGAAACGGGATCAGGAAAGACGACCCTGCTGAAGATCATCGGCGGACTAATCAATCCCGACGAGGGCCAGGTTTTTTTTCAAGGCGTGCGCGTAAAAAAAGTGCCTGAAGAAAAACTGCTGCCCGGTCATCCCGGCATTGCCTACCTCGCGCAGGATTTTGAACTCAGGCATCACTACCGCGTGGCGGAAATCCTGGCCTATGCGCGGTCGGTTTCACCGGAGGTGGCGGACCGTCTTTTCGAGATCTGCCGCATTAGCCATCTCCTCCAGCGGACTTCGGATCAGCTGTCAGGCGGGGAAAAGCAACGGATTGCCCTGGCGCGAACCCTTGTGTCGGCACCCAAACTCCTGCTGCTGGACGAACCGTATTCGAACCTCGATATGATCCATACAGGAATACTGAAATCAGTGATCCGAGACATTCAGCAGGAAATGGATATCAGCTGCATCATGATCGGGCATGCGCCGCAGGACAGTCTTTCCTGGGCCGATAAAATAATCGTCATGCAGTCGGGATCGATCGTACAATCCGGTAAACCGGAAGAAATCTATGACAGACCGGCATCGGCTTATGTTGCCGGATTGTTCGGAAAATTCAATGTACTGTCAGCCGGCGATGTGAAGAAAATATTCGGCGTCTCGCTGGATGCTTCAGCAAGTTACAAAATCATGATCCGT
This sequence comes from uncultured Puia sp., assembly GCA_964658175.1. Taxonomy (GTDB): domain Bacteria; phylum Bacteroidota; class Bacteroidia; order Chitinophagales; family Chitinophagaceae; genus Puia. The sequence continues at coordinate 2,955 of CAZZYD010000312.1, read as the reverse complement.
CCTCCCCATATCCGGATCGTGCCGGGCTCAGCGGGCGCCGTGGTGGCCACGCGCTTCCTCGGCGTATATTCGGAAACCGATGTATCCGTGGGCGATCTGCTGATTACCGTAGCTGATCTGGTGCACCGCAAAGCAGGTGATCCCGTATCCCTGCAGGTTTCGGCTAGGGATTGCCTGCCGCTACCACAATAATAAATTATTCTTCCACATAATCCCAGGAACTGTGATAGGCCTGCTGCTTTTCTGCATAGCTCACCAGGTCTGCATAAAATGGAAGCGAGGAAAGGGTGGCGCTGTCTCCGATCATCACCAGTTTTTTTCTGGCACGCGTCATGGCCACATTCATGCGGCGGATATCAGACAGAAATCCGATGCTGCCCTCGGCGTTGCTGCGGGTAAGACTGATAAAGACGATCTCGCGTTCCTGTCCCTGAAATCCATCTACCGTATTGACGGCAATACGGTTGATCACCGGCAGCAGCACAGGGTGGTGTTGCAATAATTCTTTGATTACCTGCACCTGTTCCTTGTAAGGGGCAATTACGGCGACCGAGGGAAACTGCACGGCGAAATGTTCATCCTCGCGCAGTCGTGTGACGAGGTTCGCAAGGTGGCGGATCAGAAAAGCGGCTTCTTCCGGATTGAAGATGGAGGTGCCGGTTTGTTTTTCCTCGAAACCCGCACCGGCCGTATCAATAAATTCAAGGGGCGCTTCGCCTTTCATGAGCAGGGCAGTGGCGACGCGGGCATTGGCGTGTAATTTGCCACCGTAAAATTCAGCCGAAGGAAATCCCATGATGGTTTCATGCATGCGGTATTGTTCATCGAGCAGTATCACCGCCTTCGGGTGACGCTGAATGGATTTCTCGAAAAGGGTAATACCCAAGCCGCTTCTTGCGGCCTGCACCGACTTGATGGTTGGCGGCAACTGGCAATGATCGCCGGCCATAATGATTTTCTTCGCTTTTGTGATGGGTATCCAACAGGCAGGTTCGAGCGCCTGCCCGGCTTCGTCTATCACAGCCGTATGAAATATCCGCTTGCGTATGGTATAATGCGTCGCGCCCACCAGCGTGGCCGTAATCACCTGGGCCTTTGCGATCAGATCATCCTGAATATACTGTTCCGTATTGGCCACGTCTTTCATGATCCGATGCGCTTCTGTAAAAAGGGCCTTGCGCTGTTCGCGTTCTGCTTTGCCGAAATTTCGTTTGTATTTATGCGCCATGTCTTTGAACGCATTGGCCTGCTTCTTGGCATTTTTGATGTCCCTGATCCGCGGATGCGCCTGCATCTGGTGATCGAGCGTAAGCGACATGAGCCGTTCGGATACCCGGGCGGGATTGCCGATGCGGAGCACTTTCATTCCAAGGGCGGATAACTTCTCACTGAGGAGATCGACAGCGGTGTTGCTCGGCGCCACGACGAGCAGCTGATTTTTGTCCCGCGCATACAATGCTTTGATGCCCTGCACCAGTGTGGTCGTTTTTCCGGTACCCGGCGGCCCGTGTACGATGGCCAGCTCTTTGGCCGACAACATTATTCTCACCGCGGCCTGCTGCGACGCATTCAGTTCGGGTAAGGCGGTCAACGCAGTTTCAGGATCGAAAGCCGCGTCCTCATCACCCGTCATCACCCGGATCAGTTTTCCATCCGCCGTATTTTCAACTAATTTTCCGGCGGTCCTGAGCGCTTCTTGCATCGCATCATAACTATTGTCGTCAAACATCAGGTCTACGCCGAGCTTTCCCAGCTGACTCCAGTCAGGCAGGTCATCAACGCCGATGGTGAGCGAAAGTTTATTGCCATTCTGGTGTGCGATCACGCCCTGGATGCGATCCTGTTTGGCGTCGTGGTTGGAGAACAGGGCGGCGGACATGCCGAAACGAAACTGGTGGGGAAGATCATGGTGGGTGGTTCGCTCAAGCTCTACCGTGAGATAATCGCCGCGGCCGATCTCCGTGCCTTTGATGGCCACGGGATACCAGCTGATGCCGATGGTGCGGCGATCGGCAACGGAAGCGGATTCCCATAGTCTCGTGTACGACTGCTGATCCTCGGCACGTTCCATTTGCAACAATTCCAGCTGCCGCTTAAAATAATCCATCCGTAAAAATAATTCATCCTCCCTATTCCGTCCGCAGGTTCTTTATGGGATTGGACAGGGCGGCTTTGATCGCCTGGAAACTCACCGTGAGCAGCGCGATCAGCACCGATACCAGTCCCGCCAGTACAAATACATACCATTGCAATGGCACATGATAGGGAAAGTCACTCAGCCACTGATCCATCGCATACCAGGCGATCGGCACTGCGATCAGAATGGAAATCAGCACGAGCTGGATGAATTCACGGGAAAGCATGGTGGTGATACCCGCTACCGATGCGCCAAGCACTTTACGGATGCCGATTTCTTTGATCCTGTTTTCCGCCGTGTAAGCCGCGAGGCCGAAAAGTCCGAGACAGGAAATAAAAATGGTGAGACCGGCAAAAAGAGCACTCAGATTGGCCGTACGGCCGGTATCGTCGAATTTTTTGGCATATTGCTCATCGGCGAAATGAAATTCGAACGGATAATCCGGATTGTATTTTTTGAAGAGTTTTTCGGCGGCTGCCATATTTTCCTTTACAGGACGCGCGGCATTCAGTTTCATATTGATGACATTGAACCAGCCCTTGAGTCCGCGGATCACCATCGGATGTATGGGTTCAAAAGGGGACCGGAGGACAAAGTCCCGGATAACGCCTACCACGTGAAAGCGCGTGCTGTCCACGGTGATCAGCTGGCCAAGCGGTTTTTTAAATCCCATGGCTTTCACCGCAGCCTCATTGAGGAGCATGCCGGTGGAATCCGTTGGATAGATCGTTGCATTGAGGTCGCGACCCTGCAGCAGTTGCAGGCCGGCGGTTTTTACAAAACCTTCATCGGCACAGAAATTTTCAAAATCAGTTTTA
>CAZZYD010000311.1:0-4329 GCA_964658175.1 uncultured Puia sp. | reverse complement strand
GCCGCCGCCCCCACCGCCGCCACGACCACCGCGGCTGATCACAATGATCATGATGACTACGAACAGGATGATGCCGAAGATGGATCCGCCGCCACCATCATGTACACGGCCGCGCTGATTATAGCCCGCAGGCGCCTGGTATTCGCCGTGGGAGGCCTTTATGATCGCGTCGGCGCCAAGGTCGAAGCCGCGGTAAAAATTTCCTTCTTTAAAATTGGGCAGGATTTCTCCGTCTACAATCTGTTTGGCCGTGATATCCGGCACCGCGCCTTCCATGCCATAGCCCGTGGCGATGTATACTTTATGGTCATCAATGGCTGCGAGGATAATCAGGCCATTGTTTGTTTTTTTATTTCCGATTTTCCAGTCACGCAGGATCTTCAGCGCGTAATCGTCGATGGGATAACCGTCGGTTGTTTTAACCGTAACGACCGCGATCTGTATCGAGGTCGTATCATCGAAAGAAACCAGTTTGCTCTCCAGCGTTTCGATCTGGTCGGCCGTCATCGCGTGGGCAAAGTCATTGACGAGTCGCGCGGGATTCGGCGCCGCGGGCACCGGCTGGCCGTCGCTGAAGAGGAAGGATAAAATAAGAAAAGATAGTAATAGCTTCTTCATGCAGCGCCGCCTGGGTTTATCTTCCAAAAACAATATCGTCTGGCAATTCATTCACATCCGTTTCGCGGTTATACGGGAAATGGGCCTTGAGCGCCTGGCCGACATCGGTGATCATTTTCGTAATCGCGTCGGAATAACTTTCCCGGTTAAACTGACTGCGGATGGTGGTGACTGTCTTATTCCAGAATTCTTCCCCCACTTTTTCGTGGATGCCCTTATCACCCAGCAGGGCCATCTGCCGGTCTTTGATCGCGACATACACCAGCACGCCGTTGCGTGCCGCTGTATTTTCCATTTTCAGCAACCAGAAAATGTCTGCGGCGCGGTCCAGCGGGTCTACATATTTGCAATGGCTTTCGACAAATACACGGATCTCTCCGCTGGTCTGCTGTTCGGCTTCGCGTACGGCATTCACCATCCGTATCTTTTCTTCCGGAGAAAAAAATTGCTTTTTGGAGAAGAAAGGAATTTTCAATGCACAGGTATTAAAATGAACGCGATCAGAATTTCACTTCAGGCGCTTTTTCCGATCCGGGATCAGCCGCAAATGGCGATTTAGGTTTGAAACCGAACATACCGGCAAAGATATTATTGGGGAAACTACGGGCCGTCTGATTATAGTCCTGAATGGCATCGTTAAAATCGTTGCGGGATACCTTGATGCGGTTTTCAGTGCCTTCCAGCTGTGCCTGCAGGTCACGGAAATTATCCGTTGCCTTCAAGGTTGGATACGCTTCCGCCACGGCAAGTAATTTACCCAGCGCGCCACTGAGACCGGCCTGTGCCTGCTGAAAGGCAGCCAGTTTTTCCGGCGTCAGGTCATTGGCATTGATCTGCACCTGGGTAGCTTTGGCGCGGGCTTCGATCACATTGGTGAGGGTGGTCTGTTCAAAATTGGCAGCGCCTTTTACGGTGTTGACAAGGTTTGGAACGAGGTCTGACCGGCGCTGATAATCACTCTGCACCTTTCCCCATTTATTTTTTACATTTTCGTCTTTGCCTACCAGGCTGTTATATCCCGTACAAGCACAGCCGCCCAACACGAGGATCACGGCCAGTATTACGATCAACGAAAGATTGCGAGTGCTCATATAATTGCGTTTTAAGATTTAGGTAATAAAATTAAGGTTTTGCCCAATACCAGGCATATTTACTATTCTGCGCTGATCGCCGCGATACCCGGCAATACTTTGCCTTCAAAATATTCCAGCATGGCGCCGCCACCGGTAGATACATAGCTGACCTGGTCGGCAAAACCGAACTGGTTTACTGCGGCCACCGAATCTCCGCCGCCCACGAGGGAGAAAGCGCCATTTTTGGTGGCCTGGGCCACGGCTTTGGCAATGGCCAGGGTGCCGTGATGGAATTTCTCCATCTCAAAAACACCCATCGGACCGTTCCATAAAATGGTTTTTGATTTTTTGATCACATTGCTGAACTGCTCAATGGCATTCGGACCGATATCGAGTCCCATCCAGCCGGGCGGTATCTGATTACTGGGTGCCGTAGACGTATTCGCGTGGGCGTCAAATTTATCAGCGATGATCGAATCGGCGGGCAGATGGATGCAAACGCCTTTATCGCTGGCTTTTTGCAGGAGATCCAGCGCCGTCTGCAGGCGGTCGTTCTCGCAGAGCGAATTGCCGATCTCGCCGCCGTCCGCCTTCATAAAGGTATAGGCCATGCCGCCGCCGATGATGATATCGGTGGCGACTTCGAGGAGATTTTCCATGATCAGGATCTTATCGGAAACCTTGGCGCCGCCGATGATGGCGACAAAGGGTTTTTTCGCGTCGTGCAGTACTTTTTCAGCACTCTTCACTTCAGACTCCATCAGCAGGCCGAACATCTTCTTTCCTTTCGGAAAAAACTGGGCGATCACGGCGGTGGAAGCATGTGCGCGGTGGGCGGTGCCAAAAGCATCGTTCACATACACGTCACCGAGCCTGGCCAGTTTCTGTGCAAAATCCTTATCGCCTTTTTCTTCTTCCTTGTAGAAACGCAGGTTCTCCAGCAGCAGCACTTCGCCGGGTTTCAGCATGCCGGCCGTCATCACCGCCTGTTCGCCGATGCAGTCGTTGGCGAAAAGGATGGTTTTGCCCCCGAGCAGTTCAGACAGATGTTTGATCAGGTGTTTAAGTGAATATTTGTCCGTCGGTCCGTCCTTGGGACGACCCAGGTGCGACATCAGGATCGCGCTGCCGCCATCCTTCAGGATCTTCTCTACCGTAGGCACCACGGCGCGCATGCGCGTATCGTCGGTGATCTCGAAAGCGGCATTGAGGGGAACATTGAAATCAACGCGTACCAGGGCCTTCACGCCCTTGAAATTAAAGTCGGAAAAAGTCGACATGCTTCAGAATTTTTGCGGAAAACGAATGTAAATAAAAATGCCGGAGGTCATCCGGCAGTTTCTTTATTTGCTGATCAGCTGGGCGAAATATTTGACGGTGCGCACCAGTTGGCTTACATAGCTCATTTCGTTGTCGTACCAGCTCACGGTTTTCACCAGCTGCTGATCTCCGACGGAGAGCACTTTTGTCTGCGTGGCATCGAACAGCGATCCGAAAGTGACGCCGACGATATCGCTGCTCACGATCTCGTCTTCCGTATAGCCAAAGCTTTCGTTGGAAGCGGCTTTCATGGCGGCGTTGATTTCTTCCACGCTTACTTTTTTATTGAGGATGGTGGTGAGTTCGGTGAGGGAGCCGGTCAGCACCGGAACGCGCTGGGCGTTGCCATCGAGTTTGCCTTTGAGCTGGGGAAGTACCAGTCCGATCGCCTTGGCGGCGCCGGTGCTGTTGGGCACGATGTTGGCGGCAGCGGCACGGGCGCGGCGCAGGTCACCCTTCGGATGCGGCGCATCCTGGGTATTCTGGTCGTTCGTGTAGGCGTGCACGGTAGTCATCAGGCCCATTTTAATGCCGAAGCTTTTATCGAGCGTGCTGGCCATCGGGGCCAGGCAGTTGGTCGTGCAGGAAGCGCAGCTGATCACGGTTTCACTGCCGTCGAGGATATCGTGGTTTACATTAAATACAACGGTTTTCATGTCGCCGGTTGCGGGCGCAGAGATCACCACGCGTTTGGCGCCGGCTTTCAGGTGCAGTTCCGCTTTTTCCTTATCGGTAAAGAAGCCGGTACATTCCAAAACTACGTCCACCTGGTGTTTGCCCCAGGGAATTTCAGCCGGATTTTTCTGGGCGTAGATCACGACTTCTTCTCCGTTGACGACGATGGAATTTTCGCCGGCGGTAACGGTTTCATTGAATCTACCCTGGGCACTGTCGTACTTCAACAGGTGGGCGAGTACCTTGGGACTGGTGAGATCATTGATGGCCACGATCTCGATACCTTCCATATTATAGATCTGGCGGTAAGCCAGGCGTCCGATTCTGCCGAATCCATTGATGGCGACTTTAACTGTGCTCATAGTATTCAATTTAAAATTTGAGGATGCAAAGGTACGAAACCCGGTAACACCTTCAAACACAGAATGATTAATTGAAAATGAAATGGTTTGAGCGGCATCCCGGCGCTTTGACTCCGGCAGATCAGGACTTCAAATAGTTTTGGGTAGTTTTGCCTCCGCCTATATCTTTGCACTCCTTTCGCAGGAAAATCTGCGGGGGCCACAGTGAAATTAGCCGCGTTGGTCAAGGGGTTAAGACGCATCCCTTTCACGGATGAATCACGGGTTCGATTCCCGTACGC
>CAZZYD010000310.1:0-4334 GCA_964658175.1 uncultured Puia sp. | reverse complement strand
TATTCCGCTGCAGGCCATGGGCTCTTTTATCAAAGATCTTTTCCTGTTTGTACTTATTCTATATCTTTTTGTCAACAGGCAATGGATCAGCACCACCTGGTCTTCCCGCACCTGCATCGCGGTGTTGGGCATGACGATTATTTTTTCCTGCTCTTTCCAATGGTATACCCTTCACTATCTGCCCGTACTCGATTGTCTCGCCTATAAAAAAGGGGTGGACATTTCCGAAAAGATGAAGCCGCCCATTGGCGCTATTCCCGACAGCACCGTCATCAGTTTTGTGTACCAGAAAAACGGAAAGCAGGTGGAGTATACGGCTGACAAACTGCCGGCTGATTTTGACGACAGCTACACATTCATCAAACGGTATGATAAACTGATTCGTAAAGGAAATGCCGATCCCTCCATCAAAGACTTCACGCTCACAACTGTTTCCGGCAATGACAGTACGATGGACATCCTGAATCAACCCGGTTACAAAATATTTATTTTCTCCCGGCATTTTCGCGGCGATGGGGATCAGGGATCCATCGGCACCTTGTACACCATGGCAAAATCCAGGCAGATCCCGGTATATATCATCACCTCATCCCGTCCGGAAGCAGATGCATTTCTCCAAACCAATGGTCTTGCGGCGATGATACCGGTGTTTGGCTGTGACGCCACCGCGGTGAAGACAGCCGCGCGCGTTGACCCGACGTTTTATCTGCTGAAGAAAAGTACGATCGTGAAAAAATGGAGTCCGGCTACCCTTGACCTTTCCCTGATCGACCTCTTATCGTTGCCAACCCAAACAAAAGAATAGGCATGGGCAGATACCTGGGCAAGAAAATACTGGGTGGCCTGGCGGTGATGACAGGCATCGTCGTCATCGTATTTTTTCTCTTCCAGGGATTCGGTGATCCCGCGCGCCTGATTATGGGTCAGCGCGGTGATGCGGGCACCATGGAAAATATAAAAAAGGAATTGTCGCTCGACCAGCCGCGCTGGAAACAATTTCTGCTCTACCTCAACGACGTATCCCCGGTGAGCCTGTATTCAAAGCAGGCGGTCGTTGATAAAAAAATCGGTGGCCTCCATATCGGCAGCGATCCGCAACTCGTGATCAAATTTCCGTATCTGCGGCGTTCCTATCAAACCCGCAAAGAAGTATGGAACATGCTGATGGATGCGTTGCCCGGCACCCTGTTGCTGGCCCTGGCTGCCATGGTGATTGCCACCGTGTTCGGCGTGGCGCTCGGCGTGCTGGCGGCCGTAAAAAAAGACAGCTGGCTTGACAGCAGCGCGATTTTCGTGAGCGTCCTGGGCATTTCAGCGCCTTCTTTTTTCATCGGCATCCTCATCGCGTATATTTTCGGATTTGTACTGAGTTCGGCGACGGGTCTTCACATGATGGGCAGCCTGTTTGAAACAGACCCGTTTCAGGGACGGCAATGGGAACCGCAGAACCTGATCCTGCCCGCGCTGACGCTGGGCATCCGGCCGATGGCCATCATCGCGCAGCTCACGCGCGGATCCATGCTGGATACCATGAACCAGGATTATATCAGAACGGCCACCGCAAAAGGCTTGTCACGTCGCAGCATCATTTGGAAACATGCGCTGCGCAATGCGCTCAACCCGGTGATTACGGCCATTACGGGCTGGTTCGCAGAACTCCTGGCGGGCGCGTTTTTTGTGGAATATATTTTCGGTTGGAAGGGGATCGGCAAACTCACCGTGGATGCATTGCTCAAACTGGATTTCCCCGTGGTGATGGGATCGGTGCTGGTAACCTCCTTCTTCTTTATCCTGATCAATATCCTCGCCGACTGGCTGTATGGTGTGATCGATCCGCGCGTGAAAGCCAACGATTAACGGATCACGACTTCCCGGATCAGTTTTTCTGCCAGCGCTTCATTGACACGCTCGATGATCTTATCTTTTTTATACAGCAATTCCTGTTTCAGCGGGGCGACGGTGGTGTGGATATAGAGCGTGTGTCCGTGAATTTCAATTTTGTCCGTATAGCGGGCGATGGTCTTTCCCATGATCTGTTCCCAGATCTCCGTAATCTGGTAGGCGAGCACACCACCTTTGAGGCGGCTTTGATTCAGAAACTGTTTCAGGGCATCTCCCAGACTGTATTCTCCCATGGTTCAAATATACCATTTTACAATCCGATCAGTTTATAATCTACCGACAGCTTTTCCAGGTGCTCGCGGATGCGTTCTTCATGGGTGTCGGTGATAAACAGCTGCCCGTTATCGCCCGTACAAACCCTTTTCAGCAACTGGTGCATCCGACCGGCATCCAGCTTCTCGAACACGTCGTCGAGTAAAACGATCGGCGCAAAGCCTTTGGTTTTTTTCAGGGTCTCGTATTCGGCGAGTTTCAGGGCGAACAACAAACTCTTCCGCTGACCCTGGGAAGCAATATTTTTAAATGATTGTCCTGACAAACGAATTTCGATATCATCCTTGTGTATGCCCGCGCTGGTGCGTTGCAACAACAGGTCGCGGTCGCGCGAGCGGTGCAGGATTTCAGCATAGCTGGCATCCTGGAGGTCACTGATATATTCCAGGCTGATCGGTTCTTCCACGCCGGCGATTTCGGTATAAATCATTTTTATTTCCGGCAGCAGGTCGCGGAAAAAATCCTGTCTTTTCACAAAGATATAGGTGCCGGATCTCAGCAGCTGGGCATCGTACACGTCGAGCAGGTTCTTGTCCGTGGAGGATCTGTCCGCCAGCGCACGCAGCAGCCCGTTCCGTTGCTGCAGCAGACGGTTGTATTCGATCAGCTGCTGAAGGTAGTGGGTATCGAGCTGGCAAAGCAGCGCATCGGTATAGCGCCGCCGCTCCTCGCTTCCTTCCGTGATGATCCGCGCATCGTCGGGCGTGATGATCACGCAGGGAAATTTGCCGATATGGGATGACAGGCGCTGGTAAATCTCTTTGTTGAGCAATACTTCTTTCTTTCCCGTTTCGCGCAGGATGCAGGTCACTTCCTGTTCGCCACCGCCATTCTCAAAAGAACCCTCAATCCTGAATCCGTTTGTTCCGTGATGTACATTCAGCAGATCCGATTTGAAAAAATAACTGCGCGTAAAACTCAGGTAGTAGATCGCATCGAGCAGATTCGTCTTGCCCACACCGTTGTTTCCGTGGATGCCAATAATCTTTTCATCGAAAGAAAATTTTTTCTCCCGGTAGTTTTTGTACTGTACGAGTGATATGTTGCGCAGGGATAGCAATGGCAGAATGGGCGCAAGTTAGGAAATGCCGGTTATCTCCAGCACACTGTCAATTCCGTTGGTGATTCCTGACACGTCATGGCTCATGATGGCGGCGGCCACGGCCGCAGCGGCACCTACCAGGTCCAGCACGAGCTGTATCTTTTGAACCGTTTTGAGAAATTTCTTTAACTGACCGGACGCGGTTTGCAATTGCTTCAGGTCGCGGCTGATGTCACTGAATTCCAGCACGACGGCATACGCATACAACCGGCCGGCACTGGCAGAAATCACCGACAGCGCCTGTTCTATCCGACTCTTCTGTGGCGTAGTCAGCGCGGCATAGTGCCGGAGTTCGTAGTCCGTAATCGCATCCTGAAAGCGGGTAAGGCACTGGGCCACGGAGATTACCTGCTGGGCATTTAGGGTGTCGCTCATACAGTTGGGTTAATCACGCAGTGCTTGAATGTCGCCGATCAGGCCATCGATCAGCAGGATATCTTTTGAAATTTCGGCCTCCACTTCTTTAAATCCCGCTTTGGCGGGCTGTGTCGCCAGGGAATGATGCCCCAGCCGGATCGTTTCCAGGATCTTCATTTCCTTTTTTATGCCACTCAGTTCGGCAGACCGTTCTTCCTGAAAAATTCGGTACATCGTATTGGCCTGTATTTTTTCAACCGGCGTGCGCGACCAGCCATAGACTCTTGTGTATACGAATGATTTGTAATTTTCCATTCCCTGTTCAATTTCACCGGAGAGGGCGGGACTGAGCATATACTCGTAGGCACTGAGCACTTTGCCGAAGGCGCTGTCGCTAGCCCGGATCACCCGCATCAACTTTTTCAGGCGGATCGCTTTCAGTGGTTCGTTCAGCACCGTTTCCAGTATATCCCTGACGGCTGCTTTTTTATCGTCAGTAAAAGACAAGGCGGGAAAGAGGCTGGGGGAGAGGCCGTCAAAGGCATTGGTGAGTACGCGGGCTTTGAAGGCGATGAGTTTGGGATCAGCGACGGATTGTAAGGAAGACAAATAGAGCTGGATCGTGCCACTCACGACATGCAGGATACTGTCAGCCCTCTTATACTGGGAACAGTCTGCGCGGCCGGTTTTCCCGGCGCTG
>CAZZYD010000309.1:0-4337 GCA_964658175.1 uncultured Puia sp. | reverse complement strand
ATCCACATCGTTGCACTACATCCATGGTCTGGCGGCCTCCCTCTCCGCCCGGGGAAGAATGAAAACCGTTTTTGACGGGAATTTGCTCGAAGCGGAGAAACTCGATGAGGAATCCATCGCCTGGTATGAAAAAACAGCCAACCAGGCCGGACTGGCTGCCACACTGGATCACCTCGCATTTGCCTGTTTTGGACAAAGCAAATATGAAGATGCATTAAACTACTCGGGGGAGGCATACGCCCAATATCAAAAAGATCGGGACGAAACCGGCCAGCTTGGCATCATGCAACTTGTCACACAGATATATCTCAAGAGAGGCGAATTTGACAAAGCCTTCAACTCGGCACAACAGGTTTTGCAAATGAATGAGAACCGTAAGTCCCTTCTGGGTATCAAAGAAAGTCAGCTCGGGCTGGGTACCGTTTGTATGGGTATTGAAGACTATGCCCTGGCGCTGAATTATTACCGGTCCGTCTTTGAACACTTTACCAGGGAAGATTCTTTGTGCCTGGTCAAATCAGAAGACCTGATCTGGGCCAAAATGGAGTACGCCGAAATATACAGTCACCTCGGCTTTTTTGATTCGGCCCTGTACCGGTATAATTTACTCGATACAATCGGGTTGCAGCCAAAAGATCTGCGCATATTCCTGGTAAGCAAAGGCGAGTATTTTATGCTTCAGAAGCAATTCGAAAAGGCGCTACCGAATTTGTTGCGGGGTCTTGCCGTCCATCAGGAACTGAATGATGGCAACGAGATCGTTCGCACGCTGTTAGATATTGCCAATACCTATCACGAACTGCACAATGAAAAACTGGCACTCCGGTACGCCTGGCAGGGACTTCAGCTCGGCCTCGCGACCGGAGCACGGCAGCGCATGCGGGATGCCTATAAGGTTTTGTACCTGGTTTACGAAACACGCAGGCAGACAGACAGCGCGTATATCTATTTTCAGAAATATATCCATACAAAAGAATTACTGACCGACGACCAGACCAAGGGAGAATTTGCAGCCAATGACTATCTGGGTAAAATCAGATTGCTGAATCAGGCAAAATTAATCGGCGAGCAACGGCTTAAAATTCAGGATCAACAGTTGCGGAAGGAAAGTTTAATCCGGAATATTCTGATCGTCTTTGTATTAATTATAGTGCTTATCAGTGTGCTGATTTTGAGAAACGTGATACTTAAGCGCCGGAATGAGAAACTGAAAAGTGAAAATGTACGACGAGAACTGATCCATAAGTCTACAGACATGGAAATGCAGGCATTGCGCGCACAGATGAGCCCGCATTTCGTTTTTAACTGTCTCAATTCGATCAATTCTTTCATCATGAAAAACGAATCGCAGGCGGCGTCGGATTATCTGACCCAGTTCTCCCGGCTCATGCGAATGGTACTCAACAATTCCAAACAATCGTGGATCCCGCTGGAAGATGAAATCGAGATGCTCCGGCTCTACCTGGATATGGAAAAGCTGCGCTTCAAAAATGCATTCAGGTACGAGATTATATGTGGAAAGGATATGGATGTGTCCATGTTATTCATTCCGCCGCTGTTACTTCAGCCATTTGTGGAAAATGCCGTTTGGCACGGACTGATGCACAAAAAAGAAAACGGGCTGGTCAGCATTTCCTTCACCGTGGAGAACGAGATTTTGCATTGCTCGGTGACTGATAACGGGGTGGGCAGGGCTGAAGCGGCCAATGCCGGCAGCAAATCGTCGCAGATCCATAAGTCTATGGGCATTCAGATCACCCGGGAAAGGCTGGCGCTGATCAACAACGATCTGGATGATGATAAAGTTTTTCTTGAAATTGAAGACATGATGGACAAATCCGGGCGTCCATCGGGAACCAGGGTGAACCTGAGTATCCGGTTTCAGCAAACACACGCTTCATCAAAGGAATTTCATCTTAAAAACGTGAACGAATGATAACTGCCATTATCATCGACGATGAACCCTATTGCTGCGATACGCTGGAAATGATGATTGCAAAATTCTGTCCCCAACTGAAAGTGCTGGCCATTTTGCACAGTGGTGAAGAGGCGCTGGAAGCCGTGGCTCTTCATCGCCCGCAACTGGTATTTCTTGATATTGAAATGCCGCATATGAATGGCTTTGAATTTCTGGAACGCACGCATTTTGTAAATTTTGGTTTGATATTCACCACCAGTTACGATCAGTACGCCATCAAAGCCATCCGTTTCAGCGCCATGGATTACCTGCTGAAGCCGATCGACCGACTGGAATTGATTCAGGCAGTGGCCAAAGTGTCTAAAAGTCTGGAAAATCCCACTGAAATGCAGTTGGAAATACTGATGCAAAAGTTCAACTGGCCAAAAAATCCCATCAAGAAAATTGCCCTGCCAACCATGGAAGGGCTGCAGATGGTTGAGCTGGATTCGATCATTAGCTGTGCCTCTGACAGCAATTACACGAACTTTTTTCTCCGGGATGATAAACGGATCACGGCATCCCGCACCATGAAGGATGTGGAAGAATTGCTTTCAGACTACGCTTTCCTGCGTGTACACAATTCCTTCATCGTTAACCTGAATGAGATCAATAAATACTTCAAGGGAGAGGGCGGCTACCTGCTCATGTCCGACGGATCCAAAATTGATGTGTCCAGAAGCCGTAAGGATATCTTGATGCAAAAACTTCAGCCACACCGGTACTGATCATCATTACCGCCATTTTCATTCCCTCAATCAAAGGGCATGGCATACCGCTCACAGACTGCTTACATCCTGTCAGTCCCTCAATCTGGTTTCCTTTTCGTGAGCCGGTAAAATAACTTCCCGATTCGAAATCAATCACCTTAAAACTTATCTTTTATGAGCCAACACTTATCCTGGCAGCGCCGGGGGCCAATGATTGTCCTTTATTATGTGCTGCTGACAACCACTGCGCTGATTTCCTGTCACAAACAAGGCGGCATGCCACCGAACGTACCCCCTTCTGCTTATACATCCGATGTCATTGACAAGTGGATGACGCTGGAAGTGCGGATCTATAAAAATGCCACGGGGATTGCCAATGGCGCCTTTTCACGGCCCTTCGCATATTCCGGTATCAGCGCTTATGAATCCACGGATCCCGGGCCAAATTCATGGAGATCAAAATACAATGGATTGTCAGGTCTGCCGGCCACAGACAAAGGGCAAAAGTATTACTGGCCAGCCAGTGTGAATGCGTCGATCGCTGAATTCAATAAAAGCTTTTTCAGTTCCGCCAATGTGAATGCCTCCGATCTGGCGGCCATAGACTCACTGGAAACCGCGATCGAATCTTCTTTCAGTACGGTGGATGCCGACGTATTGGACCGGTCAATATCATTTGGCAAATCCATTGCAGACGCCATTTATAGCTGGAGTACGACAGACGGATTTGCGCAGAACAATGCGCTACCTTATACCTTGCCCACCGGCCCGGGCTTTTGGATACCAACTCCGACAGCCTACGCAGCTGCCAGCGGTCCATTCTGGAAAGATAACAGGCCCATCATCGCGGGCAGCGGCGATAATTCGCAGCCCGCTCCCCCACCGGCTTATTCAGAAGATGTCAGTTCCGATTTTTATAAAATGGCCAATGACGTATACCAGGCATCCAAAACGCTGACCACCGATCAAAAGAACTGGGCGCTGTTCTGGAGAGATGCGCCAGGTGTAACAACACCCGGTCATTGGCTGAGCATCACCAGGCAGGTAATCAAACAAACCAATAGTCCGCTCGACAAGGCTGCGACCGCCTATGCATTGGTGGGAATCAGTC
Source organism: uncultured Puia sp. (assembly GCA_964658175.1). GTDB lineage: Bacteria > Bacteroidota > Bacteroidia > Chitinophagales > Chitinophagaceae > Puia. Next base: position 559 of record CAZZYD010000309.1, on the reverse strand, counting down.
TGAACGATGCCGTTATATCCGTGTGGAACACAAAATATCAATACGTACTCATCCGGCCCGTGTCTTATATCCGTAAGGTGATGGGGGATACGGCCTGGCTTCCAACGATCCCTACGCCTGCGCATCCGGAATATGCCTCTGCGCACGCGGTACTTTCCGCCGCTGCTTCCGAAGCACTTAATACGCTGTATGGGAATATCGGACCGATCACCGATCATACTTATGACTACCTGAGTTTTCCGGCCCGCAGCTTTGCCACGTTCCGGGACATCGGAGTGGATGCAGGCAATTCAAGATTTTATGGGGGCATCCATTACCAGCCCACCATCAACTCAGGCATCACGCAGGGAAAGATCGTGAGCGGCAATATTCTGAGAAGTCTGGGATACGCTACCGTAAAATAACAGGTCGATGCGCAACAACCAGCAAAAGATATATCTGATCCTGCGGTTCGCCGTCGCCATGTGTTTCATCGGGCATGGCGCGTTCGGGATCATCACCAAACCCATCTGGTGCAATTATTTCGCGGTATTCGGCATAGGCCATCAACTGGCCTATC
>CAZZYD010000308.1:0-4348 GCA_964658175.1 uncultured Puia sp. | reverse complement strand
ATATGGGGGAACGAACCTACAAAAAACTGGGTGAGGTACGTTAAATTATGGGAAATGGGTGACTATCCCGGTTTCACGCGACGGCGCAACGGATGCGCAACGCCGCAACGGGTGGCTGATTGAACCTGGCATCGGCCCGTCGCGGCGTTGCGATCCGATGAGCTGTCGCGTGAAACATTACCTCAGAAGTCAAAACGTGATTTAACCCTCTTTCTTCCGTTCTTTCACCCTAATTCCCCAAAAACGTGAAAACACCCTTTTTCTTCCAGAAAAAGAATTTGATTTTCATCTCACCAAGTACATATCCCGTCCCAAACTGCTGATCGTCCGAATCATTTATTCAACAAGTATTTTCATTGCCGGTGCCGAGCCGGCAGAGGAGCTGATCCGCTAAAACCCTGTGTTTTAGCCCGTCAGCTTTTCGCTAACCCGTAAAAACAACCATTTTATGAGGCATGCCTTGCTATGCGCCACCCTGTGGTTTATCTGCTTTACCGTGAAGGGCCAAACAAGGGAAACCGTTGAACCGATGGCACCCACTCCCGCCACCCCGCCGAATATTTCCGCATCGGTTCTGACGAAAATTGACAAAAATTACGCACGGCTTAACGGTGCCCTGACGGGGCAGTCGGCCAGCATGCTCGACCGACTCGCACGACGGGAACAATTTCTGCGGGGCAAAATCGCTGCCAGAGACAGCAGCGCCGGCGCTGCGATGGATCCCGAGACGCAAATCGCCTACGCACGGTTGAAAGGATTATTGCAAACCGGCCAGGCACCTGCGCTGCCCGTTCAATCCCTGAATGCCTATCTCCCGCAGCTGGACAGCATGAACAGCGCCATCGGATTTCTGTCGAAGTCATCGGCTGTTAGCTCCACACAATTGAAGCAACTGGATGCAATTAAATCGCAGGTTGGCACCCTGCAATCCCATTTTCAGGCCGCACAGCAGATACAGGATTTTGCGCGTGACCGCGCCGCATACTGGAAAGAAAAACTCGTTCAATACAATCTGGATAAATACCAACTCGGCATCAGCAAAACAGTTTTTTATTATCAGCAGCAGGTACAATCACTCAAAGCCCTGGTGACGGACCGCCAAAAATTACAACAGCAGGTATTGCAGAAAGTCAGCACGCTTCCCGCCGCGCAACATTTTATGCAGCGTTACTCCTGGCTATCCCAACTGTTTCCCGCACCGAATACCGACAGCAGCGGCACCCTTGCGGGTTCGCAGACAAAAGCGTCCGTGGAAGACGAACTGTCGCACCGTTTCGGGGGCATGGCAGCCAACCCAACCCAATACATGCATCAGCAGGTGCAACCGGCGAGTGCCGAACTCTCCCTGCTCCAGGCAAAATTCAGTCAGAGCGGCGCCCTTGGGAATGCTTCCACGGTAGACATGCCCTCTTTCCAGCCCAATACCCAAAAAGTAAAATCATTTTTCAAACGGCTTGAATTTTCTTTCAATATACAATCGCAGAAAACAAATTATCTCCTGCCGAGTACGAGTGAACTCGGATTGATGATGGGATATAAGTTAACGGATGCCGCGACAGTAGGGATCGGGGGCAGCTACCGCATTGGCTGGGGCAATGCCATCAATCACATTCATCTCAGCGGACAGGGGATGAGCTTCCGTTCATTTCTCGATATGAAAATCAAAGGAAGCTGGTGGGCTACCGGTGGTCTCGAGCTGAATGATCTCAGCGGGTATGCGGGGGCCACCGAATTTCAACACCTTGATCAGTGGCAGAAAAGCGCGCTGTTTGGCGTAACGAAAAAAATAAAAATCGGCCGGCAGGGATCCAATCTCCAGGTATTGTACGATGCGCTTAGCCGGGATCATATCCCGCGTTCGCCTGCCCTGATCTACCGGATCGGTTATAGTTTCTAATCAACGAATCACCCCGAAGAAAAGATGTATGAAAAAAATCAGTCTGCTTTTACTGGCGATCACCGTTTATATCCATGGAATGGCGCAGGACAACTATAATGTGTCCACCCAGATGGCGCCGTCTGACAATTCGAGTCCGGGCGCGGCGAATAAATCGACCGAGACCGTGACTGCCGATTTGTATACCGGGGTTGCCCGGATACATATTCCCATCACCACCTTGCAAACCAAGGACATGAATTTTCCAATTGCACTCGACTACGTCAGCGGGCGTGGAATAAAAGTACAGGATGCCGCAACCAACGTGGGACTTGGCTGGCAGCTCTCTGCCGGCGGAAGCATTTCGCGCGTGGTTCGCGGATTGCCGGACGAACATTCCGGCGCTTACCTGAATGGTTGCGGTCCGGCGGCTGTGAGTGTAGTGAAAGGGATCACTTCACCGAATCCATCGGTGGTACCGGATCCTCAGCCGGATATTTTTTATGTAAATACACCCTTCGCCAATTTTCATTTCAGTTTCGACGAAACCGGCCACGCGGTGATCCCCAACGATGAAGGATTTCAGATCATTACGAACCTGTATGGCCTGGCAAGCGGCGTGGTGCCGACATTCGAACTGATCGATAACCAGGGCAACCGGTATTATTTCGGCAGCACCGTGAATTCACAGGATTTGAATACCCAATACAAAAGCACGACGCGCCGCACGGATATCACAACCTATAAGCCCTATACTTTTACGGTCACCTGGTATCTGGATAAGATTGTCAGTTGTAATAACAAGGATGTCGTCACCCTGAACTATACCACCGGTGCCAATTATGATATTCTTTCTTTCTGGAGCTGGACCAGTTATTTATATTCTTACAGCCCTGGCCATTATACCGATTTCGAAACCGATTTCCACCGGGATACAGTGCACTATACCAACCCCCGCTATATTCAGTCGATTGTTTCTTCGCTGGGGGAAATAGATTTCGCGTTTGCATTTGACCGGCAGGACTTTGCTTCCACGGGACGGCTCACCACGGTCATGGTGAAAGGATATGACCCTTACTACAAAACAAACAACCATCTGGTCAAGACCTTCAACCTCAATTACAGCTATTTTGGCGGCACCACAACGGATCCCAACCAAAAACGACTTTGCCTCAACAGCATTACGACCACCGGCACGACCGCGACTACGGCCACGCCATTGTTGGTCAATTCCTTTGATTACAACACAACCACCAATCTGCCACCCCGCATTTCACCACAGTTCGATTCCTGGGGATATTACAATGCTAGTGGCGTCAGCAGCTGGAATGTTTATCCGGATGGCGTAAACCGCACGCCAAATCTGGCCGGTACAATGGCTAATATTCTCACAGGCATACATACCGCTATCGGCGGACTGATTCAACTTTCCTACGAACTCAATACCTACTACAATGGTGGAAATATTAGCGTCGGCGGATTGCGCGTCAATAAAATCACGCGTTCGGCTCCCAATATTGCGGGACTGACAACCCAATTTGTTTATAACGATGCGAGTGGAAACTCCAACGGAAAAGTGTACGGGTTTACGCCCACTGCCGGTACATTCAGTTCTTTCTACAATATATTGTCTTTGGTGGATGCCAACTACAGCGCTGCCGAGGGTCAGTCTATTCCTACCGCCGGGGTGGTGTTTCCGGCCTGGGAAGTACAGTCTTACAGCACGAGTCCTTACAATATGTATGACCTGAATGGTGATTTTGTAGGCTATTCAGCTGTAAAAGAGATCGAACCCGATGGGGGATGCAATATCCAGCAATTCACCAACTTCAATGATTTCCAGGACGTATATGCCATAGATGCTTATAATCCCACGGGTAATTTCTGGGGACAACCCACGGCTTATCCCGGAGAGGGGGCTAAGCCGGTACTGACTGAAACCGTTCCCGGGACCGTTCATCAACATGACTTCTCCTACCGGCGCGGACTATTGCTGGTCAAAACAGATTTCAACGCGGCGGGAAATAAACTCCGTGAAATCACCAATACGTATAATCTTATCAATCCGGTTACAACGCTGGGTGCCTACGGATATTCGCTGATCACCTGGGGACTGGGCGTGAACACCTATGAATATTTTGCAACAAATATCGAAAGCTACCGGCTCACCCAGCGCATCACCAAGGAATTTGATCAGAAAACACCGGCAAACTATTCGCAGAAGACGTATACGTATACTTACGCTCCGAACCGCCGGTCCATCAGTACGATCACGACAACGGACTCCAAAGGCTTTACCGAAATCCAGACTTTATACCATGCCGATGACACCGGCATCCCGATGCTCGCCAGCGGCGAACAATCGACCCTGAATGCAATGATCGCTGTGAACCAGCGGGATGTGCTGATACACCAAATCGATTCAAGGCATGGTATCATCCATCAAAAACATAATACGTTCGGCGCACATAT
>CAZZYD010000307.1:0-4391 GCA_964658175.1 uncultured Puia sp. | reverse complement strand
TTCCTGTTCGATAAATCACAACGGCTCCTGTCCATCGGGTACAATGTGGTGGAGCATCGCCGGGATAATAGTTTTTACGATCTGCTCGCCTCGGAGTCAAGACTCACGACATTTGTCGGTATTGCCCAGGGCAAACTGACACAGGACAGCTGGTTTGCCCTCGGCCGCCAGCTGACCAATCCGGGCACACTGCCCGTGCTGCTTTCCTGGAGCGGTTCCATGTTTGAATACCTGATGCCCTCGCTGGTGATGCCGAGTTTTGAAAACACCTTACTGGATCAAACCAATAAAGCGGCGGTTCAAAAACAAATTGACTACGGAAAAAAACGCGGTGTGCCCTGGGGCGTGTCTGAATCCGGATACAATATGGTGGACGCCAACCTTAACTATCAGTACAAGGCTTTCGGTGTGCCAGGACTCGGCCTGAAACGCGGATTGGGTGAAGACCTGGTGATCGCGCCGTATGCTACGGTGATGTCGCTGATGGTGGCGCCGGAAGAATCCGTTAAGAACCTGGAACAGCTCGTCGAAGATGGATTCGAGGGGAAATATGGTATGTATGAGGCCGTGGACTATACGACCTCGAGACTTTCCCGCGGACAGACTTTCTCCATCGTGAAATCATTTATGGTGCATCACCAGGGTATGAGTTTTCTTTCGCTCGCTTACCTGCTGCTGGACCAGCCGATGCAGAAACGCTTTGAAAACGAAGCGCAGTTTCGTGCCATCATGCTCCTGTTACAGGAACGCGTGCCGCATGTAACCGAATTTTATTCACCGTCCGTGCATGTTTCCGACAGCAGCGTCACGACCACCGAAGTGCAGATGCGTGTGATCAAATCACCGAGCACACCGGTACCGGAGGTTCAATTGCTCTCCAATGGTCGTTACCACGTGATGGTGACGAATGCGGGAACGGGTTACAGCCGGTGGAGGGATATGTCCGTTACACGATGGAAAGAAGATATCACCCTCGACGATAAGGGAATTTTTTGCTATGTCCGCGATCTCGACAACGACGGCAGCTGGTCGGCGGCATTCCAGCCATCCCTGCAGGCAGCTGAGTCTTATGAAGTCGTGTTTTCACAGGGAAGGGCCGAGTTTCGGAGACAGGATCAGAATCTGGAAACCCATACGGAGATTGTCGTTTCTTCTGAAGACGATGTGGAAATGCGCCGGGTGCACGTCACCAACCGCTCTCGTAAAAAAAGATATATTGAGATCACCAGCTATGCCGAGGTTGTGCTCGCCAGCGCGGCGGCAGATGCAGCCCATACGGCCTTCAGCAACCTGTTTGTGCAGACGGAAATACTGCCCCAGCGCGACGCCATCCTGTGCACGCGCCGTCCGCGCGCCGCGGACGACAATCCACCCTGGATGTTTCATCTGATGAAAGTAGACGGCGCGGAGATCCGTGATATTTCATACGAAACCGACCGCTCTTTATTTATGGGTCGTACCAATTCCATTCACGATCCGGCGGTGATGAGCAGTGGCAACCGTTTATCCGGCAGCCAGGGCGCGGTGCTGGATCCGGTAGTGGCGATCCGTTACCGCTTCGTGATCGACGCACACGATTCCGTGACAGTGGATATGGTGTATGGCATGGCCGATACCCGCGAAGCCTGTAACGGACTGATTGAAAAATACCAGGATCGTCACCTCACCGATCGTGCCTTTGAACTGGCATGGACGCACAGCCAGGTCGTTTTACGGCAGATCAATGCGACGGAAGCTGACGCGCAGCTATATGCGAAACTTGCCAGTGCGGTGATCTTTGCCAACGCTTCCCTGCGTACCGACCCGGCCGTGATCATCCGCAACCGCCGCGGGCAGTCCGGCCTGTGGAGTTATTCTATTTCCGGCGATCTGCCGATCGTATTGCTTCAGATCCAGGATTCGGCCAACATCGATCTTGCCCGGCAACTCGTGCAGGCACATGCCTACTGGCGGCTGAAAGGACTGATGGTGGATCTGGTGATCTGGAACGATGATTTCGGTGGCTACCGGGCCGCGCTTCAATCGGAGCTGCTGAGTCTGATCTCCCCGGGCATCATCAGTGATGTACGCGATAAGCCCGGTGGCGTATTTGTGCGCTCGGGAGAACAGGTGTCTGCAGAAGACCGCATCCTGTTTCAGACGGTGGCGCGCATCGTCATCTCGGATACACTCGGTACGCTGGAAGAACAGATCGCCAGGAGAAATAAGGTTCGTCCGGTGATTCCGTATTTCACCCCGACAAAATTCTATGCGTCGATCAACGCATCGCTGCAGGCGCCCAGGGATCTGCTATTCTGGAATGGACTGGGTGGTTTTTCCAAGGACGGTAAAGAATATGTGATATTCACCGGCAACGAGCAGGTGACGCCGGCTCCCTGGGTGAATGTGATTGCCAACCCGGTATTTGGCACCGTGTTGTCTGAAAGCGGGCAGAGTTATTCCTGGATGGATAATGCGCATGAATTCCGTCTTACGCCCTGGAGCAACGACGCCGTCTCTGATACTTCCGGTGAAGTTTTTTATATACGCGATGAAGAGAGTGGAAAGTACTGGTCGCCCGCGCTATCGCCAAACCGCGGTAAGTCCGGTTATATCACGCGCCATGGTTTTGGGTACAGCATTTTTGAATACCTGGAAGACGGCATCGGTTCGACGATGACGATTTTTGTTGATGAAACAGAGCCGGTGAAATTCACGAGTATCCGTATCCGCAATGACTCGGGACGCGGCCGCAAGTTATCGGTGACAGGTTATGTGGAGTGGGTACTGGGTGATCTGCGGTCAAAATCGCTGATGCATACGGTCACCGAATTGAACCAGGACAGCAGCGCCGTGTTTGCATCCAATGCGTATAGCAGTGAATTCAATAATTATGTGGGCTTTTTTGATGTGGACGACGCCACCCGCACTTTCACCTGCGACCGCACGGAATTCCTGGGTCGCAATGGTTCCTACAAGAATCCCGAAGGGATGAATAAGTCCAAACTTTCCGGCAGGATCGGCGCGGCGATGGATGCGTGTACGGTGTTGCAGTCCGTGATTGATTTAGCGGATGGCGAAGAAAAAGAACTTGTCTTCAGGCTCGGCGCGGGAAGAGATATGTACAGTGCAGTGCAAACAGCAAAGAAATGCAAGGGCACCGTACTGGCTTCCGAATCACTGGTCAAAGTAAAAAAATACTGGGAAGAAATTCTGTCCGCCGTGCGCATCGAAACGCCGGATCCGGCCATCAACCTGCTCACCAATGGCTGGTTGAATTACCAGACCCTGTCATCCCGCATCTGGGGTCGCAGCGGATTCTATCAATCCGGCGGCGCCTTTGGTTTCCGCGATCAGTTGCAGGATTCTATTTCCCTGTTGCATACGCGGCCCGATCTGGTGCGTCAGCAAATATTGCTCAGCGCCTCCAGGCAGTTTAAGGAAGGGGATGTACAGCATTGGTGGCATCCACCGGCAGGCAGGGGCGTGAGAACGACCTGCTCGGATGATTATCTGTGGCTGCCCTTTGTGACGTCGCGGTATGTAGCGCATACCGGCGATGAAACGATCCTGCAGGAGCAGGTGAAATTCCTCGAGGGACGATTGCTTAATCCCGGAGAAGAATCCAATTACGACCTGCCCGGGATATCGCAAGACAGCAGCACGCTCTATGATCATTGCGTCCGCTCGATCCGGCACGGACTGAGGTTCGGCGTCAATGGCATTCCGCTGATGGGAACCGGTGACTGGAACGATGGCATGGATCGCGTGGGCAATCATGGCAAGGGAGAAAGCGTATGGCTCGCATTCTTTTTATACGATGTGCTGCTGCAGTTTGCCGACATCACCAAAATACAGCACGACACGGCCTTTGCCGACCAGTGCACCAGTGAATTGAAAAAGCTGAAAGACAATATTGAAAAGAATTGCTGGGATGGGGAATGGTACCGCCGTGCCTATTTCGACGACGGCACACCATTGGGTTCTTCCGTGAATGAAGAATGCAAGATCGATTCGATCCCGCAGAGCTGGTCTGTGATTTCCGGCGGTGGAGACCCGGCCCGGAGCAAACAGGCAATGGAATCTGCCTACGAGCATCTCGTAAAACAATCCATCGGCGTCATCCAGTTGTTTGACCCGCCCTTCGATCATTCCAGTCTGAATCCCGGCTACATCAAAGGCTATCTCCCAGGCGTGCGCGAGAACGGCGGACAATACACCCATGCCGCGGTATGGCTGGTGATGGCCTTCGCCCAGTTAAAAAACCGGGAGAAAACATGGGAACTCATCAAACTGATCAATCCTGTCAATCATGGCGGCACGCAGGCGGGAATTCAGCGATATAAAACCGAACCCTATGTGATTGCGGCGGATGTATATGCCGTAGCGGATCACCAGGGCAGGGGCGGATG
>CAZZYD010000306.1:0-4432 GCA_964658175.1 uncultured Puia sp. | reverse complement strand
ACTACAAACTCAGCCAGAAAAACAAGGCCATCGAAAAGAAAAAGAAGAAACGCTGATCAACCGGCCCCGTTTTTGCAGTCCTGGGTACAATTATTAACCATGGACAACGCAACGATTCTGCAGTATTTTCACTGGTATTTGCCAAATGACGGAAAGCTCTGGACGCAACTGGCGGACAATGCGGGCAAACTTGCGCGCATGGGCATCACCGATGTGTGGCTGCCACCGGCGCACAAGGGTACTACGGGAAAAGACTCCATTGGATATGATGTGTATGATATCCGTGACCTGGGAGAATTCAACCAGAAAAATTCCGTTCGTACAAAATATGGCACGCGCAAACAGCTTGAAGCGGCGGTCGCAGCCCTCCATGCGGCGGATGTTCGTGTGATCATCGACGTGGTATTGAACCATATGGGGGGTGCCGATGAAACGGAGAAGGTGATGGTGCGTCAGGTAGATCCCGAAGACCGGAATGAATTCATCAGCGAACCATTCGAGATCGAGGCCTACACAAAATTTACTTTTCCCGGCCGCAAAGGAAAATATTCAGCATTTGAATGGAATTTTCATTGCTTTTCAGGTATCGACTATGCCGCCGACCTCGACGAATCCGGCATCTTCAGCATCGTGAACAATGAATGGGGCGAGGGCTGGGAAGAAATGGTCGATGATGAAAAGGGGAACTACGATTACCTGATGTATGCAGATATCGAGTTTCGCAATCCCTATGTGCGTGAGGAGCTGAAACAGTGGGGACTCTGGATGCACGATATTCTGCAGTTCGATGGCGTGCGGCTGGATGCGGTAAAACATATCTCACCGCATTTCTACAATGAATGGCTGTCGTTCATGCGGGAAAAAATAAACCCGGAATTATTTGCGGTGGGTGAATACTGGGCGCCGGGGAATCTCGCGGCGATGGAAAAATATATCGCCGCCACCGATGGATCGATCCATCTCTTTGACGCCTCCCTGCAGGGACATTTCAGTATGGCGTCCAAGGCAGGCAAGGATTTCGATATGACCACACTGTTTGACGACACGCTCACCGCGGCGAGACCGGATTTATCCGTTTCTGTCGTGGCCAATCACGATACCCAGCCCCTGCAATCACTGGAAGCCGCGGTCGAACCCTGGTTCAAACCGCTCGCCTACGCGCTGATCCTGTTGCGGGAACAGGGCTATCCCTGTGTTTTTTATCCGGATCTCTATGGCGGGCATTATATCGACAAAGGAAAGGATGGACAGGATTACGAGATCGTTATGCCCAAAGTGGCACACCTCCCCGAGCTGATCAGTCTTCGCAGGCAATATGCCTACGGCGAACAAAAAGACTACCTGGACCATCCCAGCTGTATCGGCTGGACCCGTGGGGGGGATGACGAACATGAAGGACTGGCCGTGCTCATGAGCAATGACCAGGAAGGGTTCAAGGACATGGAGATGGGCATGCGCTGTGCGGGCTGCCGGTTTTACGACAGCTTGGGCAATTATGCTGGGGAAGTGGAGATCGACGAAAATGGCGTGGGGAACTTTCATGCCGCTGCGGGCAAGGTCAGTGTCTGGCTGAAACGGTAAATCGGAAGAAATAGCTGTTGCGGCCTTAAAAAAATTTTGTTTTCGTCAAATTGTTTTTATTTTTACGACGACCGGAGACCGATCTGTAAACCATACCTATGAATGCATCTACGCATCATTTAAACAGATCAAGGGATGGAGTTAACAAAATCAATACCGGGACGGGACGCGAAGCTCGACGGTATTCTCGCACTGCTTTTCCAGGAATGTGACGGAACGACGATACGCCAGCAGGCTTTTCATGAACGCTATGCCGAACTGTTCGGCGAAGATTTTACTGACCTGCAGGGAATTCTTTTTGAAGACGGGCTCGTAAAATCCTTTGTGGGTCCCGAGGGCTTTGAGATGGAAATCACCCGGGACGGCATCGACTTCATGTCGGGCGGCGGTTACTCACGCGATATCCGCGAAGAGCTGATTTACCATGGAGCCGTGCTGAAAAGCATGCGGAACCTCAAAACCTGGAACACCGTCGTCATCGTCGGCTTTTTACTGGCGGTTATTCTCTGCTTCGCGCTCACGCACAAACACCGATAGTTCCGTCGGAAAATTAACAGTCCGGGCTAATCATTTTTGCCCTGTTCCGCGTATTTATAACAGTACAAAGCTGTAGCTTGTATCCTGTTAAACCATCAATATGTTGAAACGAATCATTGCCCTCGCCTGCATCTTTTTTTGCGCTTTTGCTTCCAACGCCCAGAAGCCCTACAAATGGACTTTCACCACGAAAAAACTCGCCGATAGAACCTACGAAGTGCATTGCACGGTGGACGTAAATCATCCATGGCATACGTATTCGCAGTTTACGCCGGACGGGGGACCGGTGCCCACGAAAATCACCTTCGGGAAAAATCCGCTGTTCACGCTGGAAGGAAAGGTAAAGGAAAACGGCAAGCTGCAGGTGAAGCACGAGGAAGTGTTTGGCGTGGATGTGAAATATTTTGACGGCACAGTCGACTTCGTGCAGGTGGTGAAAATGCGCGGCAGCGCCAAAACCAATGTTTCGGGATCGGTGGAATTCATGGTATGCAACGACCAGCAATGCCTTCCCCCTTCCACGGAAAAATTCTCCCTGGCCATTAACTAACGCCCTTAGCCATAACCCATGCCTGCTGCTAAAAAAATTTTAGTGATCGGCGCCTGCGGACAGATCGGAACCGAACTCACGCTGGCGCTTCGTAAAAAGTATGGTGCGGCGGCGGTGCTTGCCGCCGACCTGCGCAGCGAATCAGATCTGCTCAAGGGTACAGGGCCTTTTCTTCCGCTGGACATCATGGACAAGGCGACGCTTCAGGTACAGGTGAAACGGCATCAGATCGATACCATTTACCTGCTGGCCGCCATGCTTTCGGCTGCGGGCGAACAGCATCCCCTCAAAGCCTGGCAGCTGAATATGCAGAGCCTGCTCAATACACTGGAAGTGATGCGGGAGGAAAAAGTCACCCGCCTTTTCTGGCCCAGCAGCATCGCCGTATTCGGACCGGATGCACCCAAACAAGATTGTCCCCAGGATACCGTGCTTTCACCCACGACCGTATATGGTATCAGCAAAGTTGCCGGTGAACAATGGTGCGCCTACTATCATCACCGCTATGGACTCGATATCCGCAGCCTGCGTTATCCCGGGCTCATCAGTTACAAGGCATTGCCCGGCGGCGGTACCACCGATTATGCCATCAGTATTTTTCACGCAGCCCTGCAGCACCAGACCTATGGCTGTTTTCTCCGCAAGGATACGGCGCTCCCCATGATGTATATGGAAGATGCACTGCGTGCAACCATTGAGCTGATGGAAGCCCCTGCCGGCGATCTGACGATCCACTCCTCTTACAATATTTCGGCGATGAGCTTTACACCGGAAACCCTCACGGCAGCGATCGCGAAGGAAATACCGGCTTTTCGTACCGATTACCTGCCTGACTACCGCCAGGATATCGCTGACAGCTGGCCTGCATCCATTGACGATGCCAAAGCAAAAAATGACTGGGGCTGGAAACCGGCTTTCGGACTGGAAGCGATGACCCGCGAAATGCTGCAGCACGTGCAGCCGGAGCCGCTGACCGAAATAAAAAATTAGTTTCAAGGATCATGCTAGCGGCTCGCAGGCAGCGATGTACGGTTTTCCAATGGAAACCGGCTGGCGCGCATGGGTTGATGGCTTGTTCTTCCGGACGCGATCGGTGTGAACAGCGTGACCATGCCGGTGCTGATCATCAATAGGATCACTGCGGCCACCAGGGCGGGGAAGAGCCAGTTGATCTGGCTGGGAAGCGGTTCCGTGATTTCCGGAATTTCCTCATCCGAAATATTCTGGCCGGTGTTTTTATAATAATCCAGGGTGCCGAGTGTTTCCCGGATATAGTGCGGGTGGGAGAGGCGTTGAAAAAGTTTTTCGTGCGTTGGATGCGCTTTTCTCCAGCTGTTTACCGTGCGGTCTTCCTCCGCAGTTTGCACGCCCTTCAAATGTTTGAAAATAAGTTGCGCGATGTGTTCGGCCTCCATGCACCAAAGGTAATCACTGAAATTAAGATGATAAAGCATTCATGCTTTTGGCAGGGGCAGGTATCCGATGATCAGCTCATCTTCCGGCAGGGACTCCGCCGCCGCCTCAACGACGATGCGGTACAATGATTTTATCGGTGGGGCCAGGATTTCCTCCAGTTCATAAAGATCATCGACATCTATCCCGTATTTGTCATCGATGTGCGGCTGCTCATAGCCGGTGTGCTGAAAGAAGGCGCGTTTTTTTGCTTCGGCGATGGTCTGCTGACGCAGGCGCGGCTCCTCGGGGCGGGCCGGGCCCAGGTCGCGGCGCTCGCGATGCGCGAGGCCCGGGTCGGGGTGATGGCGG
>CAZZYD010000305.1:0-4493 GCA_964658175.1 uncultured Puia sp. | reverse complement strand
GCCGCTGCTCGGTTGTTTTGACATAATGATAGGTATCGGCATGCTGGTTTACCCGATCCGGGCGATTCCATGCTGGCTGGTCATTTGGGGCATCTTCACCGCATTGCTCCGACCCCTATCGGGTGAGCCTTTTGCGGAGTTCATCGAACGCACCGGAAATTTCGGGGTGCCCATATTGCTTTTAATGCTTTCGGGCGGTATCGGAAAAAATGGAAACGAATTGTTTTCGAGGATGCCAAAGACCGTTTATCCGGATTCAAAAACGATTGGTCATGTATTGACCGGCTTACAACTAGGTGCATTTTTGTTGCTGGCGGGTCATGGCTGGCTGAACATGATCGAAAAAAAAGGCTTGCTCAACCAATATCTGAGTTTGGGATTTACCCATACACAGGAAACCGCTATGGCCATCGGCATAGGCGAAATCATCGCCGCTTTTTCAATTCTGATCTTGCCATTCCGTGCTGTGATATTCTTTATTTTAATCTGGAAAATCTGCAGTGAATTTTTTTATCCGCAGTACGAGGTTTTTGAATGGATAGAACGTGGAGGCAGTTATGGAATACTCCTGGCGCTGTGGCTCGCGGTGGGAGAAAGAAAAGCATGGCTGTTTTCTCCAATGAAACCGGCTTTTTCGGGGAGGGAAATGCAGCGCTGCTTTTAATTGTCACCGCGTTGGTCACCGGGTCTTCGCAACATCTCGATTGCAATGGGCGCGAGGGAGATGCTTATCAGGGAGTAACTAAGTCGTTTTATCATTCTTCCGTAATACGGATCAATCAATATTCCAAACTGGGTTAAAATCAGCGCGACAAAAAACAGTATTTTAGCCCATATCGGAATTCGCTTGCTAAGGAGTAAAGTGATCCCTAAAAACAATTGGTCCAACAGCGTCAGGTCTGCATATTTGAACAAAATGAATAATTTGGCATTGTTGTAAAACAACGAGCTGATCAAAGCATCGTTTTGAATTCCATTGAGCGTTTGATAGGCCGTTTCCCGGGGGAGTTTAAAAATATCGACGATGCATAAATCAATCGTGAATTGGCCGAATAAAACAAAAACAGCCAAAATGGTAAAAAACGTGCTCAGCTGAATAAAAGAATATGATCTGGAATTTTTAAAATAATGGCAAAGAGAGATATAAGCAGGTACCAATAAGACCAGACTTATCATTAGAAAAACATGGGCCGTTATCCATTCACCTGGATATTTAGTGATTAAAGTATAAAAATCCGGATCTTTTCGTTTTGAAAGAAAGAGAAAAATTTGCCCAATAGAATACAGGGGATAAGAAAGTAGGATACTGGTTGCCCAAATTATATTTCTGAATTTGATCATCCTCATGCTAGTTTAGTAAACAGATTCAAAGGAATGGCCATGCAGTAATAAATTAATTGAGCATCTGCTTATACATCTAATTTTAAGAAGAAGACGGATAGATGGTGTGATGGCTAAAGTACGCCTTGGATACGTAGTACGATCATTCTCTAGGGCTGGTCTTGCCCATGCAGCAGGTTCGGTACCCTTTACCTGTAAATGAAATAAATGAACCGGCCTGGCAGCCGGCAAAGTACCCGGGACGGGAATTGAACCCGTACTTCCGTTGCGGGAAACAGGATTTTAAGTCCTGCGCGTCTACCTATTCCGCCACCCGGGTATAAACAAAAAATTCCACCCTTATCAGAATGGAATCAATGAGCGGAAGACCGGGCTCGAACCGGCCACCTCGACCTTGGCAAGGTCGCGCTCTACCAAATGAGCTACTTCCGCAAAAAACAATATACAAGAGCTTTACAGGGCGGCAAAAATACGCATTCCAGCCATCCGGGAGAAATTTTTAAATGACTATTTATACTCCGGGGTGTACAACGTATTGGAGGGCACCACTACTTCCGGCTTGCCCTTGTACCTGTGTGAGTACAGGGCATAACTACCACCCAATACCATCGCCAGGATACAAAATACCTGCAGGTAAAAAAGAAACACGGATGAATTCACCCAGTTATAGGCAAAATCCTTGGCCTTGGGATCTTTTACATCTTCTTCCTGGTCCATAATAGTCAGTTAATTACCGGGCAAAAATAGCCCATTCAGTGAAAAAATCAGCTTTTGCGCCTCACTATTTCAGCAAAAGTTTTCTTCCCCCGGATAAAATGAAGCCAGATCACACTATCCGGAAACCAGCCCGTCAGGGTCGCCTTTCTCTTTTTCGGAAATACGCTCATCCCCTGCTTGAACAGTACCCATTTGGCAAAAGCCAGGTGGGCCGTAATAATGGACCCGAAATACACGGCTTCCCCGCTCAGCAGCGACTTCCAGGCCGACACACTGTCCAGCACAAAACGGAGGGGCAGCTTCCAGAACGATTGCCGCTTCGGCAGGTTCTTGCCCAGCATGATGAGGTTATTGCGGAAATTTAAAAACACTTTCCGCGGATTGCCTTTGGGCAGGGTACCGCCCCCCACATGGTATACCGTTGAAGCCGGACAGGCATAGATCGTATACCCCAGCAACTGCAGCCGCCAGCAGAAATCAATTTCCTCCATGTGCGCAAAAAAATATTCGTCAAACCCGCCGGCCATATGAAACAAATGGCCACGCACAAACAGCGACGCGCCGCTCGCCCAGAAAATAGACGACGCATCATCATACTGCCCCAGGTCCTTTTCGCAAAAGTCGAACACCCGTCCGCGCGCAAACGGATAGCCCAGGGAATCGATCCAACCGCCCGCCGCGCCTGCATATTCAAACTGATCTTTGTGGTGATAGCTGAGAATTTTCGGTTGACAGGCGCCAATACCCGGATCGGCCTCCATCAATGCCACGATGGGTTCAATCCAGCCCGGCATCACTTCCACATCGGAATTCAGCAGCACATAATAATCGGCGGTCACCTGCTTCAGCGCCTGGTTATAACCACCCGCATAGCCATGGTTTCTTTCCAGTAAAATGATCCGCACCTGCGGATACTCGCCCCGTAAAAATGAAACGGAATCGTCCGTGGAGGCATTGTCGGCGACAATGATTTCCTGGTTACCATACGTGCCCGAAACCACCGACGGAAGAAACTTTTCCAGAAATACCCGACCGTTATAATTGATGATGACGACAGCAACTTTTGGTAGCACAGGACAGACGTGTAATGATAAGATGAGGGTCAAAAATAAGTGATCCGCCGGGAAAACCTTTCGAATTCACAATTCAATCGCATTTGCTACTTTCGGTGCATGATCCCGTTTCGTTTCAACTGGCGCTGGCTGCTCGCGCTCATCGCCATCGGCATCGTTTGCGGAACCATTTTCTATTCACAATACCTCGCCGGAAAAATCGAATCAGAAGAACAACAGAAAGTGGAACAATGGCTGGCTGCCAGCAAAGCCATCCTCAATCCCGACCTCACCCTGCCCAGCCTCATCCGCAATGAACAGCATTCGATTCCCATCATCGAGACCAACGAAAAAGACAGCATCACCGGTTTTTTTAACCTCGACTCGGCAAGATCAGTCAACGATAAAAATTATCTACCCAAAAAATTGAGGGATTTCAGTAAGGAAAACAGGCCACTGGAAATCAAATGGAGCGATTCTCCGTATACGGCCAACCGTTATTATTTCGGACATACCGTACTGCTGGACCAGGTGCGCTACTATCCGATCATCCTCCTGCTGATCGTAGCGGTATTCATCTTTTTTATGATCTATTCCATTTCCGTTTCCAACCGCGCAACGGAAAACCAGGTCTGGGCCGGCATGGCCAAAGAAACCGCTCACCAGCTGGGCACACCGCTGTCTTCCCTCCAGGGCTGGACGGAAATGCTCAAAGAAGAAGGCACCAACCCCGAAACCGTGGCTGAAATTCAAAAGGACCTGGACCGTTTAAAGCTCGTGTCTGACCGGTTTGGAAAGATCGGCAGCATCCCCCAGCTGGAGACCGCCGACCTGATCCGGCAGATCCGCCAGATGATCGAATATATCCGCCGGAGGACCACCGCGACTGTCCATTTTACGATGGAGACACACGGTCTGGAAACGCTGGAAGCGGCCATTTCCAAACCGCTGTTTGATTGGGTGATCGAAAACCTCCTGAAAAATGCGCTGGACGCCATGGAAGGCCGGGGCGATATCCGGGTCGATATCCGCAATGAAACCACGACCATCCTGATAGACGTCACCGATACCGGCAAGGGAATCGCCTCCCGGAATCTCGACCGGGTTTTTAAACCCGGGTTTACAACGAAAAAACGGGGCTGGGGACTGGGTTTAAGCCTGTCTAAACGTATCATCGAAAGCTATCATAAGGGGGAATTATATGTGAAAAATTCTGAGCCCGGGAAAGGCACTACGTTTCGCATTGTATTGAATAAATGAATTACTTTTGCGATCCCTTTTCAGCCTCAGGGGAAAGGAAATCAGCACGTTTTGTGCTGATCCTTCAGGATGCGGAGGTGGCGAAACTGGTAGACGCACTACTTTGAGGTGGTAGCGCCGTAA
>CAZZYD010000304.1:0-4503 GCA_964658175.1 uncultured Puia sp. | reverse complement strand
CCTGCTCACCCTCTCCTTTACAGGTGTCACAGCGTCCGCCATCGACGTTGAAAGAAAAATGTTTGGGCTGAAATCCGCGCATCTTGCTGAGGGGCTGCCTGGAATACAGATCGCGGATATCATCATAGGCCTTTATATATGTCACCGGATTGCTGCGCGAAGATTTGCCAATCGGATTCTGGTCCACCATTTCGATCTGGCTGATGGATTCAATATCGCCGGTGATGGACCGGTGCAGCC
Source organism: uncultured Puia sp. (assembly GCA_964658175.1). Classification (GTDB taxonomy): domain Bacteria; phylum Bacteroidota; class Bacteroidia; order Chitinophagales; family Chitinophagaceae; genus Puia. Next base: position 4,263 of record CAZZYD010000304.1, on the reverse strand, counting down.
CGACCTTGTCTGCGAACTGCCCCTTCAGCTTTTGTAATCCCGGATATAAGATCTGTTTTACCAGGGTGGTCTTGCCGCTGCCGCTCACTCCGCTCACCACGCACAGCGTATGAAGCGGAAACTCCACCGTAATATCCCGCAGGTTATGCTGCCGCGCACCATTTACGGTAACGGACTGCTTCCATTTACGCAGTTGTTTTGGAACTTCTATTTTGAGGTCGCCGCGCAGATATTTCCCCGTGAGGCTTTCCGGATTTGCAATGATCTCGTCATAGTTACCTTCGGCCACCACTTCGCCGCCGAGGTGGCTGGCCAGCGGTCCCATGTCAATGATATGGTCCGCTTCGCGCATCATCATTTCATCGTGCTCTACCACCACGACGGTATTTCCCAGATCCCGCAATTGTTTTAATACACCGATCAGACGCTGGGTATCCCGGGAATGAAGGCCGATGGATGGTTCATCGAGGATATATAATGAATTGGTCAGGTTGCTGCCAAGGGATCGCGTTAGCTGGATACGCTGACTCTCGCCGCCGCTCAGGGAATTTGCCAGCCGGTTCAGCGACAGGTAGCCGAGACCGACATCCAGCAGCGTCCGGAGCCGGTTGTCCAGTTCGATCAATATCCTTTTTGCTACCTGCCGGTCATAGGATGTGAGCGGAAGTTCCGAAAACCAAACGGCGAGGTTCGACACCGGCATTTCGCAGAGTTCCCCGATATGTCGTTCGTTGATGCGTACGTACAGTGCTTCCGGCCGTAACCGGTATCCCTTACACACCGGACAAATGGTACGACCCCGGTACCGCGACAACAGGACGCGGTATTGCACTTTATACAGATTTTTCTCTACTTCCTGAAAGAAATCATTGATTCCGTTTACATGGGCGTTGCCCTCCCACAGGATCCGGTATTGTTCTTTGGTGAGATCGATCACCGGTTTATGGATCGGAAAATCAAACTTTTTCGCGCCTTTGATAAACTGTTCTTTCCAGGCGCTCAGCTTCTCGCCTTTCCAGGGAGCCACCGCGCTTTCAAACAGGCTGAGCCGCTTGTCGGGGATCACGAGGTCGGCATCGATGCCGAGGACCTGGCCAAAACCTTCACAAACGGGGCAGGCGCCAAAAGGATTATTAAAAGAAAACAGGTTGGGTACGGGTTCTTCAAAATGCAGCCCGTCCAGTTCAAATTTATTGCTGAACGGCAACAGGGTGTCGCCATTTATTTCGAGTGTCATCTCCCCCTCTCCTTCAGAAAAAGCGGTACCGATCGAATCCGCCAGCCGGTGCAGGTCATCTTCATCGAACGATTTCACCACGATCCGGTCAATCAGCAACCAGGCGACAACCGCTGATTTCGACGGTTTGGGGTTCACGGGAAATTTGACGGTGCCTTCAATCAGGTCTTCTATACGGAGAATTTCACGGTTGATATAGAGCCTGGAAAAGCCCTTTTGCAGGAGGATATTGAGCTCTTCGCTCACATGGCGGTTCTTATGCTGCTTAAAAGGCACGAGCATCAGCACCTTGTCTCCCACGGGGCGCACGGTGATGGCTTTCACCACGTCCTGCACGTCATCCTTCTTCACCTCCCGTCCGGAAACAGGGGAATAGGTTCTGCCAATGCGGGCGAAGAGCAGCCGGAGATAATCATACATCTCGGTCATGCTGCCCACCGTGGACCGCGGCGTGCGGGTACTAACTTTTTGTTCGATGGCGATGGCCGGGCAGAGACCGCGGATATAGTCTACGTCGGGCTTGTCCATGCGGGCCATAAACTGCCGGGCATAGGAACTGAGGCTCTCGGCATAACGGCGCTGCCCCTCCGCAAACAAGGTGTCGATCGTCAACGAAGACTTCCCTGATCCCGATACGCCGGTAACCACAATTAATTTATTGCGCGGAAAGTCGACGTTAACATTTTTCAGGTTGTGCACGCGGGCTCCGTGAACGCTGATCACGTCCGGCGCCGGTATTTTGGAAAAAGATTTTGAACTGGATTTTACCTTCGAAGAGACTGCCATAATTGGATCACAAATATACTGAAACTGAGCGAATTAGAACTTTCTTCCCGCGCGGTTTCGCAGCGGGCAACGGATTAGGTTAACAAAAAATTTTCCCAAAATGTTGTTTTTTCCAAAAATTGTATATCTTTATCGCGAGTTCAAAGTTTAACAGATTTTAAAATTATTCGCCTATCGATTAAGCACTTCTACACCGAAAAACCAATCATCTCAAAATCCATCAAACATATATCCTATCATCTTTAAAACCGTAGAAGTTTATGAAATCTCTGTGTACGAAAACAGATCACGAACTAATCCATTCTTTCCGCGACGGCGATTTACAGGCACTCGAATCTTTGGTCATCCGCCACAAAGACAAACTCTTTACTTCCATTTTGTTCCTTGTTAAGGACAAATACCTTGCGGAAGACATTTTCCAGGACGTATTAATTAAGATCATCGACACCATCCGGGGTGGTCGTTACACAGAAGAAGGCAAATTCCTTCCATGGGCCATGCGTATTGCGCACAACCTCTGCGTTGACCATTTCAGAAAAGTGAAACGTACACCCGCCATCAAGACCAGCGACGACCGCGACATTTTCGAAGTGATCAATTTCACCGAAGAAGGCGCCGACACCAAAATGATGAAGCGCCAGAGTCATGACCGCGTTCGCCGGATGCTTGACCTGCTCCCGGAAGACCAGCGCGAAGTGATTGTACTCCGCCACTACGCAGACCTCAGCTTCAAGGAAATCGCCTCATTAACCAACTGCAGCATCAATACAGCCCTCGGCCGTATGCGTTACGGATTAATCAATCTCCGTAAAATGATGACTGAAAAAAGAATCGCTCTATAAGAAAATTTTACACGAACCTTTTATAAGCGAAAGCCCCTGCTGCAAAGCGGGGGCTTTTTTATTCAGGGATGATTGGCTTTGACACCGCAGCTGAGCCAGGCGGCAAACTCCGCCGGAACCGGTGTGTATCCTTTTGTCTTGGTAAGGATCCGCTGATCTGCGCTGATGATCGCGTATTGCGGCTGCGATACGGAAAGAAAATTCTCCGACTGGAAAGTGGCCCATTTATCACCGACCGTAACGATCTGTTTCTTCGCCTTGTCCTTGGTGATATATTCCATCTGCTCGGCAGCCGGCAGCATCCGGCGTTCATCCACATAGAGGGAAACCACCACAAAATCTTCCTGCATCAGTTTATGCACGGCGGGATCCGTCCAGACTTTTTCTTCCATGCGCCGGCAATTGGTGCAGGCCCATCCGGTAAAATCGATGAGCAGCGGTTTTTTTAATTTTTTCGCTAGGTCGAGGGCCGCCTGGTAATCCTGTAAAGGTTCTTTTCCGCTGGGACAATTCACCGGATCCTTGTATGCGCTGTAACACAGCGGCGGCGCAATGCCACTGATCAGTTTCAGGTTTGCGGAACGGGTATTGGTGAGTCCGGGTAATAAATAAATAGTGGCCGCGCCGAAAAAAACGATCAGTCCGATCCTGACCGGGCTCAGTTTCTTCACCGGGCTGTCGTGCGGGAAACGGATCTTCCCCATCAGATAAAGGGTCAGCAATACACCGATGATCACCCAGATACCGATAAAATATTCTCTCCGGATCAAACCCCATTGTTTGACCAGGTCAGCCTGCGACAAAAATTTCATCGCCATGGCAAGTTCCAGAAAGCCCAGAACAACTTTTACGGTCGTGAGCCAGCCGCCTGATTTCGGCAACGAATTCAGCCATCCGGGAAATAAGGCAAAGAGACCAAAGGGCAACGCAAGTCCCAATCCGAATCCGCCCATGCCAACGGTAAGCTGAATGGCCCCGCCATGGTTCGACAGCGAACCGGCCAGCAGGGAGCCCAGGATCGGACCTGTACAGGAAAACGACACGATGGCCAGGGTGAGGGCCATAAAGAAAATGCCGGCCAGCGTACCGCCGCTGGATTTGTTGTTGACCGAATTGGCTACGCTGCCGGGCAGCGTAATATCGAAATACCCGAAGAAGGAAATCGCGAACACCACGAAAATCACAAAGAAGGTCAGGTTGAGCCAGATATTCGTGGAGATATTATTGAGGATCTCGGGATTTACATGATCAAGTAAATGAAAAGGCAGGCTGAGCAGCAGATAGATCAGCAAAATAAAAAAAGCATAGAGCAAGGCATGCCCCCAGCCACGACTACCCGTACCACCCTGTTTCGTGAAAAAAGAAACCGTGAGGGGTATCAGGGGAAATACGCAGGGG
>CAZZYD010000303.1:0-4514 GCA_964658175.1 uncultured Puia sp. | reverse complement strand
GCCCGTGGAAGTGGCGCCCGTGCAATTCGAAACCATTTCAGATTCAATTACCCTCAACGCCAGTTCCTCTTATCTTCAGAACAGCTATGTGAAATCGACTGCCAATGGCTTTGTCAAATCGGTTCACATCAAGCCCGGCGACTACGTGAAAGAAGGGGCGCTATTGTTTACCGTGGAAACCAAGGAATCTACCGTGATCGGCAATTCCATCAGTTCCCTGGATTCGAGTTTTAAGTTTTCCGGTTTGATTAACATCAAGGCCAAGGGTCACGGCTTCGTGACCTCGCTAAACCACCAGGCGGGAGATTATGTGCAGGACGGAGAACAACTGGCCATCGTGAGCGACCGCAACAGTTTTGTGTTCCTGCTGAATATGCCTTATGAAGACCGACAGATCGTGCTGCAGCATCCGGCCGTATTGCTGACGTTGCCGGATGGTACTCGACTCAACGGCCAGGTCGGCACCGTGTTTCCGTCGGTCGATTCCGTGACCCAGACCCAAACCGTCACGATCAAAGTCAATCCTTTGGCCCCCATTCCGCAAAATCTTATCGCCCAGGTAAAAATCGCCAACCACCGCATCCCAAATGCGCAGATGATCGCTTCTTCGGCCGTGCTGGCGGACGATGCGCAAACTTCTTTTTGGGTGATGAAAATGATTGATTCGAACACGGCCGTGAAAGTGCCCATTCAAAAGGGGATGACCCAGGGTGGCCGCATCCAGATCCGTGATCCGGCGTTCGCCCCGGGCGACCGGCTCCTGGTTTCGGGGAATTACGGGTTGACCGATACGGCGAAAGTGACCACCGATAAACCATAAGTTGATGAAGAATTATTTTATTGCCAATAAAAATCCGGTCACGGCCTGTCTCTTCCTGATCCTGCTCGGCGGATTCTTTGTTTACAGCCGATTACAAACATCGCTTTTTCCTGAAATTACGTTTCCCAAAATAAAAATCATCGCGGATGCCGGCTTGCAGCCGATTGATAAGATGGTGGTAACCGTTACCAAACCTCTTGAAAACAGCATCAAACAGGTGCCAGATTTATTGGATATAAAGAGTATCACCAGTCGCGGCAGTTGCGAAATCTCGGCGTTCATGGATTGGAACACGGACATTGATCTGGCTAAGCAGCGCATCGAATCCAGGATCGCCGAAATTAGCAACGCGCTTCCACCCGGTGTACAGGTCACGGTTGAGAAAATGAATCCGTCGATCCTGCAGGTGATCGGTTACTCCCTGGAATCCAGCACGCCGCGCTCGCCGATTGATATGAAAATGCTGGCTCAGTATACGATCAAGCCCTTCTTGTCGCAGGTGAAAGGTGTGTCCGAAGTACGGATCTCGGGCGGAAAGCAAAAAGAATACTGGATCAAGCTCAATCCAACGAAAATGACCGTCCTGGGCATCACCCCGGATTTGATTACGACGGCGATGGGTCAAACGAATTTCATTAAGTCCAATGGCTACCTGGCGGACTATCACCTGCTGTACCTAGCGGTGACGGATGCCACCATTCACAACGTGGAGCAACTGCAAAACGTTGTGATCAGCAATAACGGCAAACGCATCATTCTGCTGAAGGATTTTGCGGAAGTTTCTATTAAAGAAGGGATCGAATACACCAAGATCAACGCCAATGGCAAAGAAAGCATTCTGGTGGCGATCATCAAACAACCCAATGCAAACCTGATTGACCTGTCCAACGAGATGGAAAAACAGGTGGCGGCGCTGGCGAAAATCTTGCCGTCGGGCATCACCCTGAAACCCTACTATGTGCAGGCGGATTTTGTGCGCGAATCAGTAAAAAGTGTTTCAGATAGTGTCCTCATCGGGCTTGCGCTGGCGATTATTGTATCCATTGTTTTTCTCCGTTCGTTCAAAGCCAGTGCGACGATCCTAATCACCATTCCCATCACACTCGCCCTCACGCTGCTTTGCCTTTATTCGATCGGCTATACGTTTAATATCATGACCCTCGGGGCCATTGCGGCTTCCATCGGCCTGATCATCGACGACGCAATCGTCGTCATGGAACAGATCCAGCGAACCCATGAAGAACATCCGGATCAGTCTTCAGCTGTGCTCGTGCAGAAAGCCATCGCCTATTTATTTCCGGCCATGGTAGGGTCATCCATCAGCACGATCGTCATTTTTATCCCGTTCGAATGGATGAGTGGGGTGGCAGGCTCCTATTTTAAAGTCCTGACCAATACCATGATCATCACCCTCGTGTGTTCTTTTCTGGTCACCTGGATCGGCCTACCGGTCGTCTACCTGTTGTTGTCCGGCAACAAACCCCGGAAGCAAAAGGATCAAGAACCTGTCGTTGTCAAACCGCAACGTTGGATCAACCTACTCATCCATCGGCCGATAGTGAGTATCCTGTTGATCCTGGGCATGTCAATCGCCGTATATCTAATTTTACCCAAGCTCGAAACAGGCTTTCTGCCGGAAATGGACGAAGGCAGCATTGTGCTTGACTATACCTCACCCCCCGGCACTTCGCTCGATGAAACCGACCGCATGCTTCGCCAGGTAGAAACCCTTCTGGTAAAAGTGCCCGAAGTCACTGGCTATTCCAGGCGAACGGGCACGCAGTTGGGATTTTTCATTTCAGAACCAAACACCGGTGATTACCTGATCCAATTGAAAAAAGAGCGGACGCGGTCGACCGACGATGTGATTGCCGATATCCGCCACCAGATCGAATCGACGCAACCCGCCCTGCGCATCGATTTTGGACAGGTAATCGGCGACATGCTGGGCGACCTCATGACTTCCGTTCAACCCATTTCCATCAAAGTGTTTGGCAACGACGTGCACACCCTGCAAACCCTGGCAACACAGATCGCAGGCGTCGTCGACAGTGTGAAAGGAACCGCCGATGCCTTTAACGGGGTGGTAATTGCAGGCGCGTCTGTGAACATCGAGCCGGATTTTGCGAAAATTGCCCAGTTCGGGATTACACCGAATTCCCTGCAATATCAAATGCAGACCAGCCTGGAAGGAAATGTGGTGGGCAGTATCCTAGAGCGAGAACAGATGACCCCCGTGCGCCTCATCAACACCGACAGCAGCACGCGCTCCATGGCAGGGTTATCGAACTTACAGGTCTTTCTACCCTCCGGTCGTTTAAAACCGATCAGTGAACTGGCCAACGTCACCGTAACCACCGGCGACGCGGAACTCAAACGGGAAAATTTGCAATCGATGGGAGAGGTCACCGCCCGGCTTGATAACCGCGACCTGGGCAGTGTCATGGCTGACATACAATCCAAGGTGAGGGCGAAAGTATCCCTACCGCAAGGTTATCATATTGAATATGGCGGCGCCTATGCCGATCAGCAGCGGTCTTTTTCAGAGTTGCTAAAAATCCTGATCGCCTCCTGCCTGCTGGTGTTTGCCGTGATCCTTTTTCTGTTCAAAGATTTTCGCGTTGCTTTTCTGATCATCGTCCTGGCCATCCTGGGCATCTCCGGCAGTGTCATCGCCCTATTCATCACCCATACACCGCTCAACGTGGGCAGCTACACGGGGCTGATCATGATTGTCGGTATCATCGGTGAGAATGCCATTTTCACATTCCTGCAATTTCGAGACTCACTCCAAGAAAGACCCGTTGATGAGTCGATTGTCTTTGCGATTTCCACGCGGCTCAGACCTAAGCTCATGACGGCCCTGGGGGCCATCATTGCGCTTATGCCACTCGCCCTGGGCATCGGCACGGGCGCACAGCTTCACCAGCCTCTGGCCATTGCCGTCATTGGCGGGTTTCTGGTGGCGCTGCCGATTTTACTCATTGTGCTGCCTTCGATGCTGCGGATCATCTTTAGAAACTATGAACGGACCCAAAGGCAGACGACCGTTGGTTGAAAAACGATCCGGCCGAAGACCTAGCCAAACATTTAAACACCAGCATTTGCACAGCATTATATGATAATCTTGTAAAAATTTACTTCCATGCGTTCACTAATTTTTTGCTGCGGTGTGTTTTTTTTATCCCTCGCAGCTTCCGCTCAGTCCACGGGCTATAGCGTCACGAAAACGTTTAAAATCGCCAGCGGCGGTGGCTGGGATTATATTGCCGTCAATGACCATAAAATTTATGCATCCCATGCTTCGCAGGTAAATATATTAAACGAAGCTACGGGCGACTCGCTGGGCGTGATTCCGAATACCACCGGGGTGCACGGAATTGCCTTTAACCCCTCTCTGAATAAAGGATATACCAGCAATGGGCGGTTGAATACCATCACTGTTTTTGATCTCACCACCAATGCGGTCCTTTCTCAGATACCGGTGGGTCAAAACCCGGACGCCATCATGTACGATCCGTTCTCCAAAAAAGTGATTACCTGTAACGGCCGCAGCAACGATCTAAGTATCGTCGATCCCATCACCGAAAAAGTGACGATGACGATCAAACTTTCCGGCAAACCAGAGACCGCCGTTTCCGATGAAGCCGGCAAGCTATTCGTCAACATCGAAGATAAAAACGCGATCAGCCAA
>CAZZYD010000302.1:0-4528 GCA_964658175.1 uncultured Puia sp. | reverse complement strand
TACGGAAGCTGCGGCGGCTGATTTCTTATAATTATTGAGGAGCAGATCGAGTACATTTTTGGGTTCCGGAAATTCCCGCAGGCGGTAATCGGTGGTTTTGGCCAGTCGCGCCGCGCAATCCACCGCATCCTGTAGGCCACCCAGCCGGTCGATGAGTCCGAGTTGCAGCGCCCGCGCGCCGCTCCAGACACGACCCTGGGCAATGCTGTCTATATAAACAATATCTTTCTTTCTTCCCGTTGCCACCCTGCTTTTGAAATCCATATAAATGCTGTCGACGGAGTTTTGAAAATACATTTTTTGTTTGTCCGTCAGGGGCATGAAAGGTGTTACGGCATCGGGTTCCGTAGCTGTATGCACCCCGTCAAAAGTGATTCCCAATTTGTTTTTGAAAAAAGTCTGTGTATTGGGTATCAGGCCGAATACACCGATCGAGCCGGTAATGCAATTGGGTTCCGCAAAGATGCTGTCTGCATTGCAGGAAAGGTAGTAGGCGCCGGAGGCAGACACATCGCCGAAACTAACCACGACGGGCTTATCCTTTTTGGCAAGAGTCAGCTCCCGCCAAATGTTTTCACTCACCAGCGCGCTGCCACCCCCCGAATTGATGCGCAGCACGATGGCCTTGATGTCTTTGTCCAGCCGCACGCGCCGGATAATGTTCCGGTAGGCTTCTTCGCCGATATTCGACTGGTCGTCCTTGCCACCCATGACATCGCCTTCGGCGAGGATGAGGGCAATGCGATCCTTGCCACTGGCCTTGTAATTTCCGCGTACAGACTGCGCATATTTGGCGATGGGAAGAAAGTTGATATTGTCAGCGTTTACGCCATTCAGGTGCGACCGGATCTCTTCGAGTATTTCATCATCGTATTTGAGGCCGTCCACGAGTTTATAGTGCAGCGCATCGGCGGCATACTGGATGAGGTGCTGATCCACGCATGAACGCAGGATCGCCGTATCCTGTCCGCGTGCTTCGCCGGTGCTCACCAGCAGCTGGGTGAAGATATCATTGAGGAGCGCCGTTACCTGCAAACGGTCCGCATCCGTCATCTTATCGGCCCGCAGGGGTTCGGTCGCCGATTTGTATTTACCGGCATAGAATATCTGCATCTGGATTTCAAGTTTATCCAATGCGCCTTTCAAAAAAGGACTGAGCGAACTAAAACCTTTCCACTCCACGCCGCCTTTCGGATTACAGTAAATCTTATCGGCCACATTGCCGACATAATATCCTTTCAGCGCGATGACATCGCCGTAAGCGATGGTGAATTTTCCGCTTTTCTTAAAATCTGCCAGCGCCGCACGAATTTCACCGGAGGAACTGATGCCGTTTTCGTTGCCATCGCACTTGATATAAATTCCTTTGATGGCGCTGTCTGATTTTGCATAGCGGATCAGGCGGAGCACATCATACAAGCCAGGCACATCATACACATTGCCACTGAATCCAGACAGGGGATCTTCTTCGGCGCGTTCATGAAAATGCTGGTTGAGGTCGATCGTGAGCACGGCGTTGCTGCCGCTGATTACTTTTGGCGCATTGCCCAGACTACCCACCCAGCCCACCAGGATCAGTAAACCGACGACCACGAATACCACCAGGGCCAGCAGGGTGGCAAAAAAAATCTTTAAAAAGCTGCGCATGCGCTTTCCGGTTTAAATGTTTTAAAATGAATGATATTTGAACAGTACAAAACAAAAGAGTTCAATGAACAATGCTTATCTGCTGCTGGGAGGTAATGAAGGGGACAGATTCTTTTTTATACAGCAGGCGTTGACAAATATAGAACTATTTTGCGGTCAGATTGTGCGGTCATCATCTCTTTATGAAACGGCTGCCTGGGGTAAGACGGACCAGGCTTCTTTTCTGAATCAGGTGGTGCTTTTGCAAACCTTGCTGCCGGCCCCGGAGCTGCTAACCACGCTCCTTTCGGTAGAATCAGCCCTTGGAAGAAAGCGTTCGGAAAAGAATGCGGCAAGGACGATCGATATTGACATTCTTTTTTATAATGAAGATATCGTGCACAGTCCGTCGCTGACCATTCCGCATCCGCTGATGCAGGAACGCCGCTTCGTACTGGTGCCGCTGGATGAGATTGCCGGGGATATGGTCCATCCGGTATTACATAAAAACGTTCACCAGCTGTTGGCGGATTGTCCCGACCAGCTGGAAGTGCATAAAATCGTTCGATGAATTATCATTTTATTGCAGTGGAAGGAAATATCGGCGCCGGAAAAACAACCCTCGCGCACATGCTGTCCCGACACTTTCACAGCCGGCTCATCCTGGAAGCCTTTGCAGAAAATCCCTTCCTGCCGAAATTTTACGAGAATCCGCAACAATATGCTTTTCCGCTGGAGCTTTTTTTCATGGCCGAACGATACAAGCAACTGAAGGAACTCGTGCACACCAAGGATCTTTTCCAGCGTGTGACCATCGCCGACTATGTGTTCAGCAAATGCATTCTTTTTGCCAAAGTGAACCTTCCGCAGGAAGAGTTCAGGCTGTATCAGAATTTCTTTGACATCATCTACCAGCAACTGGTGCAGCCCGACCTGCTGATCTACCTGCATGCGCCCGTGCGTCAGCTGCAAAAAAACATCAAAAAAAGAAACCGTTCCTACGAACAGGGCATTCCCGATAAATACCTGTTCGACCTGCAGGAGACCTACCTGAATTATATCAAACAACACAATGTGAAAACGCTGGTGTTCGACGTGAGCAATGCGGATTTCCTCGGCAACCAGCAGCAGTTCCAGGTAATCCTGGATGCGCTGGACAAAAATTATGATGAAGGGCAACATTACTTTACACTTCCCTGAATGGATCGCGTCGCTTTTATCAAACCTGAATATCTTTGCTTTTCATGGAACCTGCCTTACCAGCCCCCACCCCTTTCGAAGCCGTTCGCATTCCAGAATTCCGGAGCCTGATCGCCGGCCGTTTTCTTTTCATCGTGGGACTCCGCATGATGAGTACGCTCGTTGGCTGGTGGATCTATAACCTGACCAATGCCCCGATCGCCATCGGCATCGTGGGACTGAGTGAATTCATCCCGGCATTCTCCTTTGCCCTCTATGCAGGCCATGTGATCGATACCAGTGAAAAAAGAAGGTTATTGCTGCGCGGTGTGGGACTATACTGCCTGGCAGCGGCCCTGTTGCTAACCCTTGCTTCACACATCGGCAGCGAGCACCTCATGCCGCATACCATTGCACTGGCCATCTACCTGATCATATTCGGCACCGGCATCGTACGCGCCTTTGCCGGCCCCGTATTCAATGTGATGCTGGCGCAGATCGTACCGAGGAAAACGATTCAGAATGCCACTACCTGGAACCAGGGTGCCTGGCTGTCGGCCTCCGTTACCGGGCATGCGGCAGGGGGTTTTCTGATTGCCGGCGTAGGCAATGCCGGCACGCTTACAGTGGTACTGACCCTCCTGTGTGCCGCCGTGATCGTACTCTGGCGTTTAAAACCAAGACCGCCGCTTACTGAACGCGGCGAGAAGAAGACGCTGGACAGCGTGAAGGAGGGTTTGTCCTTTGTCTTCCGAACAAAAGAATTACTGGGCGCCATCTCCCTGGATCTTTTTGCCGTATTGTTTGGGGGCGCGGTGGCGATGGTACCGGTGTACGCCCGGGATATCCTGAAAGTCGGTGCGGAAGGGTTCGGGTTTCTCAACGGAGCCTCGGATATGGGTGCGATCCTGATTGTGATCCTGCTCACGATCTTCCCGATCCGTCGACACCAGGGTAAAAAACTGATGTTTGCCGTGGCGGGGTTTGGTACCTGCATCATCCTGTTCGGCATATCCAAATGGTTCTGGCTGTCTTTCGGGGCTCTCATGGTCGGTGGCATGGTCGATGGCATCAGTGTCGTCACCCGTGGCACCATCATGCAGCTGAAGACGCCCGACAATATGCGGGGAAGGGTGATGAGCGTGAACTCCATGTTTATTAACTCCAGTAATGAACTCGGCCAGTTCGAAAGCGGACTGGCGGCGCGATTGCTGGGCGTGGTACCTTCGGTGGTGTTCGGCGGCTGCATGACCTGGCTGGTGGTGGTGGTTACCTGGTTCAAGGCCCCAAGTTTGAGGAAGATGGAATATTAGATTTTTTCACGCAAAGACGCAAAGGAACCGCAAAGACGCAGGGGATTTTTTATCTTCACATCAGAAGAATAAGACAAATCAAATTATTTTTGCGCCTTTGCGCCTCCTTTGCGTCTTTGCGTGAAACCAACTCTATGCTCAGAAGAACCTTCCTCCGCAATTCCTCCCTCGCGATCACCGCACCGATGCTGTTGCCCGCCTGGTTGAAAAATTCAAGCCAGGAAAATCCCTGGCAGGTAAAAATCATCCGAAACGAAGTGGGTTATTTTACCGAGAAAGGCGGTACGATCGGTTTTGTCAGTTCGAAAAAAGGGATCATCGTCGTTGATTCCGAATTCCCGGAACAGGCACAGCACCTGATCCATGCCCTGCACAAGGATTCCAACGCGCCGTTCGAACTGCTGATCAAT
>CAZZYD010000301.1:0-4529 GCA_964658175.1 uncultured Puia sp. | reverse complement strand
GTTTTCCCTGGCGATCGCCGTTTTTATATTTTCCATGACGATATCAAAGCAGGTCAGATTTTTTTTCGAAAAGGACCTGGGATATGATAAAGACCAGCTGATGGTGATTTCGGCGTTCCCTAAACAGTGGGACTCCGTGGGGGTGGCCAGGATGGAATCGATCAGAAATGGATTGATGACTTCGGCCGCAGTCAAAGACGCGACCGTATCCTTCGAGATCCCCGAGCGCCTGCCGCCGAATGTTTTTTCGGTGGTTCCGGAAGGCGCCCGGAACAATCAGACCGTAACGATCCAGAATATTTCTGTCGATGAAAGATTTGGCTCCACGTATGGACTGCACCTGCTGGAAGGCCGGTTTTTCCGTGAGCTTGAGGGAGGGTTTGTCTCCGGCGAAACAGTCATCACCCAAACGGCGATGAAGGATTTCGGGTGGAAGCATGCCATCGGAAAAAAGATCCACTTTGCTGACGGTACCAGCGTTACCGTGGTAGGGGTGGTCGGAGATTATAATCAGTCGACCCTGCACGAAGCCATGATGCCACTGGCTTTCACGCAGGTAAAGGATGCCAATGCCTACAGATATCTTACGCTGAAACTCAAACCCGGTTTATTATCTGCGTCTATAGACCAGGTAAAAAAGCGCTGGAAAGAACTGACTGCAGGTTCGCCCTTCGAATATTTTTTTATGGACGAAAAATTACAGACACTTTACCAGTCAGAACGCGAATTGAAAAAGGCGGCGGACATTGCGACGGGACTCATGCTATTCATCGTGCTGCTGGGTATTTTCGGCGTGTTGTCGCTCGCGCTTGCCAAGAGGACACGTGAAATTGCCGTGCGGAAGATCCTCGGTGCGCAGGTGCTTGATATTCTGTCGCTGTTTTTCCGGGAATATGCCGGCCTGCTGCTGATCGCTACGATCATCGCCTGGCCGCTGGCTTATTATTTTACCAATCGGTGGCTTGAGCAGTTTGCCTACCGCATCGTTCAGCCCTTTGCCGTTTATATGATCGCGGCGGTTGTGTTGACGCTGGCCGCTTTCGTGTTGATCTCCTTGCAATGTCTGCGCGTGGCGCGGTCGAACCCCGCTGAAACGCTTCATACAGACTGATTACATGCTGACAATGAAAAAATGCTCACGAAACATAATGCTGACACCGGCATCCGCAGGAAAAAGGATTCTCGCCGGCCCATCGCTGGGAAGAGATGGTATCTCCCGATGGTAAATATCTCTTCTATAGCCATAGGCATGGACCGGAGGACTGTCATATCCTGTGGGTGCACATCGATCGAACCATCCGCGCACTAAAAGCCCAGGCGCTACCATAAACCTGCCTTGTTCGTTCCTGAAGCGAAAAGGAAATGAACAGGGGCTGTATCTTTGTGCGATGGAAATAATACGAACCGGTTCACAACCATCGGGTAAAGGTCCCGAAGCCTATTTTACCGGCACCGTCAGGATAGATCCGCTGTATACGCCGCCGGACCCGGCGCGCGTGGCGATGGCACTCGTAACTTTCGAACCGGGCGCCCGTACGGCCTGGCATACCCATCCGCTGGGGCAGACCCTGATTGTCACAACCGGTTGCGGCTGGGTGCAACGGGATGGCGGTCGCAGAGAAGAAATCCATGCGGGCGACGTGGTTTTTTTTCCGCCAGAGGAAAAACACTGGCATGGCGCCACGTCGACGACGGCCATGAGTCATATTGCGATTCAGGAAAAACTGAATGGCTCACCGGTAGAATGGCTGGAGCCCGTGAGTGACGGGCAGTATGGTAACGGGTAAGACAATCAATTTTTTTGGAAGATGGATCTTTTGCAGCGGCTAATCCTTTGAAGGCTGTTGGGTGTTTTATTCACATCGCGATGCGATACCTTCTTCCGCCGCGGTGCGGAGTTATTGAGCAGTAGTATTTGAAACCAGGGGCTGTGTCTACTTTCCCTGCCTTTTACCGGATTGCTTATTCCTGACAAAAACCAATCATATTTCTCATGTGGCAGCATGCCCATTCAGGGGTTTGTGTCTACAGACCCTTCTAACTATGCTTTCAGGTGCTGAATAAAATGGAGCAGATTATTTTTCGGCTTCCACGCGTTTGTAAAAATCAGACAGCGAAATATCGAAATAATGACAAATGGCGGCGATGGTGCTAACGGTAGGATTGGCGTTGGAAGTCTCCAGCCGGCCGATATGAATTTTAAGATCATCCGATACATCCACCTGCGTTTTTCCGCTCTCCGCGCGCAAAGCTTTTATGACGGTTGAAATCTTTCTGATCAATTTCTTGTTTCGGATCTGGGCCATTTGATTTCTCAAATTGGCCATAACCGCAGTAGCCTCCAATGACGAATATGTCATTAATTAGCCTATATTTGAAATCGTAACACATTCTCCACGACTGTCACTGCCTGCAGACAGTCCTTGACAGGCTATATGAAAACATTCATTCCATCGGAGCATCCGGCTGAATTTATTGAAAATCTAAGGGCGGGCGATCGTGCTGCCTTTCAGCAGCTGTATACGGTATGTTACCGGGCGTTGTGGAAATATGCCAGCCGGATACTGTCTGATGAGGAATCGGCCGAGGACTTGGTTGCAGAGACTTTTGTGAAAGTATGGCAGCAGCGGGAGACGTTTGAGTCTTACCAGGGTCTCTTGAAATTTTGCTATGTGGTCACCCGCAATGCCTGTCTCACCTGGCTGCGCGATACGCAACGGCATGCGGCGATACACAAAAAACTTTCCTATCAGCAGGACAAGATATCAGAGGAGATCCATCAGTCACTGATCCGGGCGGAACTGCTTCAACTGATCCTGCTCGAATCGGCGGATCTGCCGCCAAAAATGAAAGAAGTTTTCTCCCTCTTGTTTTTAGAGGGGCTCAGTTTGCCCGAGGTAGCCCTAAAAATGGAGGTGAGCATCCACACTGCCAAGGCGCAGCGGGCCGAAGCGCTCCGGAAATTGCGGGCAGCTTTGTCGCGCAAAGGCATCACCGGGGATACCATGACCTGGCTCGGTTTCTAGGGGTTTTGTTGTAGCGCCGATCCATCTTCCTTTTTTTTATCTTCACGGGGACTAATCCTTTTTTATTCATTGGGATTTCTATCAGTAGAAAATCCATTTCCCATTCCTTATGCCCGGCACACCCTCCATCGTTTCCATCTTGTATCGCTATTCCAGGCAGGAAGAGCTGACGGCGGATGAGCGGAAGGCACTGGGTGACTGGCTGGAGGAGTCGCTGGAAAATCAACGGCTGTTTGACGAGATGAGCGACCGGCAGTCGTGGCAGGCATCCATCGATCAGTTGCAGGCGAAGGATGACAGGGCCACCTGGAAGATCATTGAAAAAAGGATCCGGGCGCGGGGTGGTTTTCCACAGGCAATGCCGTACTGGAAAAAATATGCGATGGCAGCGGCGGTGATCATGGTGGCCATTGTGATCGGGGAGGGCATCGTGCAGTTCCGAAAGCAGCATCCGAAACCGGTTCAAATACCATTGGTGGCGAAACAGCTGCCGGACATTCATACCGGCGATCAGTTCGCCATCCTGACCTCAAAGGGTATCACGACGATGCTTGATTCGGCAGGGATGCATCAGGTGGAGGTCGCCCGCGTAAAAGGTCAGCGGTTGATCTATGATCGTTCAGTACAAACGTTGCCGGGGGACAGCAATACCATCCGCACGCCGAAGGGAACAACTTTTTCGCTGGTACTCTCAGACGGAACAGGTGTCTGGCTGAATGGGGGCTCTTCCCTTTTGTATCCGGTGCAGTTTGGAAAAGGGCCGCGGGTGGTGATGCTGACGGGCGAGGGGTATTTTGAAGTGGCGCGGGACAAATCCCGGCCGTTCCTGGTACAGACCACGCGTGGAAAGATAGAAGTGCTGGGGACGCATTTCAATGTAAAAAATTATGCAAACCTGGAAGCGACCCTGCTGGAAGGAAGTATTCGATTTTCGAATGAGCTTTCGTTTACGCTGCTGAAGCCAGGCGAGCAGGGTGTAATTGACGACAAGCCGGGTCGGATTTTGATCAGCAGGCCTAATCTGGAAGAGGTATTGGCCTGGCGAAAGAATACATTTTATTTCGACAGTGTTGGGTACGATCAGATATTGAGGGAGTTGGCGAACTGGTATCCGATGAAAGTGCGGACCCAGGGGCTTTTTACCAATCATTTTACCGGCGTGTTGCCGCGTGACCGTTCGCTGAGAAAATTGCTATCGGTACTGGAAGAAAGCGGCCATGTAAAATTTACAATCGCGGGAGACACGGTAACGGCCGTTGCCCGCTGATCCCGGAACTTATTTAAACGCACAGACAGGCTTGCAAAAAAATTAACCCATACCGGGAAGGGGATTCCCATGCCACGAATTTGATTCCCGACTACTTCAGAAAATCACGCCATGACCACTGCGCATACCAAAACGACTCTTTTTCTGTGCTGTTTATTAAGTTGTATGCAGACGGCCATGTCTCAGACAATAACGTTGAACAAGCGCAATGCTTCACTAGCTGAAATTTTTACTGA
>CAZZYD010000300.1:0-4541 GCA_964658175.1 uncultured Puia sp. | reverse complement strand
CGTTCTTCCGCAGAATGGATTTTGCGGGAAACGGCCACGATATCATTGAATGGGGTGATGACAACAAAACGGCCCGGCAGGGAAATTTCGCAGCTGAGGCGCGGACCTTTGGCGGCAATGGGTTCTTTGAGGATCTGAACCAGCACATTGGGTTTGCCGCTAAGCACTTCATTGATCTTGCCGGTTTTGATGATTTCCGGTTCTACGGGAAAACTGCCAAAATCGAAGCCGTTTTCACTGCTGTCCGTCATGCTCTGCTGGGTAAACTTGAGCAGGGACCGCGCGTAAGGGCTCAGGTCTGTATAATGAAGAAAGGCATCCTTCTCAAAACCGACGTCTACAAAAGCGGCATTGAGTCCGGGAATCAGTTTTTTTACTTTGCCCAGGTATAAATCTCCTACTGCAAAGCTGGCATCAGCCCTTTCATGGTGCAGTTCGACCAGCTTTTTATCCTCCAGCAGCGCGATTTCAACGCCCTGCGGGGCTGCGTTTATGATCAGTTCCTTGTTCAATGTTCCATAACATTTTCCTGCTTATCCATTGCCTCACCGATAGGAATCAATGCTGAGGAGATTTACTGACCTGTTATACGGTAAACAGTCAATAACAATCAGTAAATAAATTATTCAGCGTGGAAATAAGGCCGGAAGCGATGTCCGGCCGGAACTGCGTTTATTTATTTTTCTTCTTATGCCGGTTCTTACGCAATCTCTTCTTTCTCTTATGAGTGGCGATTTTATGTCGCTTCCTTTTTTTACCACAAGGCATTGATAAGTACTTTAGTTTGTTAAATGATTCAGTTTAATATCTTTCCTCTCGAAAATTTACTGTAAAGCGGCGAGGCGTTGTTCAATGGCCTTGGTCAGTTCGGGATTCGCAGAAAGTGCTTTTGCTTTGCGATACCAGGTTACTGCCGAAGCTTTGTCGTTGAGCCGCTCATAGGCTTCGGCCAGATTCAGTACCGCTTCCAGGTTATGCGGTTCTTTTGAAACCACCCGCGACAGTCTTGCCACGGCCTTATCGATTTGTCCTGATTCGATGCCACCCAATCCAAGCATGAACTGCGCATACATATTTGTTGAATCCTTTCTCGTCACTTCCAGAATTTGCTGGATCCCTTTCATCACGTTCTGCGGATCATCGGCACCGCTGCCGAAGATATATGTTGCGCCTAAACCAACTGTTAACGAATCATTGCCGGGATTGATCAGCAATGCTCTTTTAAAAAGATCCCTGCTCTCACCGGCCATCCAATTGCGAAGCGCCGGATTGTCCTGTGCCCGCAGGTTGTTCAAAAATAATTGGGCAGCAAAAGTGAGACTTTTTTCAGAATTTTCCAACTTTGCGGCCTCCGCCATGTAATAAACTGATGGAAGAAAGGCATTTTGCACCGAATCCTTCCAAAAAGCAGCCAGCTGCCGGTACGATTCAATCTGTTGGTTCTTAACGTCTCCGCGTACAACCGAATGCTCCAGCCGGTTAATATAAGAAAGCTGTGACGCGTTGAGTTTTGATTTGCTGACAGTAAGAATTGCGTTGATATCTAACTGTTTACCCCCGGTATTGGCAGCCGCAACCGCTTCACCGGCCTTGACAGGCGGAATTGTTTTACCAAAAATAAATATGAAAACGAGGAGAACAAGGCCTGCGCCCGCGGCTATCAGTTGCTGTTTCTTCACATGAGGATGTTATTGCGCGAAATTACATCTCTTCATCAGGGTTTGGCTGATTATCCGTGACAGATTGAAGTTTTTTCACTTCAGCAACGAATTCCTTCGCCGGTTTGAATGAGGGAATAAAATGTTCCGGGATGTGAACCGCAATGTTTTTTTTGATGTTACGACCAATCTTGGCAGCACGCTTTTTGGTGATAAAACTCCCAAATCCGCGTATGTATATATTTTCCCCCTTGGCGAGGGTGTCTTTTACTTCTTTAAACATCGTTTCCAGGGTCACCAGTACATCCACTTTCGGAATGCCCGTTTTATCTGATATTTGGTTAACGAGGTCTGCCTTCCTCATGACGTTAATTTTTTATAAGTTTCTGATTTTAAATATATAACAAAAAACTTAATTCACCATCTTTCTGATTTAAAAAAGAGTTCAATAAAAAAATGCCTGCCCAGAATTTCACCAAAAGACTCATGGATTGGAACCGGAAATCCAACCACCGGCAAATGCCCTGGAAAGGGGAAACCGACCCGTACAGGATCTGGCTCAGCGAGATTATCCTCCAGCAAACCCGCGTGGAGCAGGGCCGGGCCTATTATGAACGCTTTCTGCAGGCTTTTCCCACCATTCAGAACCTCGCCGAGGCGCCGGAGCAACAGGTGTTTAAGTGCTGGGAAGGTCTGGGCTATTACACCCGCTGCCGCAACCTGATCGCCACCGCAAAAATCATCATGCAGGATTATCATGGCGTGTTCCCAAACAGCTACGAGGCTATTCTTGCCTTAAAAGGGATTGGCCCGTATACGGCAGCCGCCATCGCTTCCTTTGCTTTTCAGCTGCCCTATGCCGTGGTGGACGGCAATGTGCAACGCGTGATCTCCCGCTATTTCGGCATCGCATCACCCGCCGCGAAGGCGGCAGAAAAAGCTCTTTACAACAAGCTGGCCGGAGACCTTCTCGACAAAAAAGATCCCGGCACATACAACCAGGCGATCATGGACTTCGGCGCCACCGTGTGCAAACCACAACAACCGCTCTGCGCCACCTGCCCGCAGGCTGCAGACTGCCAGGCCTATCTCCATCAATGGACGAACACGCTGCCCCTGAAGGCGATCCGGACAGAAAAAAAAACACGTTGGCTTTACTATTTCATTATTGAAACCGACCGCAACGAATACTTCATCCGGGAGCGAACAGCCAATGATATCTGGAAAAATTTATATGAGTTTGTTTTATGGGATACTGGGAAATTAATACCTCAGTCTCAACTGATTCAGTCAGAATTCCTGTCAGATATGCTACCCGGCAGATCTTTCTCGGTACAGTCCGTTTCTCCGATTTACCATCAAACACTCACCCATCAGTTGATTCATGGCTGTTTTGTCCATCTCAGGCTTCAGCAACCAGCCATCGCTCTGCCGGGGTATACCGCCGTGTTGAAAGAACGAC
Organism: uncultured Puia sp.; assembly: GCA_964658175.1. Lineage (GTDB taxonomy): Bacteria > Bacteroidota > Bacteroidia > Chitinophagales > Chitinophagaceae > Puia. The sequence goes on along the minus strand of CAZZYD010000300.1, from coordinate 1,421 downwards.
TCCGCGATTATCCTTTTCCACGCTTCATCACCACACACCTGAACAACCCCGTCCAGGCTCTGTTCTGATGCTGGTAAAGCTTTTGCTGGATAATGGCAAACAGATGGCTATGAGAGGAGTCAACAGGGTGATGCTGATCGGTAATTTGGGGAAGGATCCGGATGTCCAATACCTCGAAGGCAATATTGGTGTGGCCAAATTTTCACTTGCTACCACGGAGACGTTTAAAGACCGTTCGGGAAAGCTGATATCCCAAACAGAATGGCATACCGTGGTGCTCTGGCGGGGGCTGGCCGACCTGGCACAGAAATACCTCCACAAGGGCAGCCTCGTATATATCGAAGGCAGGCTGCGCACGAGAAGCTGGGAGGATAAGGACAAGAATAAAAAATTCGCGACCGAGGTGGTGGGTGATAACCTCATCATGCTCGACAAAAGAGCTGAAAGCTTTCCAAACAATCCAAACGCTTCCATCGATGGGGGTGAGGGAATGAACAATCCCGAAGGATCTGCCCCCGACCAGCCGGAAGATTTACCATTTTAGGACGAATTAGGCGTATATTATATAGATTTACAGTCCTTAACGAAACCTGTTTATTTTGGATTACCCTTTAAACGTATTACCAGGTCATGCACCGCCAGGTTTACTATTTATTATAAATGCCCAGGCCACCACGGTGCTGGTAATCATCATCCTTTTTTTTCTGGTGATGTCTTTTATCGTATCCGGCTCCCGCATCGCCTTTTTCTCCCTGACTGATAAGGACATCAACATCCTCAAAACAAAACAGGACAGCTCCTGGCGGAAAATCGTAAACCTGCTGGAAGAGCCAAAAGCGCTCCTGGCTTCCCTGCTCATCGCCAATATCATGCTCGATATCGGCATCATCATTCTCTCCAATTTTCTCATCGATCAGGTAATTCCTTTTCAGCCCGGATTCTGGTTTTTTAAATTCCTGATCAAAGTGATCATGGTGAGTTTTGTGCTGATTCTCTTCGGGGAAGTGATGCCCAAACTCTGGGCTTCCCAGAATAACCTGCAGTTTGCTTTTTATACATCCGGCGTTACGGAAATCATTCACCTCCTGTTCAGAAGACTCGGGATCCTGCTTACCTATCAGTCGGAAAAACTGGAGAAACTTTTCGGTCGGCAGAAATCAACCGCCTACAGCCTAGAAGAACTCGATCACGCCATAGACAATGACACGACCCAGGAAGAAAAAAACATTCTGAAAGGCATCATCAAGTTCGGTCACATCACGGTGAAGCAAATCATGAAAACCCGGCTGGATGTGAGCGGGATTGAAGACCACCTCAGCTTCAAGGAGCTCAAAGATAAAATTGAAGAACTTCATTATTCAAGGTTGCCGGTATACAAGAAGAGCCTGGATGATATTACCGGCTTGGTGCACACCAAGGAC
>CAZZYD010000299.1:0-4544 GCA_964658175.1 uncultured Puia sp. | reverse complement strand
TCTATCCGGAAGCGCTGGAATTTGCCAACCTCGACCTGGTCACACCCAGGAGCCACCTGCGGAATTATTTCGCGATGCATTTTAAAACCTTCGATGATCTTTCCATTGATTTCACGCACCGGGTAAAAATGGAAGGAGATTTCAAGGATGCCACGATCGACAGCGACGATATCGCGTTTTTCGCCACTGATCTTGAAAGCTGGAAGAAAAAAATCACCATCACCGGAAAAATAAAAGGCCCTGTCAGCGACCTGCAGGGAAAAAACATCCGCATCGTAGCGGGTCAGCAAACCTCGCTGAACGGCGACATCCACCTCACCGGCCTGCCGGATATCGACCACATGCTGATCGACTTTAAATCGAACGATTTCAGAACAACGTATAAAGACGTTATCACTTTTGTTCCGTCTTTGAAACATATCAACCAGCCGAGAATCGATCGCATAGAGTCCCTCCATTTTGTTGGAAATTTTTATGGAACCGTCCACGATTTCGCCACCTCGGGCACGATCGAAACCAATATCGGTACCATCGTGACCAATGTGAACATGAAATTCCTGGAAAAAAGTCCGACGATTTACAACGGCACCATCCTGACCAATAATTTTGACGTAGGTCGTTTCCTGGACGACAGCAGCCTTGGAAAAATATCGTTCCAGGGAAAAATCTCCGGCTCCGGCCTCGCCACCGAAACCATCAAGGCCGCCCTTGACGGCAACGTGCGTTCTTTCACCTATAATGGATATAACTACAAGGATATTTTCATCAATGGAACAGTCGCTAAAAAACTGTTCAACGGAAAGATCGTTTCGAACGATTCAAGTCTCCACGCCACCCTCAACGGACTGATCGACTTCGGCGGACAAACGCCGAAGTTCGATTTTGACGCGAGCATCGATACCATCGATCTCAAAGCCCTGCATTTTGTAAAAGACAGCCTGGCATTTGCCGGAAAATTGCAGTTCAAATTCACCGGGAGTGACATTGACCACTTTCTCGGTCAGGCAAAGATCTACGACGCTTCCTTTTATAAAAGGGGCCAGCGCCTGTCCTTTGATTCGCTGGTATTGGAATCGAAAATCATCGACAGCAGCAAAACGATCACCGTATCGAGCAATGAATTCGAGGGAGCCATTGTGGGCGAATTCTCCATCAAGGAGTTGCCGGCCGCATTCCAGGAGTTTTTACACCGTTACTACCCGAGTTATATAAAACCGAATACGGTAAAATTGTCGAATGAAAATTTCAGCTTCGTGATCGTAACCCGGAAGATCGACGAATACCTCGATCTTTTTGTAAAAGACCTGCGGGGCTTTAATAACACGAATATCCAGGGACGCATCAACAGCCAGCAGAACCTGCTCAACGTCGTCGCCGATGTGCCGCAATTCAGTTACAAAAACGTTTCATTTTATAAAGTCAACCTCAAGGGCCGCGGGAACTTCGACAGCCTTTCGCTCGAGAGCACCATGGGCGAAGTATATGTGAATGACAGCCTTCATTTCCCTGCCACCCATTTGCAGGTGAGGTCCTTCAACGACCTCTCCAGCGTGCAGATTACCACCAGCGCCAATCAGACCCTCAATGCGGCTAATATTTCGGCGAGCGTCCATACACTCACCGATGGCGTCCGCATCAAATTCAATCCGTCCACCTTCGATATCAACAGCAAAACCTGGACGATCGACCGCAACGGGGAACTCACCATCGATCACAATATCGTTGGCGCCAGCAACCTGCGCATTCACAGCGGTGAACAGGAACTGAACATCAGTACGCGACCTTCCGGCGAAGGAAACTGGAACGACGTATACCTCGATCTACGCAAAATTGACATCGCCGATTTTGCGCCATTCTTTGTAAAATCCGAACGGCTGGAAGGACTGCTCACCGGCAGCGCTGAAATCAGCGATCCGTTCCACCATACCAATATCCAGTTCACCGGCGTCGCCGAACAGTTCCGTTTTTCAAATGATTCCATCGGTAAACTGAACCTGACGGCCAACTACGACCGCAATGCGGGTATCGTCAATACCACCATGCATTCCGACAACAAGGATTATCATTTTGATGTGAAGGGAATTTTTAACACCAGTGACAGTTCCACGCAACCGATCAATATTTCCGTCCCAAATCTGGTAGACACGAAAATCGACCTGATCGAAAAATACATCGGAGGCGTATTCAGCAATATGCATGGACGCGCTACCGGAAACATGCAGGTGGTCGGAACGGCAGACAACCTGAGTTATATCGGCGATGTGCAGGTGAAAGATGCAAGTCTCCATGTCAACTATACCCAGTGTACCTATAAAATTCCTTCAGCGGTCTTTCATTTCAAAGAGGATCAGATCGATTTTGGTTCCTTTACCTTTCTGGATACCCTGGGCAATAAAGCCGAACTCGCGCACGGGAAATTGTACCATCACTCATTTAAAAATCTGCGATACGATTTTCTGCTCAATACGAACCGCCTCCTGATGCTGAATACGAAGGTGACCGACAACAACCAGTTCTACGGAAGCATGATCGGCCGCGCCAACATCACGCTGAGCGGTCCGCAGGAAAACCTGCAGATGTATATTAAGGGAGAACCTACCGACAGTTCCAATATCTATATTCCGACGACTACCAGCCGGGAAAGTGCAGACGCCGATTTCATCGTGTGGAAGGTATATGGTAAGGAAATGAAGAAGCAGCGGGTAGCCAGCCTCGACGCAAACTTTACGGTCACCCTGGATGTGGCTGCAAACAACTATGCCAATGTATATGTAATCATCGATCCGCTCACCAAGGACATCATCAAGGCCAACGGACATGGTAACCTGCATATCCAGGTCGGCACCAGTGTCAATATGACGATGCGCGGAAAATATGAGATCGACCGGGGGAATTATAATTTCACTTTCCAGTCCTTCATCAAGAAACCGTTCATCTTTATGGAAGGCGCGGATAATTTTATCCAGTGGACCGGGGATCCGTACAATGCGGATATCAATATCCGCGCGATCTATGAAGCGGAAAATGTACAGTTCAGCGATCTGGGACTCAATACGGCCAATGCTGTGGTGCTTTCCAGCTCAAGCGCCGAAAAACTAAGTCATTATCATGGCCCCGTCTGGGTCATTGCGACACTCAGCGACAAACTGGTAAAACCGGACATCGCCTTCGAGATTGAACTGCCACCGAACAGCGAGCTCAGGAACAACCAGGACATGGCTTACCTGATTTCAAGGATCGAAGGTGATCCGAATGAGCTGAACAAACAGGTGGCCTTCCTCATCGTGTTCAACAGCTTTGGTCCGCTCACGAGCAGCAGCTCCGTATTCACGCCGAATGAAGCCGTGGGCGGCATCTTCATCAGCAGCATTTCGGGTTTTGTTTCCAGTGCGATGAGTCACTATTTCTCCAACGTATTCCAGAAAGTATTTAAGGATAAGAGTATCCGGGTGAATTTCAATCCGTCATTATACAACGGCACTGCCATCGACGAGAGTACGGATCCGAACAGGAACTACGACCGAACAAACCTGAACCTGTCCATCATCAAGAGTTTTCTAAATGAGCGGTTAACCTTCACCGTGGGGAGCGCGCTGGATTTCGGACTTACCACCCAGCAGAACCAGTATGCCGCCATCCAGTTCCTGCCCAATATCACGGCTGAATGGAAGATCACGCCGAGCGGCCATGTCGTGCTCACGTTTTTTTACCGTGACTCTTACAATTATTTATCCGTGGGAAACCACACCACGAACAGTTCAGGCACCAGCATCTCGTACCGCCGGGATTTTGACCGGATCGATGAATTCTTCAAGGGAAAGAAAAAGGTAGACAAACCGGCCCCGTCCACGACGGCGAATCCATAGCCGGATGAGGCAGTAAAACAAATCAGCTTTTTATTGTTCTTTCAGGATTTCGTGATCCATTTTATCGCGTTTGGTACGCAGGTATTTTTCATTGTGTGGATTGGCTTCAATTTGTACCGGCACGGTCTCCACGATTTCGAGTCCATAGCCTGCCAGTCCCGTCCGTTTTTTCGGATTGTTGCTGATCAGCCGCAGGCGGGTAACGCCGAGGTAACGCAGAATCTGGGCTCCAACGCCGTAATCGCGCTGGTCGCTCGCAAAACCGAGGTGCAGGTTCGCCTCCACGGTATCCATGCCTTGTTCCTGCAGTTTGTATGCGCGGAGTTTATTCATCAGGCCGATGCCCCTGCCTTCCTGATTCATATATAGAATGACGCCGGTCTTTGCTGTTTCCACCATCTGCATCGCTTTGTGCAGCTGTTCGCCGCAATCGCAACGGAGCGAACCGAGAATATCCCCCGTGAAACAGGATGAGTGTACGCGGACCAGCACAGGATCACCTTCTTTCCATTCCCCCTTGATCAGGGCGAGGTGTTCATTGGTCGTATTTTTTTCGTTGAAGGCGATCAGTTTGAACATGCCATATTTTGTCGGCATATCCACCCGCACCACTTCTTCAATCAGGGAATCTGTTTTGAGACGGTATTCGATCAGATCCTTGATCGACACCAGCCGCAG
>CAZZYD010000298.1:0-4555 GCA_964658175.1 uncultured Puia sp. | reverse complement strand
CAAAGACGACAAACAGCAATTAACTGATTTTTATTTTTTACGAAGGCTGGAAAAGCAGCGGCCGAAGTGGAGGAAACACGCGGCACACAGCAAACGGCATACGACGAAGCACTTGCGGCGCTTGCCGCCCTGCAGAAGATGCCGCTCACGGATGCCGGCCAGATCAAATTATATTATACAAGCCTTAACGATATCCTGCGGCGCTTCGTGCAGCGAAAATTCCGCTATGCCAGCATGGAGCGAACGAATGAGGAACTGATCCTGCAATTGAGCCGTGAAGAAATGCCGAGGGATTCTTTTACCAGACTTGCCACGGCGTTGCGGATGAGTGATTTTGTAAAATTCGCCAAATATGTTCCGGACCTGGCGGAGAATGAAAAAAACCTGGAAGTGATCCGGTCTTCCGTCCGTTTATTGAATGAAATCGTCAAATAGTGCTCTATAGCTTTTTCTCACATATCAGATTTGCCCATCCGTGGTTCTTTGCGCTGGCCGCAGTGATCCCCGTGATGATCTGGTATTACCTGGCGCCCGGCAGGCGGCAGCAGGCGACGCTGCTGGTATCGACGGTCAGAAATTTTGGCAACGCAAAATCCTGGAAAGTCATTTTCCGGCATATACTTTTTATATTCCGCCTGCTGGCGGTCGCTTCGCTGATCCTTGCGCTGGCCCGTCCGCAAACGCGTAATGAGCAGGAGGTAAAATCTGGCGAAGGCATCGATATCATCCTATGTCTTGACATCAGCGGCAGCATGCTGGCGCAGGATTTTACACCCAACCGGATGGAGGCCGCAAAAAATGTCGCTTCGGAATTCATTGATGCGCGCCCCACAGACCGTATCGGCCTGGTGATCTTTTCCGGCGAAAGTTTTACGATGTGCCCACTCACCACTGACCGGACAGTTTTAAAAACACAGTTGTTCAATGTGCAGAGTGGTTTGCTGGTAGATGGAACCGCCATAGGATCCGGCCTCGCCACCAGTGTGGAGAGACTTCGCTCTTCGGTATCTAAAAGTAAAGTCGTAATCCTGCTCACCGACGGGGAAAACAATGGCGGCTTTATCGATCCCAATGCCGCCAAGGAAATTGCCAAGGCCCTCCGGGTTCGCGTGTATACGGTGGGGGTCGGTACGGAAGGATTTGCCCCGGTGCCCATGCAAACCGCGTCGGGTGTGGTGATGCAAAGGGAAAAAGTCAGCATCGACGAAAAACTACTGACACAGATTGCCACGGAAACCGGTGGAAAATATTTTCGCGCAAAAGACAATGAAAGCCTGAGCGCGATCTATAAAGAGATCGACCGCCTCGAAAAATCGCGCTTTGAAGTAAGCGTATTCACCCATTTTACAGAAAAATTTCTACCTTTTACCATTGCTGCCGGTCTGTTCCTGCTGCTGGAATGGATCCTTGGCCTCACCCTGTTCAGAAAATATCCTTAAGGATCACGGGACACAATTACATCATGCGCGCAACCATTTACAAATCTACCGGCAGCTGGTATGTTGCCAAAACAGGTAGCGGTCAGTTTCTGAACGTCCGGATCAAAGGTATTTTTAAGATGGACGGACTCACGTCCACCAATCCGATCGCCGTGGGGGATCAGGTGGAAATCGAAATGGAACAGGATGCGGACGGAACGGCGATGATCACGAAGATCCATACCCGGAAAAATTATATCAACCGCCAGTCGCCGGCCAACAAGCACCATCATCATATCATTGCATCGAATGTGGACCAGTCGCTGCTGGTGGCCACGCTGAAAGATCCAAAAACATCGCAGGGCTTTATCGACCGGTTCCTCGTGGCCGGTGAATCTTTTCATGTGCCATCCATCATCCTGTTTAACAAAGCGGATATCTACCGGAAAAAAGAAATGGATCTTTTTGCCGAAAGGAAATCGATCTATGAAAATATCGGATACCGGGTATTGCTTACGAGTCTGGAGAAAAAGGATGGGGTCGAACCGATCAATGGCCTCCTGGCGGGAAAAGTGACGCTGATCAGCGGTCATTCCGGTGTTGGAAAATCGACGCTGATCAATTCGATCTTTCCCGACATGGCATTAAAAACGCAGGGTGTCAGCGGCTGGAGCGGAAAGGGCATGCACACCACCACCTTCGCTGAGATGTTTGATTTACCGGAATCCATTGGCGGCGCCATCATCGATACGCCGGGCATCCGGGAGTTCGGACTGGTGGATATTCCAAAACAGGAGCTCAGTCATTATTTTCCTGAAATGCGCAGCAGGCTCAACGATTGCCAGTTTAATAATTGCCTGCATGTGGATGAGCCGAATTGCGCCATAAAAAAAGCCCTCGAAGAGGGCTTGGTATCTGCAGAGCGGTATATCAGTTATCTCAATATGCTTGACTCGATTGAAAAGCCTGCCTACTGATTAAGAAGCCAGCCGGCGCGTAGCATGGATCATCAGCTTCGCTTCCAGGAATTTGGCTACTTCCACCACCGCTTCATTGTCTTTTTTCGGTGCTTCCCTGAATTTTCTGGGATAGATGGAAATGCCGGTATAGATATTATAATGCAGGGTTAACGTGTGGCTCTTGTATAAGAAGTCCCACATCAGCGAATCAAAATCGTCTGTTTTCTGGTTGAATTGAATATCAAGATCGTCACTGAGAATGTTGGCCACTTCGTAGAAGCGTTTGAGGCCGCAATCATCGTCGATGACTGCTTCGGTGCAACCGAAATCGGTGCGGAGGGTTAGGCTCATAGTATACGGATTTAAAGTTTATGGTAAGCAATGGGTAATTAAGCTTTGAACTTTGGCGCCTTTGGCACTTTCTCACCACTGAGTATCCTTTCGGCCCCGACACTTCGTCCGTTCGCAGGGCATCCGTATTGCACTTTACAGGAGAAACTTCCGGCACAGATCAGTGCCAGCAAGAGAAGCAGGGTTAGGTTTCTACCGTTTTTCATGGATATTCTTTCATTTTAAACCTACAAAGATTTTTCAGTATTTGCAACTGGACCCGGTAGGTTTTCGATAAAACGAAGAAAAACGGCGATTATTGGCGGGAATAAAAGGGAATTATTTAAACCAACTGGCGTATTCCAGGTAATTCTGGGCGATCCGGTCTATTTCACCCTTAATCAGATCCCGGGGAATATCCTTGATCTTCTTTGCCGGCACGCCTCCATAAATAACGCCGGGTTCTACTTTGGTATTTTCCAGCACCACGGCGCCCGCCGCAATAATGGAGAAGCTCCCGATATCGGCGCCATCCATGATGATCGATCCCATGCCGATCAGCACATTATCCTGAATGGTACATCCGTGTACGATCGCATTGTGGCCGATGGATACATTATTTCCGATAGTGGTCTTCGCTTTCTGGTATGTGCAGTGAATAATGCAGCCATCCTGCACATTCACTTTATTGCCGATGCGGATACTGTTGACATCGCCGCGGATCACTGCATTAAACCACACGCTGCAATCTTCTCCCATCACCACATCTCCGACGATCGTTGCATTGGGAGCGATATATGAATTCTGACCGATGGTGGGCGAAACGCCTTTAACAGGAAGTATAACGGACATATCGTATTTTTTTAATGGAAGAATGAATGGAACTTTATTCCTTTGCTGATACGAAAATACTGATAAGCTGTCACTCCATCAATGTTAAACCCCAAATGAATCAACGGGAACTTTTTTTCCGGCATGTTGCCCAGACATCGCCCGCGCCGCTTGCGCTGGACATCGTGCGTGCGTCCGGCCTCCGGTTGGAAGACCGTTCCGGCAGACAGTTCCTAGACCTGATCGGTGGCATCAGTGTGTGCAATACCGGTCACTGTCACCCGAAAATAGTCGATGCCATCAAGGCGCAGGCCGATCGCTATCTTCACCTGCTTGTATATGGTGAACTCATTCAATCGCCGCAGGTTGACTATGCCACCGCCCTGTGCGCATCCCTGCCCGCGCCACTCGATGTGTGTTACTTTACCAATTCCGGAACCGAAGCCACCGAAGCGGCGATGAAACTTGCCAAGCGGGTCACCGGCCGAACGGAAATCATCGGATTTAAAAATTCCTATCATGGTTCCACGCAGGGATCCCTCAGCGTGATGGGCGACGAATACTGGCGAAATGCTTTTCGTCCGCTGCTGCCCGACGTGCTTCACCTGACCTATAATTCGTACCGGGAGCTGGAACAGATTTCAACGCGCACGGCTTGCGTGATCGCTGAAACCATCCAGGCGGAAAATGGCGTTCAGGTGCCCGACCCCGGTTGGATGCAGGCGCTCCGTGATCGTTGCACGGCCTGTGGCAGCCTGCTGATCCTTGATGAGATCCAGACGGGTTTTGGGAGAACGGGCAGGTCCTGGGGCTTCGAACATTTCGGCATCGTGCCCGATATCATTTTGCTGGGCAAGGCTCTGGGCGGTGGTATGCCGCTGGGCGCGGTGATTTCTTCGAAAGAAAACCTGGATCTTTTTACCAATGGTCCTGTGCTCGGACATATCACCACTTTTGGCGGCCACCCCGTGAGTTGCGCCGCCGGCCTGGCATCTTTCCAAATACTGGCAGAGATCG
>CAZZYD010000297.1:0-4563 GCA_964658175.1 uncultured Puia sp. | reverse complement strand
TAATGACCTCAACCTCTATTATTTTAATTCATACTTCTTCACGCCACGCTGGGAAAACAAATTGTTCAGCGTTGAATTGCCCCTGAGTTACAATGAACTCACGCAATTCAATGCCGGCGTCGCCTTCCGCATCGGGCCCTTCTTTATCGGGTCAGGCAGTGTACTCTCCGCACTGGTGCACGATTCCAAACAGGCGGATGCGCATGTGGGATTCCATTTCGGAATGCCTTACAAAAAGAAAATCAAACCGGATACCGACAAGGATGGTGTGTATGATGATGTTGATAAATGTCCCACCGTTGCCGGTCTGCCACGCTACCAGGGTTGTCCGATACCGGATACCGATGGAGACGGCATCAACGACGAACAGGATTCCTGTATCAGCGTTGCCGGTTTACCAAGATATCATGGTTGTCCGATCCCGGATACGGACAAGGATGGTGTGAATGACGAAGAAGATTCCTGTATCAATACACCGGGTCTTGCACAGTTCCATGGTTGCCCTGATACCGATGGTGATGGCATCCCTGATCCACAGGATAAATGTCCTACCGTTGCCGGTGTAGCTAAATACATGGGTTGCCCGATTCCTGACAGAGATGGTGATGGTGTAAATGATGATGAAGATCTTTGTCCTGACCAGGCTGGACCCGCTTCTTCCAAAGGATGTCCTGTTGAACAGGTAGTGGTGCAGATCACCGCAGATTTCAAAAACATTGAATTCGATTTCGGTAAATCCACGATCCGTCATTCTTCAGACAGCATTCTTATGCATGCTGCCCAGGTGATGAATACGCAGATTCCAAATTCAAACTTCTATATCGACGGGTATACCGACAATATCGGAAGTGTGGCCAGAAACAAGGCGCTTTCCAAAGCACGTGCACAGGCAGTAGCCAATGCGCTGGTCAAAGGCGGAATCGACAAATCCAGGGTAATCGCCAGAGGATTTGGTAAAGACAATCCGAAATGCGACAACAAAACGGCAGAAGGCAGACAGTGCAACCGCCGCGTGGAAGTCGTGATCAGAAATATTGATCAGAAAAATGAAAAGAACGCGATCAAGGTACATTAACAACCCACTTTGATTTTAAAAAACCCGGATGCTTTGATCCGGGTTTTTTTTGTATTAAATTTGACCGCGCAACATCTTGCCGTTTATCTTTTCCGTAAGTTCCGTAATCCTCTGAATGCCACACGCCTGCGCCATGTCTGCGGGAACCATTGTCCCGAATACAAATCGAAATAAACTGAAACGTGATGAAAGGATATTTACTATCCCTGGCATTTGTGGCATTTTGCTGTTTTCCCGCGCTGAGCCAGCAGGCCTATCCCATACAGGCCATTCCGGATACGGCTTTTCATATTCGCACAGAATCCCGTTTTTCGGTCAACGTCCACGGCGGCTATGCACTTGCTTTGGGATCGACCTTCGCTTTTTATCCTGACAATATATCCCGCATACACGTGGAAGAGATGAATAATACGGTCACCTCAAAAACCACCGAATATAAAGCGATGAGCAAGGGATTGGGCGAAGGTTTCCGGGTAGGTGCCGGGTTCTCTTATATTGTCAATGATTTTCTCAATGTGGGACTGGATGTGGATTATTTCAGGAGCACGATCCGCAAAGTGAAGGATTCCAGTAATCACAATATAAAAACCACGGGAGCCGGCTCTGACCGTCTCTACGATTTGCAGAATACCATTTCATATGATGCCATCCTGGTCACCTTTACCCCAAATGTTACCTTCAAGGCGATCTCAAAGCCAAAGTGGTTTATCTATAATAAGATCGGGGCGGTCTTTGTGATCCGGCCAAACAGCATTCAGCACAATATCGACGACGTATCTGTCAAAACCACCAAATCCGGCACGGTCAAAGATTCCAGCAGTCATTCCGATCTCCGGTATGAATGGGGTATCCGCAATCCTTCGTTCGGATTTATGGGCGGGGTGGGCATTCAGGTGCGCGTGATGGAAAACCTGCGGATATTTTCCGAACTGCAATTTTCCCATGTCGTTTTTCAAATCAGGAACCGGATCGTGACCGATTACCAGGTGAACGGAAAAGATATGATGGCGACTTTACCATTGAGCGAAAAGGAAGTCTATTATAAAAATGATTATCAAACCACCGGTACGGTCCCGAATCCAAACCAGCCCGGCCAGGCTGCTACCCAGCGCCTGCCGATCACTTATGTCGGGCTTCAGTTGGGTGTGGTCTACCGGTTGTAATGCGTGATTATGAATATTTCTGCTGTACTGTTGCTTTGCGGGTTGCTGCTGCTGTTTGCCGCAGCGGGTTGGAGCTGGCTTACCCTGGAGCTGCGCGCACCGTGCCGCTTGTCCGGCATCCTGCAGGGTGACCGCTTTATATCCGGCAGCAAACTGGCGATCGGCATTTTTTTGCTGGTCCTGCTGATTTTTGCGCTCGCCGGCCATGCCGCGGTGTTAATTCCACTGGCAACAGCCGGCGCCTTCTTTCTGCCGCTCCTCATTCAGCGCACCTGGACGCAATATCAGGCGATCCCCGCGCCGGCTTATGCCGCCTGGTACCCGGATCAGTCACCTGATGTCATTCCAGGCAATTACCCCGGGGAAAAACTCTCCCTTACTTTTCAATTTCCCGGACAGCCGGGCCTCGATCAGCCTGTATTTATTGAAGCTTCCCTGCCCGGGCGTGAATTTCTGGGCAAGGCTTTTCTGGATTTCATGTACCAATACAATAAGAAATGGCCGCTGGCAGCGGTCGAACTCCAGGACGGGCAGCAGCAGCCCTACGGATGGGTTTTTTATCAGCTGGAGCTGAACGGCTTCAGGGAAAAGTTTTTGGACCCCAAAACCCTGTTATGGAAACAATCGTTTAAACCCGGGACGATCATTGCAGTTAAAAGAATGGACAGTCGCCAGCCATTATCCTACCGGATGAAAGTAAATAATCCAGCACCTTAAAATATAAACTCATGGATCCACTGAATTTCAACGAACGGAAGAGGGAGATCATCAAATTTGCGGTATTGTACGGGGGTACCCTTGCATTGCTGCTCGTGATCTTTCTCGCGTTCAGGGATACAAGCCTGGTAGCGGAAAATCCCGAAACGCCGAATTTTATTCTCCGCAGGGAAAATCAGCAGGCGATCATGGCAGATTCGATGCTGCACCAGCAACTGATGGCCATCCAGGTGATGGATAAACAATACGCCCTGTTGCTCGGAGACAGCAGCGCAGACCGCCGGTCAGACAGTGTCGACCGCGCGATTAAAGCCGGCGAACGGAAAATGCGCAACCTGCTGGACAGTCTCGGCAAAGCGAACGGTTCCGATTCCTTTGATATCGGGTCGAGCAACCTCCGGGCCTTCTGGGCGGAACTGGACGATCGCAAAACACAGGTGGATATCCGCAACAGGATATATGAAAAGAACCGGGTACTCTACAGCGATCCTCAGGCAGCCGATCTTGAAAATAAAGGCGCCCTCATCGATAAGGATATCCGCATCGCCGACCTGGAATCGAAAGTGAACAGTGCAAACCAGGAAAACAGGAGCGGCGGCACTGCTGAAACGGGCGAGGGTAAAAAAATGAATGACGCCGTCTTGAGAAAAGCTTTCGACGACCTGCAAAAAGACTACGACCGTCTAACGGACATCAATACCCGTTTACGAAACAGCAATGACCTGCTGAACACGCAGATTTCAGGAAACGGCACCACGGGAAAAGAAGTATCCAACTCCACCGGCAAATCCAGGATCTCTATGCTGGAAAGGAGGGTGGAAGACCTGAATTCGGCGCTTTACCTCTCCACCGTGGATTGTAACCTGTCACGCGTGGATGTAAACCAGATCATTTCCAATGCAAGGCAACGCCGCGAACTGCTCAAGCAGGCCATGGAAATCCTCAACTCCCTCAAAAATTCAAGTAATCCCGAAGTGGTGAAAATTGCGCAGGAAAAAACGGCGCAGCTGAACCGCATTGCAGCTACCGTGCGCGACTGATCTATTCGTCGAGGCCCAGGGCGTAGTGGATTCCACCCATGATATGAGTCAGAAACACCGGATCTGTATAAGATTCCTCGGTGTGGCCCAGACCCGTATAGAAAACACGTCCCCTGCCAACGGAATGATACCAGGCGATCGGATGAAAAGCGCCATTGGCGCCACCGGTATAACTGCTTTCATCGATACGGATCAGCACTTCGATGTCGGGATTATAGTTCCGGTAATTGTACCACTCATCATAACGATCCCAGATGCGGGGTAAGGTTGCCGTTGAAGCATGCTTCTTGTCCACGACCGCCAGCTTGGCCTGCTGCTGTTTCGGATGACTCAGGAACCAGGCTCCCAGCATTTTGCCGTACCAGGGCCAGTTGTATTCACAGTCTGCCGCAGCATGAATGCCGACGAAACCACCACCCTTTTCGATGTACTGCTGAAATGCTTCTTCTTCTTTTTTGCCGAGTACTTTTCCGGTGGGGCTCAAAAATATGACCGCCGCATATTTCTTAAGGTTTGTTTTGTTGAAGCGTGTTGAATCGGTGGTGGCGTCTACCAAAAAACCATTTTC
>CAZZYD010000296.1:0-4571 GCA_964658175.1 uncultured Puia sp. | reverse complement strand
CAATGGAAACCACTGTTGCAAAGACCCCGGCCGCCGGTAGCCTACCTGGAAACACAGGTAGCGGAAATGCTTGCCGCGATCCGCGAAAAAGGAGACGAGGCCGTCAAAGCGTATAGTCTGGCTTTTGACAAAAGTGCCCCCGATCAGCTGCTCGTGACGGAAGCCGAGTTCACGGCCGCCGAAACCGCCATCGATCCGGAACTCAAGGCAGCCATCGCCCAGGCAAAGGAAAACATTGAAAAATTTCACCAGCAGCAGTGGAAAAAGGAAGAACCCGTGGAAACCATGCCGGGCATCACCTGCTGGCGAAAATCCGTCGCGATTCAGAAAGTCGGATTGTATATTCCGGGCGGCTCCGCTCCGTTGTTTTCGACGCTGCTGATGCTGAGCATACCCGCCAGGATCGCGCGCTGCAAAGAAATCATCGTATGCAGCCCGCCGGATGCCGAAGGAAAACTTCATCCCGCCATATTGTACGCAGCTTCTCTTGCCGGTGTCACGGCGGTTTATAAAGTCGGCGGCGTACAGGCCATCGGCGCGATGGCCTATGGGACACAAACGATTCCGGCAGTATACAAAATTTTTGGTCCGGGCAATCAGTACGTCAACACTGCCAAGCAACTGGTGCAGAAAGATGGCATTGCCATCGACCTGCCCGCCGGGCCGAGCGAACTGGCGATCTACGCCGATGAGACCGCCGTTCCGGCCTTTATTGCCGCCGACCTCTTGTCTCAGTGCGAACACGGACCCGACAGCCAGGTTTTGCTTTGCACCATTTCGAGGCCGCTCGCCGATGCCGTGCTGGCAGCCATCAGCCAGCAGCTCGAGTTGCTGCCCAGAAAGGATATTGCCGCCCAGGCGCTCGCACACAGCAGCATTATGCTGGTGGCGGATGAAACAACGGCGATGGAACTGTTAAACAGCTACGCGCCGGAACACCTGATCCTTGCCTGCGCGGCGCCGGGTCGGGTAGCCATGAGCGTGATCAATGCCGGTTCGGTTTTCCTGGGTCACTACGCGCCCGAAAGCGCCGGTGATTATGCTACCGGTACCAATCATACGCTGCCAACCAACGGAACGGCGAAAGCCTACAGCGGGGTGAGTGTGGACAGCTTTGTGAAAAAGATCAGTTTTCAGCAGTTGTCGAAAGAAGGATTTCAGGGCATCGCCCAGTCCGTGATCACCATGGCCGGCGCCGAAGGCCTGCAGGCGCACGCCAATGCCATCACCGTACGAATGGAATCTTTACCTGTAAAAGAATCGTAGAAAATATCAGTCATGTTCAGTATTGATGCGCTTACAAGGGAGAATATAAAAAAAATGGTCGCGTATTCGTCCGCGCGCGATGAATTCACCGGAACTGCGGCCGTATATCTCGATGCCAACGAAAATAGCATCGGCTCTCCGCTTCATAAAAATTACAATCGTTATCCCGACCCGCACCAGATGCTGATAAAAGAAAAACTGAGTCAGATCAAGGGCGTGCCGGCATCCAATATTTTTCTCGGCAACGGCAGCGACGAATGCATCGACGTGCTTTTCCGCGCGTTCTGTAATCCGGGGAAGGATAATGTGATCATCAACCCGCCCACCTACGGTATGTACGAAGTGAGCGCGCACATCAATGACATCGAAGTACGCAGCGCCTCGCTCACCCCGGATTTTCAACTCGACCTGGAACAGATCGAAAGCCTCATCGACGAAAATACCCGGATCATCTGGATCTGCTCGCCCAATAACCCCACCGGAAACGTGATGGAACATGCGGCGGTGGAAATGATCCTCAACAATTTTGACGGCCTTGTTGTAGTAGATGAAGCGTATATTAATTTTTCAAGATATAAATCTTATATACCATCCCTGCTCGACTATCCAAACCTGGTTATTTTGCAAACGCTCAGCAAGGCATGGGGCCTCGCCGGACTTCGGCTCGGTATGGCTTTTGCTGGTAAGGAAATCATCGGTATAATGAACAAAGTAAAGCCACCGTACAATATCGGTCAGGCTACGCAGGACCTGGTACTCGAAGCCTTGTCGCAAACCGGCCTCGTGAACGAAATGATCCGCAAACTGGTGCAGCTGCGGGGTGATCTGCGGCAGCAACTGGAAGCGATTGCTGACGTGGAGATGGTGTACCCGAGTGAATCAAATTTCCTGCTGGTGAAACTGCCCGATGCAAAGGCGATGTATGAACATCTGGTGTCGCTGGGCATCGTAGTGCGGGACAGGAGCAGGGTATTGCTTTGCGAAGGATGCCTGCGGATCACCGTCGGGACCGAACAGGAGAACCGTCTCTTAACAAACGGGCTTCGTACCTTTAGCAAACAGGAGTCGAATTAAATTTAAAAATACAACAGATGAAATCAATTTTTTCTAAGGCAGTCTTTGTCCTGCTGTTCAGCACAAGCGCCTGCACGGGTTTTTCTTCGGACAGCACGGGCATTCAAAAAAATAATCCGCCTGTTTCCGATGTCACCCTTACTATCCCCGCCGGTTTTAAAACGACCGTGTTTGCAGATGGACTGGGATCAGCCCGCCATATCGCCGTGACCGCTGACGGGATCGTATTTGTGAAACTGGCCAAAAAGAAAAACGGGAATACGATCGTTCGGCTCGAAGATAAAAATAAAGATGGGGTATCTGATAATATGTCGATGTTCGGCGATTACACGGGCACCGGCATCGCCGTTAAAGATGGTTACCTGTATACTTCTTCCGACACCGAAGTATTCCGGTATAAATTAAACGCCGATGGCACCGTTGCCACACCCCAGGCGCCGGAAAAAATCGTTACGGGCCTGCTTGCCCGCGGTGAACACGAAGCGAAGGCGATTACGCTGGACAACGCCGGAAATCTCTATGTCAATATCGGCGCTTTTTCAAATTCCTGTCAGGTTGAAGACCGCGTAGCGGGATCGCTCGGGAGAATGCCCTGCCCGGTGCTGGATTCTGCCGGCGGAATCTGGCAATTCAAGGCGGATAAAATGAACCAGACCTATGGCGACGGCACGCGCTATGCCACCGGCCTGCGCAATGTGGTTGGTCTTGACTGGAATACGGCCACCAATACCTTGTTTGTGATGCAACACGGCCGCGATCAGCTCAACACCCTCTTCCCCGCAATGTATACGGATAAACAGAGCGCCGAACTGCCGGCAGAGTGCATGTATGAAATCCACCCCGGCGACAATGCGGGCTGGCCCTATATCTATTTCGATCCTTTCCAGAATAAAAAAATCCTCGCCCCGGAATACGGTGGTGACGGGAAAAAGACGGGCGCCGACAGCACGATCAATCCCGTGGTTGCATTCCCTGCGCATATGGCGCCCAATGGATTGCTTTTTTATACCGGGGATAAGTTTCCGGCAAAATACCGCAACGGTGCTTTCATCGCATTTCACGGATCCTGGAACCGCGCACCGGAACCACAGGAAGGATTCTATGTGGCTTTTGTTCCATTTGAAAATGGAAAACCCTCCGGTAAATGGGAAGTGTTCGCCAACGGATTTTCCGGAGGCGCAGCGCAAACTGCCTCCGGCCGGGCCAAACATCGCCCCTGCGGACTTGCCCAGGGCCCGGACGGTTCCATTTATGTAACTGATGACGAAAAAGGTACGATCTGGAAAATTAGCTATGCATCCAAATGACCCGAAATATCTTATTGCCGATCATTCTCTTTTCGCTGCTGATTTCATCTGTTGAAGAAACATCGGGCCAAACGCACAAACCCGCAACGGCAGGGGCCGCCGGGCTTCGCGCTTCGATTGCGGCCGGCCTGATTCTCTATCAGCAGCAATGCCTGGCCTGTCACCAGGCCGACGGCGGTGGCGTATCGCATATGAATCCACCGCTTATTAAAACAAAATGGGTGTTGGGCGATAAACAGACCCTGATCAGCACCGTGATCAAGGGTTTGAATACACCGATTGAGATCGATGGTGATGACTATCACAATGTGATGCCGCCGCACCCGGCGATGACCGACCAGCAGGTGGCCGACGTGCTGACCTATGTGCGAAACAGTTTTGGCAACAAGGCATCTGGGGTGAAAGCTTCGGATGTGGCCGCGGCGCGACTGCATGGCAAATAAATTTTCACTGCTTATTCAATTGCATGAAAAGAATTCTTTTTATTGACCGGGACGGCACACTGATCAAAGAAGTGCCGCCGGATTACCAGATTGATTCATTTCTCAAACTGTGGTTTTATCCGCAGATGTTTCATTACATGGGCCGTATTGCGCGCGAAATGGATTTTGAACTGGTGATGGTCACCAACCAGGACGGACTGGGAACACCCTCTTTTCCCGAAGCAAGCTTTCAACCCGTGCACGAGCTGATCATGGCATCCCTCGAAGGAGAGGGCATTCATTTCAGCGCCGTACACATCGACCGGAGTTTTCCGGATCAGCACCTGGATACCCGCAAGCCGGGCATCGGCATGCTCACCGGTTACCTGAACAATCCCGCGTATGATATGGCGGGGTCTTTTGTGATCGGCGATCGGATCACCGATGTGCAGCTCGCAAAGAACCTGCAGTGCAAAGCCCTCTGGCTGAAAAATGACCCGCA
>CAZZYD010000295.1:0-4587 GCA_964658175.1 uncultured Puia sp. | reverse complement strand
ATTTCATAGGATTAAGATCCTTATCGTCATGAAGAAAATATCCCTGTTCGCCATGCTGGCAATTGGAAAAAAACTGCAGGAGATAAAAGCCAGCGCCGGATCTGCGGATATGAGTGAGTGGAACCTGAGTTTGTTTAAGCATTTAAGGTAGGGAGTCTTTCGCGCGGTGTTTGGTTCACGCAAAGGCGCCAAGGATGCCAAGGCGCAAATCGATCATGCATTACTCTTTTCAATTTCCTGATTTCCGAATATTTCTGACAACCTAAGCCGCAGGGGATATGCAAAATCTTTGCGGCTTAGCGATCCCTTTGGGCCTTCGCGTAAAATGCTACTTAACATAATATAAATTATAAGACAAAAAACCAATTTGCGGTTTTTACTATAATTCTCCGAAAAATACCATTTTGTTAAAAAATAGGCTAGTTTCGTGATACCCCTTTCTTATCCCATGACGCAAGAAGAATTAAAGTTTCTCGAAATCATCTATAACCGGGGATCGATTCAGGAACAGCCATATATTAATTACCTCAGTGGAACGCTTCCGCGTGAAGTGAACAACAAGGACCAGTACGTAAAAGAACTCGTGTCCAAGTTCCGGGATTATGGATTCATAGACCACAGCAGCGGCGGAACCTATCGTATTACGGACCTTGGCAAGGAAAAATTTGAAGAAGTCATTGAACGCCGGGAACCCGTCTCCATAAAGAAAGAAAGCCGCCTCGAAAGAATCGAGATTCCCAAAATCAAGCGGGTAAAACTCGACCGCCGCTTCTGGCTCGCCCTCGTAATTCTGGTCGTTATCGTGAGCATCATCACCAGCATGATCCTGAACCGGATCACCTACCTGTCGGATTTCCTGCACAAATTCGTTCCCTGACCAGCGCTTAGTACAGCAACCGGGTCTTGATCGTATGTTTCACCTCCTTGAGCAGTTCCAGCGCCTGGGCAGACAGTTTCTTATTTACATCCAGCACCACGTAACCGATATCTTCATTCGTTTTCAGATACTGCGTCAGGATATTGATATGATGGCTGGACAGCCTGGTATTGATCTCTGACAGCACCCCGGGTACGTTCTTATGTACATGGAGGATCCGGTGACTGTCAGGATGCTGTGGCAGGCTCAGTTCAGGGATCGTATGGGAACCCGTCGTAATGCCCATTTCAAGGTATTGATATAGTTTATTACTGACGTCTTCCCCGATGTTTTGCTGGGCTTCTTCCGTAGATCCGCCGATATGCGGGGTCAGCAATACATTCGGCAGATTTTGCAACGGCGAACTGAAAGCATCCCCGTTTTTTTCCGGCTCCACCGGAAATACGTCGATACCGGCGCCGCCGATATGTCCTTCCTCGATGGCCCTGGCCAGCGCCTCCAGGTCCACCACTTCCCCACGGGCATAATTCAGGAGGATCGCCCCTTTTTTTGCCTGTTTCAATACGGCTTTGCTGATCAGCTGTTTGGTCTGGGGCGTTTCGGGCACATGCAGCGTGATGATATCTGAGACGGACACGAGCTCCTTCAGCGTTTTGACGGACGTTGCATTGCCCAGCGGGAGTTTGGTCAGCACATCATAAAAAACCACTTTCATCCCCAGGGATTCGGCCAATACGCTTACCTGCGTACCGATATTTCCATACCCGATGATGCCCATGGTCTTTCCGCGGAGTTCAAAACTGCCCTTCGCTTCCTTCAACCATTTTTTTTCATGGGCCGCCTTGCTCTTGTCGGGGATGCGGCGGATCAGCATCACGGACGCGCCGATCACCAGTTCAGCCACGGAACGGGTATTGGAATAGGGTGCGTTAAAAACCGCAATACCGTGTGTGGTGGCGGTTTTCAGGTCAACTTGGTTGACGCCGATGCAAAAACATCCGATAGCCTGGAGTTTTTTTGCAGCCTCGAGTATTTTGGCCGTGACCTGCGTTTTTGACCGGATGCCCAGCAGATGGACATCGGCCACTTCGCGGATCAGGTCCGCTTCTGACAGGGCGCCACCGATTTTTTTTACAGAGCTATACCCTGCCTGGGAGAAATGCTTGACCGCGGCATCGCTGATATTCTCCAGGAACAAAATATTGATCTTTTCTTTCGGATAACTTGTAATTTTTTTCTCTGCCATAATCTCCCAATGATTTTTGCGTTATAAATCCATTACCGGTCCCGCATATTCATTAATTTTGAATCACCCATTAAACAGTGTCCTTTTGAAAACTATTTGCTGCTCCTTACTGGTTGCGTCATTTTTAATCGGCTGCGGACAGTCGTCCAAAATCCCGCCGGCCGGTAAAACCGCGGATGCTGTTTTAGATGCCGCAAGTTACGTCGCTCCCGCCAAATCTTTGTCAAAAGACGCTTTCCACCACTATTTCAATGCCTCCAGATATTTTTATGATTCCCTGTTCCGTCATGGCTTTAATGGCGGCCTGCTCGTAGCCAAAAGCGGCCAGATCGTGTACGAACGGTACAGCGGCTTCAAAAATGTACGTGCGCACCGCGATTCCATCAACGCCCATACACCCATCCACCTCGCCTCGGTATCAAAGACCTTTACGGCGATGGCGGTGCTCAAATTATGGGAAGAAGGCAAACTGGATATTCACGACGACATCTCCAAATACCTGCCGAATTTTCCACCGGGCATCCTGATCAAAAACCTGCTTAGCCAGCGGAGCGGCCTGATGAACTATGTCCATTTTATGGATCAGTCGGGATGGGACAAGAAAAAATTCCTGACCAATGCCGACCTGTTGCAATACCTGATCCAGCATAAAGCCACCGTGTCCCACGCAGCGCCGGGAAAACATTTTGAATACTCCAATACCAATTTCGCCTTGCTGGCACTGATCATTGAGAAAGCATCCGGTGAAACCTATACCGAATTCCTGACAAAACATTTTTTCGAACCGCTGCAAATGCATGACAGCTATGTGTTCCAGCTTTCCGATACCGCGCATGCCACGAAGTCCTACAAAAGAAACGGCATCGCCTACCCGCTGGAATACCTTGACCTGGTGTATGGCGATAAAAATATTTACAGCACGCCGGAAGACCTGTTGAAATGGGATCTCGCGCTGCGTGGCGGCGTCATGTTCAAACAGGCCACGCTCGACAGTGCCTATACGCCGTATAGCCAGGAAAAAGCCGGTCGCCGGAATTATGGCCTCGGCTGGCGCATGATCTGTCTTCCCTACAATAAAAAACTGATCTACCATAACGGCTGGTGGCATGGCAACCGGACCGTTTTCATCCGCATGCTGGATGAGGATGCGACGATCATCGCCCTTTGCAATAACGACAACACGCGCGTGTATGCATCCAAGAAACTTTGCGATGTATTCGGCAACTACCAGCAGGGTGGCCATGAGGCGCCGGAAGAACCGGAAAATGATCCGGAAGGCCGTGGCGGCGAGAAGAAATAGCTTCTCGTTACCTTTACCCGATGAAGGGCATCGAATCATTTCTCCAGGGCTTCGCAATTCCGTATTCAACCGTTGACCAGTCGGTCGCCTCATCCATCTACAAACCCCGCGATCCGTTCACCAATAAGGGAAGTTTCGGCCATGCCTTACTCGTCGCCGGAAGCTTTGGCAAAATGGGTGCGGCACTGCTCGCGGCCCGCGGCTGCCTCCATGGCGGCGCGGGTTTACTCACTGCGCATATCCCTGCCTGTGGCTATACGATTATGCAAACCGCAGTTCCGGAAGTGATGGTGTCTGTGGATCCGAATGAAAAAATATCCACCCGCATCGACGATCCGCTCGATAAATATGCTGTCGTCGGCATCGGTCCGGGTATCGGCACTGACGCGAAAACGCGCGGACTGCTGGCGGCGGTTTTCGAGGGCTTTAAGAAGCCGATGCTGATCGATGCCGATGCGTTGAATATATTGTCGGCTTCTCCCAACCTGCTCTCCAAAATACCTTCGCTCAGCATACTCACGCCGCATCCGAAAGAGTTCGACCGCCTGTTCGGTCAGCAGCCGGACGAATTCGCGCGCTTTTCAACGGCCGTTGTGCAGGCCAAAAAATTAAATGTGATTGTTGTGGTCAAGGGACATTTCACCGCCGTTGCGATGCCGCACGGCACCCTATCCTTCAATACCACCGGCAACGCAGGCATGGCCAAAGGCGGCAGTGGCGACGCGCTGTCGGGCATCATCACCGCTTTGCTTTCCCAGGGATATCCACCGGTATCAGCAGCCCGGCTCGGCATATACCTCCACGGGGCAGCGGGAGACCTTGCGGCTGCCCGGTTTTCGCAGGAGGCCATGACGCCGGGTAATCTTATCGACTGTCTGGGAGATGCATTTCTGGCGCTAAGCCGCGCGGTACCGGGCCAGCAGTTTTAGAAAGTCTTCTTTTTTGCGGCGGGCGACATCGATCAGCTCTCCGTTTTCCAGGACCACCTGGCCGCCATCTCCCTTGATATACCTGCTCACATGCGACAGGTTGATCAGGTGTGAATGGTGGATGCGGCAGAAACCGTACGACGAGAGCATTTCCTCGTAATCCTTTAGCAGGCGCGTAACCACCACGGAGGGATGGCGGATGAAAATGAGTTTGGAATAGTTTGAATTCGATTCG
>CAZZYD010000294.1:0-4591 GCA_964658175.1 uncultured Puia sp. | reverse complement strand
TTATCTTCTTCCGAGCCATGTGCATTGCTATTTAAAGAGAGGACCAAAATGATTTAAAGTGTAATTCGATCCACGTTTTGATACCACTATGAGTTCGTATTGTAGAAGGCACTTTTGTTTGAATCGCTTTCTCGAGAGTTTGACAAGCCATAATTAAACTTGCGTCAGGCCAGTTCCAAGCCTTCGCGCAATAGTTAATAAACCAAAGCATTTCATAACCTTCCGACCGGTTTAATTCCGAGTGTTCCTGGTATTTGAGAAACTTCGGATCATCAAAATCATCGCCTGCCTTCCATTCATAGCCTGAATAGAACATGTCTTTTTTTAGATATTGCATATTGTGGAGTTTATTTTTCGGATTTCAAAGTATTGTGGAGGCTGAGAAATTCAGCGCATATTGCTACCAACAATTGCTACCAGAAAAGCAAAACCCGCACTGGTGGCGGGTTTCAGCGAGTACAGGTGATTCGGCTGACACTTGGACTCACACCGTAATTTTCAGTGAGTCATGGAGATTCAAAACCTCAAATGTCTTGACCAAGCTTGTCTTAGACTCTTATCAATCTTTTAATGGCATAAACCATTTATCGAATTTATACAATCAATTACATATAGTATTATTTTTCGACAAATTCGGTGCTGTCAATGCTTTCGAATATTTTAAAAAATTCACTTAGGCTTAAGCCTAAACCGTCAATTATAGCGTAAATAGTCGTAAACGCCGGGTTTTTCTGACCGGTTACCACTTTTTGAATTATTGCAAATTCGACCTCAGATGCGGCAGCGAGTTTTCTTAAACTCGAAATCGATTTGTCGCTTGTAGTCAACGTTTTAGAAGCTTTATTATCTAAAATGATTTTTTTGATGCAATATCCAAATTTGGCTTTCAAAAAATCTTTCTCTTCCGTGTTCATTAATTGAAATCTCAAAGAAATTCAACAGCATTTTGACGTTCGTTCGAACGTCGAATCGAAACTTTGTTTATCTTTAGCTTTGCGATCCTTCATAAATCATTTGAAGCTTTCGCTTTGAGTCTCGTTCTGAAACGTAGGAATTTCAAATCCCGAGGCAATAAGTGAAGAGCTCACGCTTAGGCGTGGGCTCACTTATTCGGGATAGGTTCCTACGACCTCAGAACGGTAAGTGATGTCCCACGTTTATTATGGCACAAAGACTCTCAGCCGAATGCGCATTCAATGTGAGAGTCATGGCTATATCCTGTTCAACACATGCTACTTTTTCAGTACAAGACTTTAAGCATGGCAGTATTGCCTGTTTGGAGTTTTTATACTCACAGTATTTCAAATCCTTGTCCTATTTTGCCGGTCGGCTGATCATCGATGGTGATACCAATGAGGATGTGGTCGCTGATAGTTTTGTGAAATGCTGGGAAAATCGGGAAAGATTTAATAGCCTGAAAGAGGTGGTATCGTTTTTATACATGGTCACGCGCAACGCATGTTATAATCACCTTAGACATCAGCAGGTAATTAAAAAGTCACGCATTTTTTTTGCCTCAAGTGACAAATTATTCGAAGACAAGATTCACACGGAAATGGTCAGGGCGGAATCCCTTCGGCAAATTCTACAGGAAGCTGAATCGCTCCCGGATAAAATGAAGACAGTTTTTAATGAGCTCTTTATTGAAGGCGAAAGCATCGCCGCAGTGGCGGACAAAATGGGTTTGTCTGTGAATACCGTGAAGGCCCAAAGGGCCAATGCCCTCCGGAAGATCAAGCAGGGCCTTGCACAGCGCGGCATCGTCGGCAGTTGGTTCTTCTAATGATTTTCCCCTATTTTTCTTTTTTCCTCCTTTTCCTACCTTTAATTGGTCTGGGTTTGTATTCTTTACACGATGACCTAATCCTGCATTGTCCTCATCGCGTTATGTAGATACAGGCATTCAATTATTATTTATGGCAGACATGTCCTCCATTGTATCCATTCTCACCCGTTACCAGAAGCAGCAACACCTGTCTGCGGAAGAAACGCGCGTGCTGGAACAGTGGCTGGCGGAATCTGAACTGCACCAGGAACTGTTTGAAGACATTAGTGACGAACCGCGGTGGCAAGCCGAACTCGCGGCATTCAAAGCCATCGACCCGGATCCGAGTTGGCAACGGATCAAAGCCCGCATTCAAGAATTGCAGGACGTGCAATCCAAAACCATGTTTCATTGGTCGTGGCGCCGGTGGGTGGCGGTGGCTGCCGTGGTCTGTGGGATCCTAGTCGGTGTCGACTGGCTTATCAAACATAAAACGGGAAGAAATTCCGGTGTACTCATGGCATCCGATTCCGTTCGTTATCACAACGACGTGGCGATCGCACCGACGCAACCCTTTCTAACCTTGTCCAGTGGGTCTAAAATAAGACTGGATACCGTTCACGCCGGGGCACTACTGGCTTATACCGAGGCAATTAAAACAGACAGCAATCAGTTGGTTTATCGAGGCGGCACAGACGTACAGGAAAATACACTCACGACGCCCATCGGGACGCAATACCAGGTGCAATTATCGGATGGAACCAAGGTTTGGCTGAATGCCGGATCGAGCTTGCAGTATCCCTCGAATTTTATCCAGGGGTATCGAAACGTCACCCTCCGTGGAGAAGCCTATTTTGAAGTAGCGCATGACAAAGTCCGGCCGTTTATCGTGCATTCGGATTCAGGCAACGTTCGCGTGCTCGGTACGCACTTCAATGTGCAAGCCTATGGAAACCATACGGCTGCCGTCACCACGTTACTGGAAGGATCCATCCGGTTTACGAAAAGGAACGACAGCGTACAGCTCACACCGGGGCAACAGGCGTTAACCGGTCAATCCGGCAAACTGCTCGTGGCCATTGCCAATGCAGAACAAACCGTGTCCTGGCGACAAAACCTGTTTTGGTTTCAAGATGCTTCCTTGCCATCTATCATGGAAGAATTGCAGCGATGGTATCCGATCGACGTGCAGTTCACCGAACCCGTACCCAACCATTTCACGGGTATCTTACCCAGGTCTCACTCTTTGATTGAACTCTTGCGGACCATGGAGAAAGCCGGTCACGTAACGTTCCAAATCAACGGCAAACAAGTATTGGTCAGCCCACGTAAAACCTGATTTCCGCACGATTCCTTGCTTTTTATTGCTTTTAAAAATTTGCCCGGTCAATCCGATTGCCCGCGGCATGCCAAAACCAACGCTACATGAGGAAACGGTTACTTTTTTTCCTGCTTCCGCTGATGGCCTTCAGCGTCACGGCGCAAACCGTCACCTTGAATGAGCACCAGGCTCCGCTGAAAAACCTCTTCGTGGATATCCATCGTCAAACCGGGCTCTTTTTTGTCTATAGCAGCGAAGACCTCACCGATACACATTTGGTTGACATCAGCGTCAGCCAGGCGCCGGTAGAAACTGCGCTGGGCATTTGCTTCGCGGGCCAACCCGTCGATTACAAAATCGACCACAATACGATCGTCGTCCAGAAAAAAATGGCAAAGCTGAGTGCCTCCTTGAAAGATGGCAGATTCCAAGGACAGATCATCGGAGAGGAGGGCGACCCGATCTGGCATGCGTCGATCCAGGTCCAGGGCACCACAATCTTTGCTGAAACAGATGAAACCGGCACCTTCCGCCTGGAATCCATTTCAGCGACTGCCGTCTTGCTCGTCAGCCACATCGGCTATGAATCCCTCCACGTGCCCGTGTCGGGTAGAAATACCTTACGCATCATACTGAAACGGGCTTTGAGTAAGCTCGATGAAGTCCAGGTAATTGGGTACGGAACCACCACCCATCGACTCAACACGGGCAATGTCAGCACGGTGAAAAGCGAAGAGATCGAAAAACAACCCGTTACTGATCCGTTGTCCGCACTGGAAGGACGAGTGGCCGGGTTGACGGTCGTTCAAAATACAGGTGTCACTGGCAGTAGTTTTCAGGTGTTGATTCGCGGTCGGAACAGCTTGACCAGTGGGACCAACCCTTTATACATCGTAGATGGGGTCCCTTTTGGCTCCGCTTCCTTGGGATCGCCCTATAGCGGGATTATTCAAAATGGCGATCCGCTCAGCAGCATTGACCCGGCATCCATTGCCAGCATTGACATTTTAAAAGATGCAGATGCCACGGCCATTTATGGTTCACGCGGAGCCAATGGCGTCATCCTCATTACGACCAAAAAGGGGACATCAGGTAAGACGCATATGGAAGTGAATGCCTACACAGGCATCATGAAGCTTACGCAGCCGATGAAGTTGCTCAACACCAAAGAGTTTCTGACCATGCGCCACGAAGCATTCCTAAACGATGGAGAAACGCCAGACGCCTCCACGGCACCCGATCTGACCCTATGGGATACGACACGGTCCTCGGACTGGCAAAAAGTATTATTGGGCAAAACCGGACAGAGCAGCGACGGGCATGCTTTCTTGTCGGGCGGTGATTCCGCCACCAGCTTTCGTGTCGGCGGAGGTTACCATCGCGAGACAAGTGTATTCCCTGGCTCCTTTGCGGACCAGAAAGCTTCCACCAACGCCAGCCTGGAACATCATTCCTCGGACCGTCGTTTCTTTCTCCAGCTGTCGGGTAGTTACCTGATGGAAAAA
>CAZZYD010000293.1:0-4616 GCA_964658175.1 uncultured Puia sp. | reverse complement strand
TTGCCGGTGCAGCTACGGGCCGGTATGTGCGGATGATTGGTACGGCTTCCGTCGGTTTCAGGTATAATCTGAATGAGTTCCAGGTATATGGATCGCCATCCAATATTTGTTCTACGCCGAAGAACCTGAATGAAACGGCCATCACCATGAATACGGCTACACTCAGTTGGGATGCCGTGCCAACAGCCACCAGCTACCTTGTGAGTTATAAATCCACGCTGATTGACAGCTGGATCACCCGTACCACTACCGGAACCTCCATCAATATTACAGCGCTTAGTCCCGGAACGGACTATGTTATGAAAGTGCAGGCCACCTGCGGTGCGGATCAGAGCGCTGAAGCTTCCGATGGATTCTCTACGCTGGATCAACCCAGCCCCTGCCCGCTGTTTACCCGTTTTACCAATGCAGATATCGGTGACATCGGCGTGGCAGGTTCATCCTGTTACGCAGGGTCCACTTTCACGATCGCTGGATCCGGAGCAGATATCGGTGGCACCAATGATGAATTCCAGTTTGCCTGGACGCCGCTTACCGCCGACAACAATGAATTTACCGTGCGCGTCGCCACGCAGGACAATACTTCGGCTGCCAACAAAGCGGGCATCATGATGCGCGATAGCCTGAGCAATACGTCACGGTTTGCTTTCATCGGACTGACCTCCGGCGGCGGTATTAAATTTATGTACCGCACCGCTTCGCTCACCAATGCTATTACCATCAATGGTCCGTCCGTCGCGGCGCCTTACTACGTACGACTGGTTGAAGCCGGAACGGTATACAGCGCTTACGTTTCTTCCACGGGAGCAGCAGGCACCTGGGTCCAGGTAGGTACTTCGATCGATCTCGGTTTCGGTCTGGCAAGCACGGTATACACCGGATTCGCCGTAACGAGCAACAAGAACAGCGCGCTGTCTACAGCTACTTTTGACAATTTTGAAAATTCCACGCTGCCGATCAATCTCTCCACTTTTGATGTGCGGATCATCGACAACAGTTATGTGGGCATCAGCTGGTCAACCTCGCAGGAAGTCAACAACGATTATTTTGAAGTACAACGGAGCGCCAACGGTTCCACGTATGAAGATCTGGTGCGGGTAACGGCTGTGGGTAATAGCAATGTCACGCAGTCGTATACCGCCACGGATAACAATCCTCTGAACGGCGTCAATTTTTACCGGTTGAAACAAGTGGATCTAGACGGCAAAACGTCTTATTTCCCGTCCAAGTTTGTGCGGTTTGGGAAAGGCGCCACACCGGTGGTGTATCCGAATCCGATGGTGTCCGTAGTGAACGTGGTTGCCGGAGATGACGCCGTGCTGAGCGTGTCTTTGTATTCAGTGTCCGGAAAGAAGATCCGCGAAGTCAACAATGATGCGGGACTGGGTGCTGTGAGCATGCCTACGGCAGATCTTGCCAACGGCATCTATATCATCAAAATGAAAACGGCGAAAACGACGTATCAGCAGAAGCTGGTGAAGGAATAAATTTTTAGGGAATTCATATGAACGCCTGTCTGCAAAGACGGGCGTTTTTTTTGGAAGTATATTATGGTCTGTTAACCATCGACGGCCGTTCCAATCCCTGGTGACAGGTCTTGCACCAGATCACGGGTTTGACTTTCAATTTTCCGTCAATCGACGAATAGAAATATTTACGGTTGAGCCGGATCGACATGCGCAGCATTTCGCGTGCGATCTTTTTCTCCGGCTTTTCATCCGTGATAAAATCCATATACTCGTGGGGATCGCCGGCCTTTGTTTTCCAGGGATGACAGAATTTGCAGGTGACCCCGAGTTGTGCATTGAAGCCACCCATGATATTCTCCAGGTGATCTCCGTCCATCTTTTTCAATACCTGCAGATTTTTAAAGGGGCCCTCGATATCCGCCGGCCGGGTGGCCAGAATCCCTGTTAAAGTGATCAGCATGATGCCTGAACCGGCAATCAGTTTCTTATAGTGGATCATGGGTTGCGGACGAGGATGATGATCATTTAAAATGCTTGTCTGCCGGATTCGCATTCCCGTGATGACAGGTAACGCACTGGACGGATTGTTCGGCTTTTCCGTCGGCTGACTTATTATAACTGAAATATTTCTTGTTGATTTTAATCGTCATTTTCATCATCTGCCGCGCGATGTTTTTTTCTGGTTTTTCATCACTCGCAAAATCCAGGTGATGAGAACTGCTGTCTTTGTCGGCGGCATGGCAGAAATTGCATTTCACACCCAGGGCTTCCTTGAATTCGTCCATGACCTTGTCGAGGTCCTCATGACTGATATTTTTCGGCAGGATCTTGAGGTTTTTATGCGGATGCTCATCGGCCGGTGGCTTTGTGGCGGCAATACCCGCTGCCATCATCAGGGCGATCATGACCGGAACAGAGATCTTTTTTGACAGCATACATCATCAGTTTTACGATTCTAAGCTACCAAAAAAAAATGAATCAATTTCCAGTACTTTGCAGAGGTTATGAAAAATAAGCAGGCTGCCATCGGATTCATATTTATTACGATGCTGATCGATGTGATCGGCTGGGGACTGATCATCCCGGTGATGCCCCAACTGATCGCTTCGCTGAAACATATTCCGGTAAACCAGGCAAGCAAAGAAGGCGGCTGGCTGCTGGCCGTGTACGCCCTGATGCAATTTATCTGCGCACCCATCATCGGCAACCTGAGTGATCAGTACGGACGACGACCGGTATTATTGCTGGCCCTTTTCGGATTCGGAATAGATTATTTATTCCTGGCCTTCGCCCCGTCTTATGGATGGCTTTTCGTGGGCCGGGTGATCTCCGGCATTACCGGCGCCAGTTTCTCCACTGCCACGGCTTATATCGCCGACATCAGCAATGCTGAAAACAGGGCCAAGAATTTTGGTATGATCGGTGCCGCATTCGGTCTTGGGTTTATCATTGGTCCGGCCATCGGCGGACTCCTTGCCGGTTTCGGATTGCGCGCGCCTTTTTATGCAGCGGCCATCCTTACGCTCATCAACTGGTTGTATGGTTATTTCCTTTTACCCGAATCACTGCCGCCGGAACATCGCCGGAAATTTGATATCAAACGCGCGAATCCACTTGGGTCACTGCTCCAGCTCAAACAATATCCAACCATCGTGGGGTTGATTTTTTCGCTGACACTGATCTATCTCGCATCGCATGCGGTGCAGAGCAACTGGAATTATTTTACGATTTACCGTTTTAACTGGACACCTAAAACCGTGGGCATTTCCCTGGCGGTGGTGGGCGTGCTGGTGGCAGGCGTGCAGGCAGGTTTGATCCGCGTGATCACACCAAAAATTGGAAATGAAAAAAGCATCTATTTTGGATTGATCCTTTATGCGCTCGGCATGCTGCTCTTTGCCTTCGCCACGCAGAGCTGGATGATGTTCGTCTTTCTGATTCCGTATTGTCTCGGCGGTATTGCCGGGCCCGCATTGCAGGCAGTGATGGCGGGCCAGGTGCCACCAAATGCACAGGGGGAATTGCAGGGTGCATTGACCAGTCTGATGAGTGCAACGTCTGTGATCGGTCCCATTCTGATGACAGGGCTCTTTGCGTATTTTACCAGCGCCGGTGCGCCGGTATTGTTCCCCGGCGCCCCCTTTTTATTGGGAGCGATCCTGATGCTGGCCAGCAGCCTGCTGGCATACAAAAGTTTGAAAACATCTTGATTATTGCCGGAAATGGACTATATTTGCCCTCGTTTTAGAGTTGATTACAGTTTTAGGTAAGTGAACAAACATTTCTGCTACGCGATTTTTCAGTACGGTTTAGTTTAGTCTTCTTTACTTCAGTCTTCGGTCAGCTTGTATTTTTATCATTTAACCATTTTTTTTAGTATGAACATTTATGTTTCCAATTTAAGCTTCAACGTTACCGATGAAGACTTAAACGAGTATTTTGCTGAGTATGGCGAAGTAACTTCAGCAAAAGTAATCCTTGACAAATTCACCCAGAAATCCCGTGGATTTGCTTTCGTAGAAATGTCTGACGACGAAGCTGCGAACAAAGCAATCAAGGAACTGGACGGTGCATCTGTTGATGGCCGTACAATCAACGTTTCTGTAGCAAAACCACGTGAAGAACGTACAGGTGGAGCAGGTGGCGCAAGAGGCGGCAGCAGCAACGGTGGATCTTTCCAGAAAAGAAATAACTACAGCAACAGTAGATATTAATCGCCTTTAATTAGTATGGCCGTTGATCATCCGAAAGGAAGATCAGCGGCCATCTTGTTTTTGGGAGGGTCGTTACTGTTAATTTGTTTCACGCGACGGCGCGACGGATACGCAACGCCGAAACGGTTTTCAGGTTCACGCAAAGACGCAAAGGGAGAAAGTTGTGAATACAACTTCATAACAAAGGCGCGAAGAGCTAACTCTTTGCGCCTTTGTTTTCCTTTGCGTCTTTGCGTGAAACCGTTGCGTATCCGTCGCACCGTCGCGTGAAACAACACAACGAATCAATAATGCCCCCGTCTCCACCGGTAACCCTTTCCGTGCCCTTCCCAGGATCCTTCGTGCCAGGTGCGGCCAGGTCTTCTTCTGTTCCAATGGCCGGCCTGCCAGCGATAGCTGCCGCCAACCCATATATAATCTCCGCCCACCCATT
>CAZZYD010000292.1:0-4642 GCA_964658175.1 uncultured Puia sp. | reverse complement strand
AGGGTGGCCAGGAGGGGCTCCGATTGGTCGTACTGGCCGGTCGGCGAGGGCTGCTCGCGGTTGATCCGGTGCGCGCCGGTGTTCAGCCACGTCTGCAGTTCCGAGACGGCCTGCGCGGCCGCGGGGTCGCTGGGGTGGCCGAGGATCTTCAGCGCGTAGGGGAGCACCTCGATCGCGCGCACGTCCTGGGTGGCGGCGTTGCCCATCAGCATGCCATAACCACCGCTTTCATTGGTTTTTTTAACCACCATATTCTGCATATTCGAAAATACATACCCGCGTTCATCCGGATTATTCAGCTGATACGTAGGTACATTTTTCAACAGGGGCTCCTCATTCAGATAATAGCGGATCATCGCCGGAACAAAAGCGTAGACCGCCTTGTCATCCGCGACACCGTTGCCCACGGCATTGACGATGGCCACATTCCCCTTGCGGAAGGCGCTCATCACACCGGCCACGCCGAGAATGCTTTTCGGATTGAACACGAGCGGATCAAGAAACTCATCGTCCACGCGCCGGTAGATCACATCCACCTGCTGCAGGCCGGAAGTGGTTTTCATATACACCCGGTGGTTGTCTACGACCAGGTCACTGCCCTCCACCAGTTCCACCCCCATCATGCGGGCCAGGGTGGTATGTTCGAAATAAGCGGAATTATAAATTCCCGGGGTAAGGACCACAATCGTAGGGTTGGCATTCTGCCGTGGCGACAGGCTGACCAGATTTTTATGCAATATGCTCGTGTATTCCGTAACGGTACGCACATTGTTCTTTGGGATCAGGTCCGGAAAGATCCGCTTCGTGATCTCACGGTTTTCCAGCATATAACTCACGCCACTGGGCGTGCGCAGGTTGTCTTCGAGAATATAAAAAGTGCCGTCGTTGTTGCGGATGAGGTCGATGCCCGCGATGTGTACATAGATATCATGCGGAATGGCAAAACCATGCATTTCGCGCAGGTAATGCGGACAGCTGTATACCATTTCCACGGGTACGATACCATCCTTTAAAATAAACTGGTCATTGTAAATATCTTTCAGAAAAAGATTGAGGGCGCGCAGCCGCTGCTTGATGCCCTTTTCGATGAAGTTCCATTCCGAAGACGTGATGATGCGGGGAATGATGTCAAAGGGGAAGATTTTTTCCACGCCTTCACCGCTGTTATAAACTGTAAAGGTGATGCCCTGGCTCATGAAAAGGCCGCGGGCCATTTCTTCTTTGCGGGTGAGTTCTTCCATGGAGAGCTGCTGCATATAATCCACTACGCCGCGGTATTGTTCGCGTACGCTGGATCCGCTATACATTTCATCCCATGTATTCGCATCCACATGATAAGTGTTGAGCAACTCACTAGCCTGCATATTTTTTATCATTTCATCCTTAAAATGAACAGGCAATCGTTAGGGCAATAAATATAATTGTAAAAAATTACATTTGGGAAATGAATTTCATGAAGATCATTGCCATGATTCCCGCGCGATACGATGCCAGCCGCTTCCCCGGCAAGCTGATGAAGACACTCGGGAATAAATCCGTTATCCGTCATACCTACGAAAATACCGTGCTGACCGGAATATTCGATGAAGTGATGGTGGTGACCGACAGCAAAATTATTTACGAAGAAATCACCCGCCACGGCGGGAAGGCAAAAATGAGTGTGCGCACCCACGAAAGCGGCAGCGACCGCATTGCGGAAGCGATCGAAGACATGGATGTGGACATCGTTGTCAATGTACAGGGAGACGAACCCTTTGTTCAAAAAGAACCGCTGCAAAAACTCCTGCAGGTATTCGCGGGCGAAGAAGGAAAAAATATTCAGGTCGCCTCGCTGATGCAGCTGCTGACCAGCCAGAAAAATATCGACGACCCCAATTATGTAAAGGTTGCGGTGGATAAACGGATGAATGCCTTATTTTTCAGCCGCAGCGTAATCCCCTATCCGCGCGACCCCGCCGCGCGGGGAAATTATTATGAACACATCGGCGTGTATGCCTTTCGCAAAAAGGCGCTGCTTGACTTTACCACCTGGCCCCTGTCACCACTGGAATCTGCGGAAAAAATTGAATGTTTGCGCTACCTTGAAAACGGAATTCCACTCAAGATGGTCCTCACGGAATACATGGGGGTCGAAATCGATACGCCCGAAGACCTTGAAAAGGCCGCGGCGCTTTTACGCTGAAACAATCTTAACGATCGCTATATGAATCAAACCATTTGGGGGATAGACCTGGGAGGTACAAAAATAGAAGGCGCCATCCTCACATCCATCACCGATCCGACCACCATCGTACGCACAAGGGTCGACACAGAAGCGGACAAAGGATACGATCATATTGTCGGACAGATCCAACTGCTTGTCGAAAAAATGAAACAGGCGTCCGGATCAGCGCCGGCCAGCATCGGTTTTGGAACCCCGGGCATCATCGATCCTGCTACGCAGACCCTGAAAAATTCCAACACCACCGTGCTCAATTTTAAACCGCTGCAGCAGGATATCCAAGAGCGTTTACAGATTCCCGTGATACTGGCCAACGACGCCAATTGCTTTGCCCTGGCGGAAGCGACCTGGGGCGCCGGAAAAAAACAGGCCAAAGGGGGTGTCGTCTTCGGTATCATCCTGGGGACCGGCGTAGGCGGGGGCCTGCTGTTCGACGGCAAGCTCTGGAACGGCCACCACGGTATCGCGGGGGAATGGGGGCATAATTTTCTGGATGATTCCGGTGGTCCCTGTTACTGCGGAAAATCCGGCTGCGTGGAAACCATCCTGTCGGGACCGTCCCTCCAGCGCTATTACGAAAGCATCACCGGAACAAAAAAATCACTGAAGGAAATCGTGGCCACGCGTGCGGCGGATCCCGCTGCTGAAAAAACCATGCAGCGGCTCGCGCATTTTTTTGGAAAAGGCGTTGCATCCATTACCAATATGCTCGATCCGGATATCATCATCATCGGCGGCGGCGTCGGTAATATCGACTCCATCTATACGGAAGGAGTGGATTCCCTCCGGAAATTTATATTTAACAATGGCGTGCTCACCGTTCCGGTGGTAAAACCGGTTTTGGGCGACAGTGCCGGCGTGTTCGGCGCTGCGGCACTTACCAGCGTTTGATCGTAACTTCGCATCCGAAAAATCATTCCGATGAAATTTAGAAATTTCAAGATGGTAGACTACGTTGTCTACGGCCGCGGCAGTTTCAACCAGCTCGATGAAATCCTGGCGCCACACCGCCGGGCGGATGCACCGGTTATCTTTATTGTAGATCATTTTTTTGAAGGCAAGGCGCTGGTGAACCGGATTCCGGTCGCCGGCAGGGACCAGGTGATTTTTGCAGATGTTACCCACGAGCCAAAAACAAAATATGTAGACAGGCTCGCTACCCAGCTCAAAGAGGAATTCGGCACCGTCAGCGGCATCATCGGCATTGGTGGCGGATCGGTGATGGACCTCGCCAAAGCCGTCTCCCTGATGATGAACAATCCGGGATCTTCGGCCGACTACCAGGGATGGGACCTCGTTAAAAAGCCCGGTGTATACAAGGCCGGCATCCCCACCCTCAGCGGTACGGGCGCGGAAGTTTCCCGGACGACAGTTCTTACCGGGCCGACCCGAAAACTGGGGATGAATTCAGATTTCACCCCTTTCGACCAGATTGTCCTCGACCCCGAACTCACGGCCAACGCGCCGGTGAATCAGCGTTTTTATACCGGCATGGATTGTTATATCCATTGCATTGAAAGTCTTACCGGCACTTTTCTCAATGAATTCAGCAAATCCTATGGTGAAAAAGCCCTGCAGCTTTGTGAAGACGTTTTTTTGCACCAGCCATCCTGGACTCCCCACAGCGACGACCAGCTGATGATGGCCTCCTATGCGGGTGGCATGAGCATCGCCTACTCGCAGGTGGGCGTGGCCCATGCGGTCAGTTACGGCCTCGGATACCTGCTTGGTACAAAACACGGCATCGGCAACTGCATCGTGTTTGATAAACTGGAAGAATTTTACCCGGAAGGGGTAGCCGTTTTTAAGCGGATGGTGGAAAAAAACAGGGTCGACATTCCCGCCAATATCACCAAAGGACTCAGCGATGCCGATTTCGATACCATGATCGATGTATCGCTCGGCATGAAGCCGCTGTGGGAAAATGCCCTCGGCACCGACTGGGAAAAAATCATGACCAGAGACCGCCTGCGCCGGCTCTACGAGCTGCTCTGATCCTCCTCCCCTGTTTTGCGTTTCAGCTTTCCTGTAGTATCTTGTTGACCTGTCGTCACCTATTTCCCTGAAAAACAACCTATTAACTGTATTCGGCATTAATTTTGCTGAAAGTCAGATTCCATTCGTCCCTGTAAAGCTTCATAACAACTAAGAACACTCACCAAACTCTGAGGTCAGCAGTATGCGGATTGCATGTATCATAATGGCACATAGGGATCCCCGGCAAATTGAACGTTATATCAAAAAGTTCAATGTCGATAGTTTCGACTTCTATATTCACCTCGACAAAAAAATAGACAAGACTGCTTTCGAATATCTTGGAAAAATGGACCGTGTTTTTTTTGTGGAGCACCGCATAAAAGTCCGCTGGGCCTCTTACAGTTTTGTAAACGCCGTGCTCACCTCGTTCAAGTACATTCTCGC
>CAZZYD010000291.1:0-4647 GCA_964658175.1 uncultured Puia sp. | reverse complement strand
TCCTGGCGCTGATCGGAGTGCTGAACCAGGAAAGAAAGATGATTCGTTTTGATATACATACTTTTTTTCAGCTATCGTTCAAACGCAGGGCGTTCCCCGCAGGTTGCCTTGGATACCAGTTGCGACGCAGGCAACTGCCGTCAGTTAGAGGGCGTTTGTAATTCCGACCAATTAAAATGTTTACCTGTGCAATTGCAAAAAAGTATTTTAAAGGCACTTGCCTATTTTGATCTTTTTCAATATCCGTTGTTGCGGGAAGAGATCGGCGCCTTTCTTGACCAGCCTGCCGGTCCCCATGAAATCGAACGTATGCTTGAACGGATGCTGGCAGATCGCATGATCTTCCGGCATCAGTCGTTTTATTCACTTCCGGATGATCCGGCGCTGGCCCGCCGGCGCCTCGAAGGCAACCGGCACGCGGCCTTGCTGCTGCCGCGCGCGCAGCAGATCTCCCGTTTCCTGTACAAATTTCCGTTCGTGACCGGCATTGCCATCTCCGGTTCACTGTCGAAAAACTTCGCATCGCCGGATGCCGACATCGACTATTTCATCATTACCAAGACGAACCGGCTCTGGCTTGCCCGCACCTGTATGCATCTCTTCAAAAAACTCAGCTTTCTCGTGGGCCATCAGCATTACTATTGTATGAATTATTATATCGATGAGGCCGCGCTCGAGATCCGGGAGAAAAACGAATTTACCGCGGTCGAAACGCTGACGCTGCTGCCGGTCTGCGGCAACGGAGTGATCGATCGTTTTTTTCAGACCAATCAGTGGGCCGACAGTTATTATCCAAACTATTCATCGGTTTACCGCAAACCGAAAACCACCCGTAAAGAGCCGCTGGTGAAACGTGCCATCGAAGCGTTGTTCAATAATCGCCTCGGTGAACGGCTCGATAATTATTTTCTCCGGGTCACTTCCCGCCGGTGGAAAGAAAAGGAACGGAAGGGTAAAAGAAATATGAAGGGCGGCCGCATGGGACTGGATACCGGGAAACATTATTCAAAACCGAATCCGGTATTCTTTCAGCAGAAAATTCTGCTGGCCTTCGCCGAGAAACTGAATGCTCAGCATCGTTTCTTCCAGGAACTGATATAATAGTCACCGATGCTTCGCCACGGCCAGCGTGTTTTCCAACGGTCTTCCAATTGTTTTAACCTCCGGTATAGCCCCGGATGTTTTTCTGCAAATCCTTCCATATAAGAAGGCGGCACCAGGCAGCAAAGACCTTCCAGTGCCTGTTCTTCGCAGGTGGGGGACAAATGCTTATTTATATACGATGGGTTGTAATACCAGCAGGTGAGGGGAAGGCCTTCCACTTTTGCCCGCACGCCGTTTTTGCTGAAGAAGCGGCGAAAGGCGGTGCGCCATTTGCCTTTGAAAAACAGGGCTGTTTCCCAGGCGCAGAAAGAAGGCATCACCACGAGTACAATATGTCCGCCCGGTTTCAACAGGGGCGAAAAGGACCGGAGCACGTGGTCGAGTTCCCCCGTGCAATTAAGTCCCGCAAAATTTGAGAAGATCAAATCGTACGGACCTTTTTCCTTTAATCCATCCAGGTTGTTAAAGGAACAGGTTTCGGTGGTCACCCTTTCAGTGAGGCCGGCAGCGCGCACTTTTTCCCGCAGCTGATGCTGCATGCCGGCGGAAATATCTGTCGCATGCGCCTGGTGCCCCTGTTCCGCAAACCAGCAGGCATCCTCACCGGTGCCGCTGTTCAGTTCCAAAATATGGCTGCCGGGCGAAAGCAAAGGATACAACAGGTGTCGCACCCTTTCTCTTTTATAGCGGATGATTTCATTTTCAGCATAGAGCTGGTCAAAAATCACCGACTGCCTGGAGAAGGCGGCAGCTGTTTTAGTTTCGTTCAGGATCGCTTCGTTTTTTTGCATGGTCATCCGGGTTTCTGCAACCGGTTCAATTTGTGTCCGGAAATAAAAGTCGCCGGCGCATAAAATAAAAGGGACAATACTTTTTTTAAATCCCTCAGACTGGAACGCACCGGGTGTGCCCGCACGGACGACCACCGGTCGAGCGCCAGGTGTTTCCGGTAATTGCGGTGCACATATCGGTCTAGTTGTTTATAGAAGGAGGGCTGATAGGTATTACGGAACATGAGCGCCATCTCATTGGAATCTGTCCAGTTCGTTTTTGTTTTCAGGTCCGACTTTACTTTCTCATAAAATACGGTTCCGGGCAGCGGGTAAGAAACCGAAATGCCGATTTCTGCCGGCAGCAATCGGTTGATCATCGCGATCGTGAGCCCGATGTCTTCGGCGGTTTCTCCCAGGTACCCGAACTGGATAAAAAAAGAGGGCCGGATATGATATTTTTTCAAGAGACCCGTTGCCTGCGCAATCTGTTCCACCGTCGTTCCTTTGTCCATCGCATCAAGGATTTTCTGCGAGCCGCTTTCGGCGCCCATCCACACATTTTCGCAACCGGCACGGGCCAGGTCGGCAACGTCCTTCTCCGTGCAGATAAGGTCTGCGCGTGACTGAATTTTAAATCGCAGTGCGAGCTGGTTTTGCTCCACTTCGTCGGCAAAGGTCCGCACCCAACCGGGTTTCAATCCGAAAATGTCGTCGCAGAACCACACATGATCGAAACCGTAGCGTTCCTTGAGCTGTATTAATTCTTCCACCACTTTTTTGGGCGAACGCGCATTGTAGCGGTTTCCGTAAATCGGCTTGGCGCACCAGTTGCATTTGAAAGGGCAACCGCGCGTGGTACTCATGTTGATCGAGAAATAACCGGCGTGCTGCAGCCAGCTGCTGCGGTAAGTTTCGATGGCCACTAGGTCCCAGGCCGGCAATGGCAGGGAATCCAGGTCTTTCAGCACCGGACGGGCCGCCGTTTTTTGAATGCTTTCATTTTTGCGGTAGGCAAGTCCGGCGATTCCTGTGATATCCGTTTCGAAACGGGAAAGGGTGCTGACTAATTCCAGCAGACTTTGTTCGGCTTCGCCAAGCAGGACGAAATCCGCGCCCGCCGCCAGGTATTCTTCATACCGGTCGGTGGAATCGGAACTGGAGAGGATCAC
Source organism: uncultured Puia sp. (assembly GCA_964658175.1). Taxonomy (GTDB): domain Bacteria; phylum Bacteroidota; class Bacteroidia; order Chitinophagales; family Chitinophagaceae; genus Puia. Next base: position 1,601 of record CAZZYD010000291.1, on the reverse strand, counting down.
AATGCAACCTCTTTGTTTTGCCAGCCGGATCATTTCGAAAGCGGCATCGCGCATGCGCGTGAGGCACATCTTCGTCAGAAAGTTAAATCCGTCATCATAGATCACAAAAAAATCGGGGCGGATCTCATCGATCACCGGGATCAGTTCCGTGGCGGCGGTGGCAAACATAGTGTCGAAGAGGGAAACGGTAAAACCATTTTCGCGCAGCAGGCTGGCGGCATAGAGCGTACCCAGCGGTGCATACGGCTGGCCCAGCGCCCATTGCTTCGGATCGAAGCGCAGAAAATAAGAATGGGAAAAAAGAATTTTTTGCATGGGTTAGATCGATTGTCCGACAGCTGTGCGGGGTGAGAGATGCAGGGAGCAAACACATTTGCGGCAGGTGTCGTTGGTATCCATGTCGAGTGATTTACGGAAAGCGATCGCAGCGTCGCTGTTGATGATTTCCCGCAACCCCGAAGTTCTGATATTTCCCATCGACGGATGAAAAAAGCAGGGCTTCACTGCGCCATCGGCTTCGACGACCGCAGATACCCAGGGCGCGTTGCATTTTTTCTTCGGATAGGGATTCAACGAAAATCCGGCCGCATAGTATTCATAGATCTGCTGGAGCTTCGCAGCGGATTCACGGATAAAACCGGAGCTGATCTGGGGTTCGAAATGGACCAGGATATGATCTATCACGGATTGAAGTACCGGCAGTTCTTCTTCCCGCAGATGGATTTCTTCCTGCCTGGCGGGCTCCCAGGGCGATGTGCGGTTGAAGGCTTCACTGCTGACATCGGCGGGCAGGAAACTGATATGGTCAAGGCCGATCTCCTGCGCGGCGCGGATGATATCGGGCCATTTTTTAAAGTTCAGCCGGTGGATTACCGTGCGCCCGCTGACTGGAAAACCGGTCTTGCGCTGACGGATGGCGGCGACGCCGCTGGAGAGTTTCCGGAAGGCGCCGGGAATCTGGCGGATATGGTCATGCAGCTGCTCGTCGCCGTCCAGTGAAACGATCAGGTCATCCACATGCTGAAGCAATTCGTCCGCATGCCGTTCGATGGATAAGCCTGTCGACAACAGGGATATCTGTATGCCTTCCCGGCGGAGCATTTCGCAAAGCGAAAAGAAATGCCGGTTGAGCAACGCTTCGCCGCCCGACATCAGCACCATCCTTGTACCCAGCCGCCGCAGGGAATCGAGCAGTCCGCCTACGTCCGCTTCGGTGAGTTGTTTGAGATTTTTGTTGTCTTTCCATATATCGCACATCACGCAGCGGCAGTTGCAGGCGCTGTGCGGCATCAGGATCACGATGGGCAATGCGTGGATCCTGTCCGTCTGCAAAGTGCGGTACCGCTGCACGGTATGAAATAAATGACTGCCTGTCATGGCTGTGTTTCGTTTTTGATGCTGATCCAGTGAAAAGGATTTTTCTGATGCATCAGCCGGTTTACCGCAGCCCCCGGATTGTAATGCGTCCGTGACTGAAACGCTTCGAGTTCGCGGATGTCGTGGTGAAAATAATATTCCGCCATTTCCGGATAGCCCATCGAACTGAAATACGCGAGGGTCCGCTGTTTTGCGGCCGCGGCTTCTCCCGCTTTATAGAAATG
>CAZZYD010000290.1:0-4659 GCA_964658175.1 uncultured Puia sp. | reverse complement strand
CAAAGGGCGATGCCGCTGTTAAAACAGGCCGGTGACCATTTTTCAGTAGCAGGCTGTTATAGCCTGATCGGCCAGTGTCATCATTTTCTTGGTGATAACAAAAGAGCGATTCAATATTTTGACTCAAGTGTGCATTTATTCCAACAGTTAGGCGACACGATTACTTCGGTGTGGACAATGGTCGACAAAGCACACAGCTATTGCGACCTTGGCAATTACAGCGAATCGTATAAAACTTTTCATACGATCAGCGAGCTAACCCCTTCGAATGACAGCCTCCTTACGTCGTATACCTACTGTCAGCTGGCATCCTTGTTTCTGGCCGCCAACCTGCCGGAACTGGCCATCGAGTATATGAATAAAATCCGGGCATTTTATCCGGCGTTCAGGCCTGGACTGCAAAAGGACATGCCCTGGCAGTTAAGCTGGGTGTCCAGGGTTGGGGGAGAAGCTTTCTTACAGTTAAATCAAACCGATTCCGCTGTAAACATCGCCAGGTTTCTAAACATTCCATTTGAGAACCAGGATCCGCCGGATAACCTATTTTACGGGCATCTGTATGCAGCGCTAAGACAATACGAAAAAGCGCTTGTTTATTTCAAACAGGGATACGATTCATCGTTGCATTGTTCTTACGAGATCGGACATGCCCTTCATGCCAATGGGCTGGCATCTGCCTACTTGGAGTTGAAGAATTTTCCCAGGGCTATCTACTATGCAAAGGAAGCCGTGAACGTGTCAAAAAATATGCATGCCCTGCTTCAGGAGAAAGACGCCTATGGTATATTAAGTAAAATATATGCAGCCAATAAAAATTACACGAAAGCTTACTACTATGACCAATTGTATAAATCGCTGAATGATTCTCTTGCGCCGGAAGAATACAAACGTAAGATATCGCTGATACAGGTGAGAGACCAGTTGGAATTGCAGAAAAAAGAAGCCAGTTTACTGAACAGCGAAAACCAGCTCAGCCGGCAACACATCAAGATGCAGGAATCCGCGCTGAAGCGAAGAGCCTTACTCCTGTATATTTTTTTTGTTGCGCTGTTGGTTATGGTCTTACTGGGATATCTGATTTATAGAAATGTGAATCTGAAACGGAGAAAAGCACAATTGCAACAGTTAATGGAGAATGTTAGTGCGTCCCAAAAGCTTACTGAACTCGAGAATGAAAAATCCCATCTCGAAATGCAGGCCCTGCGTGCCCAGATGAATCCTCATTTCATCTTTAACTGTCTGAGTTCAGTGAACCGCTTCATACTGATTAACAAAATAGACGAGGCTTCGGATTATCTCACCAAATTTTCCCGCCTGATACGGATGGCTTTACAGAACTCTGAAAAACCGCTCATTCCGCTGGAGAGCGAGTTGGAGGCCCTTCGCCTTTACCTGGACCTGGAAAGGCTCAGATTTAAAAACGGTTTTAACTATAATATTACTTTTATCAACAGCATTGACAGCCATACCGTTTATATTCCTCCGATGCTGATACAACCCTTTGCTGAAAATGCCATCTGGCATGGGATGATGCATAAAAAAGGTGTTGGCCGCCTCGATATTCAGCTGTGTGCAACAGATAAAACGTTAACCTGCGATATCATTGATGATGGCATCGGCAGGGAAATGGCTTCCACACTCAACAGTCGCTCTGCTGCGAGAAATAAATCCATGGGTGTTGGCATTACGGCAGGGCGGCTGGCTCTTCTGAACAAATCGAAAAATGGCGCGGCTGTTCTAAATATTGAAGATCTAACCGATGACAGCGGGAAAGGCTGCGGCACGAAAGTAAAACTAACCATTCCGTTCTGGTATCTGACAGACGTGAAAGATTAAGAACAATAAAACCTGCTATGATTACAGCTACCATTGTAGATGACGAACAGGATTGTTGTGAATCGCTGGCTGTGTTACTGGAGCGCTGGTGCCCCGAAGTTAAAATTCTGGATATCTGTTATTCCGGCGAACCCGCTATCCAATCCATTCGGGAACGTGCGCCGCAAATACTCTTCCTCGATATTGAAATGCCCTTCATGAATGGTTTTGAACTGCTGGAAAAATTGGGAAGCCTGCATTTTGAACTGATCTTTACCACCAGCTATGATCAATACGCCATCAAGGCTATCCGGTTCAGCGCACTGGATTATTTACTAAAGCCAGTCGATCGCGAAGAACTGCAAAAAGCGGTGCAAAAGGCTGCACAGCGCAATCAGCATCCGCTACCACAGCAACTCGACCTTTTACTGGAAAAATTAAAGCATCCGGCCATCCCTTTGCAGAAAATCGCCATTCCCACACTGGAAGGCTTTCAGCTGCTGGCTATCGACTCGATTGTTAGTTGTGAATCGGAGAGCAACTATACTCATATACATTTAAAAGACAAGCGCAAGCTGATGGCGGCACGCGGTTTAAAAGAGATGGAAGAGATACTGGATGCGTATTCTTTTATTCGCATACATCATTCCCATATCGTCAATATCAATGAGGTAGAAAAATATGTTAAAGGCGAAGGCGGCTATCTGATTATGAGTGATGGCAGTACCATCAATGTATCCCGGAGCAGAAAGGACCTGTTGCTCAAGCGACTCTCGTTGAGATAATCGCCTTTAAATGTCGCTAGCGTTCGTAAATTCGATTTTGAATGCTTTTTGTGATTTTCAGATTTACTTTACATGACCATCCGGGAACAAATAAAAAACTACATTGCCAGCCAGCCTGAACCTAAGCGCACTGACATGGATGCGTTGCACAAGTTCATAAGTAAGGTATTGCCTGGTTGTAAACTATGGTTCCTCGATGGAAAGAACAGCGAAAACAAAACAGTGTCCAATCCCAATATTGGCTATGGGTTTTACACGATCAAATATGCGGATGGAACAAGCAAGGACTTCTATCAGATTGGCCTGAGCGCCAACACGGCAGGAATTTCTGTCTATATCCTTGGGTTAAAGGATAAGACATATTTAACTCAGGCCTATGGAAAAACGCTCGGGAAAGCAAACATCACGGGGTATTGCATTCGGTTCAAAATGCTGAAAGATATAAATCTCGACGTTCTTGAAGATGCCATACGATCCGGGGTTGCTCAAAGCGGGTCTTCATAGCTGATCACAGAACTAAAAAGGGGCGCGATCTTCATCGCCGCCCCTTTTTGTATTTGATCCGTCCTGTTGTTCTTATTCTTCCAGGTTTTCAGAAAGATTTTTTATCTCGTTCACAATTCCTTTCGCCGATTCCGAAATTTGTTTTGCGGCAAGGCCGAGCATTTCTTTGGTGATGGACGACCTTGAATATTTCGCAAGATCCGCCATCACAATGCCCGTGAGCAGATCACGGAAGTCAGGATTCCAGGGATGAACACCGTCGTCTACCATCGTCCCATAATCCACCCATTGCCAGATGCCCTCCGTTGGTATTTTGAAAAATCTCCGCAAGCTTGGTCCGCCAAAATACTGGTAACTTTCCCAGTTCGTATCGCTGTTCATAAAAGTCTCGATCGTGTAGTTGTTCTGTGCGCAGTTGTTTGCTGCGGCATCCACCTCAGGTACTCCCTTGAAGTTAACAAGGCTTCCGCCTGCATCGGATTGATTGTAGATGTTTCGCTGGTAAGCCGATAAGCGATATCCGCCAACCGCCTGGTCGCCGCTGCCCATCTGATCGGTGGTACTGCACGGATTCGCCAATGCGGAGTACACTTCGCCACCAAATGCCACCCATTCGGCGTGGTTGGCAAGGCCGCCCATAAATAAAGAGCCAGGATAATATCCCAGCCAGATCCAGCCACCGGCTGACACATAGCGAACGCCAAACCACCAGTTTCCCTGCCAGAGTTGGAATTTGATCCCGAGTTCCACCTGCGCGCCATTGATCGTGCTGGCAGGTGACAACAGGATGCCCGGATAGATACTCGCATGATATTGTTTCCAACCCGCCTGCAGCCGGTTATAACCGCCGAGGTTATCGCCGCCCGGACCATATCCGTTGGTGGTGTAATAAGTAAACAGATGAGGTTTGAGATCGCCGTTCAGGGCAAGGTCAACAGTCCAGCCAGCTTCAATGGAATGGGTTTGCGCGGCCTGGTAATTCTGGAGCCAGGTTTGCGAAATCGAGTGGTCATCGCCCGGCGACGACGGTATCCCGATCTTCGGATCCCAAACGTTCAGCCATCCCTCACAGCCAAATACGTTGGTGGTCTCACTGCTTGATGCATGGAAATAGCCGAATGGATTGGGGTCGGTAGGTTTTTTGTTGCGGCGACGGCTGTTCACTTTAACGCCACCCCGTTTGCTGAAAAGATCCCTGACAGATACCGTTGCGGGCAGTTTTGACAGATCAGGCCGTAACACGGGCACGTGTCCGGCAGGCCCCTGCTCACCGATGTCAAAGATCAGATCTTGCGTTGGTCTTTTATCATCCTGTTGACTTAAAAAAGCTTCCGCCGGCGGAGGGGTGGCGATCTTCTCCGGACCCTGGCTCTCGATTGGAATCCAGTCGAGCATCTGACCACCAGGGGTCAGGGTCGTTTTTGTTATTTTCATACTGGTTTGACGGCCATTGAGCCAATCCATTTCTTCAGGGGTTGATTTACCCTGATGTAGAATCTTTCCCATTTTTTCGAATTTAAGGATGACGCCTACTCTATACCGTTTTCGGCTTTCC
>CAZZYD010000289.1:0-4675 GCA_964658175.1 uncultured Puia sp. | reverse complement strand
CGGATCTATCGAGGCATCGGCCCAAACGGCCAGGTGTTTTTCCAGGTCTTCCAGGCCACGTATCTGCCGCATCTCGCCGGCTTGTTCCATGGCCTGATACCAGGCAAGCTGGCCCTGTGTTTGGGCCCAGGCTTGTTCTGGCGAATGCCAGCCCGGCAAGGCGGTTTCTTTTTTTACATAGCGGGCGATCTGCGTGGCAACCACCAGTCCGATATTTCCCTCGCGCAATGCAGGCAGCGATACCACCCCCTTCGCACGGTCGGGTTTGTCCGTCAGCCCTTCCTCGCGCGCGCGGATTTCGGCGACCGGAAGTTTCAGGTCCCGGTTCCATTCCAGTACGTTCATGGCAAGATCAAGGTGCGCATCAACCATCATCATGGTGCGCAAATTAGCAGATTATCGGATCATTTATCGTCAAATGGATTAATTTGAATCGCAGAACCAACCTTTCGCATGTCATTTATCATTTTATTTTCCGGTATCCTCCTGCTCGTACTGCTGATCGCCTGGTTGAAGCTGAATGCTTTTCTTGCTTTTCTGGTTGTTTCCCTCGGCATCGGCCTGGCCAATGGTCAATCGATCCAGGCGGTTACGGCTTCCGTACAATCGGGCATGGGTGATATTCTGGGTTCATTGCTGGTGATCCTGGTGCTGGGCGCCATGCTGGGAAAACTTATTGCCGACTATGGCGCAGCCCAGCGGATCGCTTCCGGTCTGATGAATGTATTCGGCAAAAAATACCTCGTGTGGGCGCTCGTGCTCACTTCGTTCATCGTCGGCATTCCGCTTTTTTACGGGATCGGTTTTGTGCTGATGGTACCCCTGATCATCACCATCTCCTATAAGTATGATATTCCGGCCGTGTATATCGGTCTGCCGATGCTCGCCTCCCTTTCCATCGACCATGGTTTTCTGCCGCCGCATCCCGCGCCCGTAGCACTGATCAGCCAGTTTCATGCGGATCTCGGACAGACGTTACTGTATGGACTGATCATCGCCGTTCCGACAATCCTGATCGCCGGACCGCTCTTTTCACTCACCCTTAAAAAATACAGGCAGAAACCGCTGGCGACCTTTGCCGGTAAAACGATTCCGGACGAAGATCTTCCTTCGATGGCCGAGAGCATGGTCACTGCGCTGCTGCCGGTGGTGCTCATTGCTACGGCCACCATTTGTAAAATGACCATGCAGGCAGACAGCGGCCTGCTGAAAGTGATCTCGATCCTCGGCGATCCGATCATCGCCCTCATGATCACGCTGGCCTATGCGCTCTATGCATTCGTTTTGAAAAAAAGACGAAAGACCGGCGAGGCGATGGAGTCACTTGCCAACGCGGTCAAAGACATCGGCATGATACTGCTCATCATCGCCGGCGCGGGCGGGTTGAAACAGGTGCTCACGGACAGTGGCACCAGCGCCGCCATCTCGCATGCGATGCTATCCCTGCATATGCATCCGCTGCTGGCGGCATGGACCATCGCAGCTTTTATCCGGATATGTCTTGGCTCGGCCACCGTGGCGGGTCTGACCGCTGCGGGTATCGTAGCGCCGATGATGGCAGGGATGCATGTAAGTCCCAGCCTGATGGTGCTCGCCACCGGCGCGGGCAGCCTGATGTTCTCGCATGTGAACGATTCAGGATTCTGGCTGTACAAGGAATATTTCAACCTCAGCGTCAAGGACACGTTTAAAACCTGGAGCATCATGGAAACCATCGTGTCGGTGGTGGGGCTCATCGCCGTAGGCATCATTCATTTTTTCATCAGTAGATAAAACCATATGACCGCAGAAGAAAACCTGGCCAGCCTGCAGCTGGTCCTTCCACCCGCACCGACACCCCTGGGTGTATACAAGCCTTTGCTGATCGACGGAAAATATTGTTATGTGTCCGGTCATGGTCCTGTATTGCCGGATAAAAAACTGATCATCGGCCGCGTAGGGGTTGATTTCACGATGGATGAAGGCAAGCTGGCCGCGAGACAGGTAGGACTTGCAATTCTCGCCACCCTGCGCGCACAGCTTGGTTCACTGGACAGGATCAAACGCGTCATCAAGGTATTGGGCATGGTCAATTGCGATCCGTCTTTTGAAAAGCATCCTTATGTGATCAATGGCTGCAGCGAATTATTCGCTTCTGTCTGGGGCACTGAAAACGGCGTTGGTGTGCGCAGTGCCGTCGGGATGGGCTCACTGCCTGACAATATTCCGGTTGAAATAGAAGCGCTTTTTGAACTTATCTGATAAAAAATGATTTCCACTCCAGACTGGTACCAGGTATCGGAGACGGACGCGATTCCGTCGCCCGCACTGCTGGTATATGCACCACGCGTCATCAATAACATCGAGACGCTGATCGCCAGCGTGTCGTCGCCGGCCCGGTTGCGGCCGCATGTGAAATCACACAAGATGGCAGAGATCGCACGGCTGATGATCGACCGGGGTGTGAACAAATTCAAGGCGGCCACGTATGAAGAGGCCGACATGCTCGGACGGGCTGGCGCCGCCGATGTGCTGATCGCGTATCCGGTGGCGGGCCCCAATGCGGCAAGACTGCTGGCGCTGCGCCAACGATATCCCGACACTGTTTTTTCGGTGATCGCCGATCATATTTCGCAGGTTCGCGGACTCTCCAACCTGTTTTCAAAAGAGCCGCTTCCTGTAGAAGTATATATAGACCTCAACGTGGGCATGAACAGGACGGGCATATTACCCGCCAGCGCGCCGCCCCTTGCGGCGGAGATGATCGTGCTTCCCGGTATCCGCCTCGTCGGATTACATGCCTATGACGGACATATCCATGACAAGGACGCCGCAGTAAGACGAAAAGCCGTAGCCAATGCCTTTGAAGATGTGTATCAGCTCAGGGAAAACCTGGAGAAAAGTCTGGGCCGCCACATGAAACTTGTTGCCGGTGGTTCTCCCACCTATATGATACACGCCGAACGGGCAGACACGGAATTAAGTCCGGGCACATTTATTTTCTGGGACCGCGGCTACCGGGAAAATATACCCGAAGAGTCCTTCGAATTTGCGGCGCTGCTTTTGTGCAGGATCATTTCGATCCCATCGCCTGAGATTATTTGTGTCGACCTCGGTTACAAATCGGTGGCTTCCGAAAATGCGCAACCGCGGGTTTCTTTTTTAAATGCCCCCGATGCGAAGCCATTGGCGCACAGTGAGGAGCACCTGACGCTGACCGTTGCCGATGCATCCATTTACCGGATCGGGGATGTGCTCTATGGCGTTCCAACCCATATCTGTCCTTCGGTGGCGATGTACAGCAAAGCGCATGTTATTGAAAACGGAAAACATACCGGCACCTGGTTGATTGCCCGGCGTTAGTTGAGCGCGGTCATTCTTTTCTTGAGATTCTCAAAAGTTTCCATCGGCCCCTTGATGGCGAATAAATTTAAGATCCAGCCGGGCAAAGAGCCACCGGGATCGAGTTCCAGTACATAGTCGAGGTGAATTCTTTTGGGAGACAGGGTCGTAATCAGCCAGGAGCCTTTGGAGCGCACCACCCGCACGGTATTTTCTTTTACCGGCTGGTAGTCGAACAATCCGACAGAAGACACTCTGACCGTTTTGGCGGCCGTGTCTGTAACTACCTGAAAATTGGCATAGAAATCACGATCCGTACCGGGCCAGGGTACATCTATCTTGGAATAGTAAATCAGTTGATTGGAAGAGATCCGTTTAACCAGCGTGCTTTGTTTCGTAGCATAGGCCCACTCAGGATATTTTTCCACGTCCAACAGGATCTGGGCGATCTGAAACACATTCCCGGTGAGGTCCACTTCAATCCTGAGGTCGTTGAATTTGGAAACATCCGATTGACGGCTGCTGACCCGGATGCCATCTTTCTCCTTCTTAAATACCCACGGGTGCTGCGCGTTGACGGAAAGACCGGAGCACAACAGCAGGCAGCAGCATAAACGGATACACTGGTTTTTCATCAAATTAATATACAAAAAATGGCGGAATAAGACTAACGCGTAACCGTAACAAAAATCGTGCGGGAAGCAGGAAGACCATTTGTGGTAATCCCTTGCAGCAGAATGGCATATCTGCCCGGAAGATCGGAAGCATAAAAGTGAAGGGCTCGTTTTTCTGTCGTGCCAACCGACAGCTCTGGCAGCCAGTAGAGCAGATCGCGGAAATCGGGTAGGCGACTCGTCTGCTGCGCTTCGGTATCATACGACTTTTCATGGAAAAATTTTGCCGGCTGAATGCCCGGGTAGGCGATGATGCGTGCGTGCCGGTTCAGATCGACCCCATCGAGGTCACCATGGTACGTAACGCAGTTTACGATGCCGTCATATTCCTGCGTTCCCAAAAAATAGGGCCGGGTCACCAATTCTATTTTTCTGATTTTTAACGGATCGATGTGCATGAACGCGTCAATATCGAAATAGGGCACGCCGTCCACCAGCACAAGCGGTTCATTTTCAAAAAAACGTTTGAGGGGCAGATCCAGTACCACCAGGTCCAGTTTGTGTGATTTCCGGAACACATTCACGGAAACGATATATTCCCTCATCACTTCTTCCATCGTGGTAAACCGGGTAAAGTTATCCAGGAGATAGCTTTCATCGGCTTTCCCATAGAAGTACGTCGTATCTGTATTGAGCAGCGCGGCCGTACTGACGGTATCGGTATCAAAAATTTCGGCGAG
>CAZZYD010000288.1:0-4691 GCA_964658175.1 uncultured Puia sp. | reverse complement strand
GGATCGGTAGTTCAGTTGGTTAGAATGCTGCCCTGTCACGGCAGAGGTCGCGGGTTCGAGTCCCGTCCGGTCCGCATCACGAGGATTACAAAATATTGTAATCCTTTTTTGTTATAATTTAAATTGACACTGAGTACCTATTTTTCAGCATTTCATATCAGTTTATTTCGGCATTCCTTCCGACTTTACGCGGATTAACATCTTCAAGTTATCGATCGGCGATCAACTAATCTATCAAACTGTCACTGACTCCCCGCGGCAGTGGTCACCCGCCGGGATGGGTTTGGATAGCACCTGCGCCAGGTTCTTCCAACCAGGAAATCATCCGCAAAGGCGAATTCGTTGAAACATTTATAATCACAAGCGGGACCTGATTGCTGTTCGTGGGCACATCGATCCAAAGGTGCTGGTAAAAAAAGAAAACAATCAAAGATTGACGCGCTCTCCTCAACTTGACTATTACATGATATCAAGAGAAAAAAGTATACAGGACTACGCAGGTTGTTTGGGATATCGTCAAGTCTGACCTGAGCTCATTTGAGCAGAATCGAAGAAAACCCTAGTTTTCTAACCTGAAATCTTTTTACGAGAGTTTCCTATCCTACTTAAACTTCCGCAATGGGCATATGTGTCGGAATGTTTTGATTGAAGGTTCAAATAGGATAGCGTGAGAAAAATCTCATATCCATCGTTGCCCGTCTCAAGAAAATAAAACCGAACATAAAGTGTGCGAAACCGGACAATCTCACAACCAAAGAAATAGCAATTGGTTGATTAGTAGGGTGTAAAAAAACGGGTGCTCTTCTTGCCTTTACTCTGCTGTATTGTAAAACCAAGAGCATGTTCAAAAACTACCTCCGCCTTGCCCTTCGCCAGCTGCGCAGGAACCGCGGCTACTCCTTTATCAATGTCTTCGGACTGGCCACGGGGATGGCGGTCGCCCTGGTCATAGGGATCTGGGCGAGCGACGAGCTTTCCATCGATCAGCATATCCCGAACGGCGACCGCGTGGTAGAGATCATGCAAAATCAATGGCTAAAAGGCCAGGCCAGTGAGAAGACACCCCCCTTGTATGTAGGTACAACCGTTTCCCCAGCCCTCAACCCCTGGCTGCAAAACGGGAAGTATCAGGACGTCTTCGCTCGAACAGCGATGACTCTTTGGGCAGGCCAACATTTGCTCGTGAATGGTGACAAAAGTATTGACCGGTCAGGCACTTCAGCGGAATACACCTTCCCACTCATTTTCGGCTACCATTTCCTAAGCGGCACCGCCGAATCCATGCGCGATCCAAACACTGCTCTTATTTCAAGGTCGACATCCATGGCGCTGTACGGCACCGAGAATGCCGTGGGCAAAACCTTTAAATATGAAAATCGCCGGCCTTTTACTGTCGGCGGTGTCTATGCTGACCAACCCGCGAACAGCAGCCTACATAGTTTCGATTTTTTTATTTCGATGGCCAATGAGGAAACCAGTTGGGTGAGAAATATCACCAATTTTGAAGATCATGATTGCCGTATCTATGCGCTTCTCGCAAGCAACACCACGGTGGATCAGGCAACGGCGCGTATTAAAAATATCTGCAGCCCTTATGTGCATTTTGCCTACGAAACATATAAAGTGCTCCCATTTCAACACCTGTATCTGCATTACGATGACAGCAATTCCGTCGGTGAGGGTCGCATCGTTTATGTCAAAATGCTCGGCATCATCGGGATCTTTATCCTGCTGCTGGCCTGCATCAATTTTATGAACCTGGCCACGGCCCGAAGCGAAAAACGGGCGAAGGAAGTGGGCATCCGCAAAACGGTCGGCTCACTGCGCGTGAACCTCATCGTCCAATTTCTAGGTGAGTCCGTGCTGCTCGCATTTCTTTCTTTTGTTTTTGCCATTACCCTGGCTGCAATGGCCCTGCCCTGGTTCAGTCAGCTGGCTGGCAAGACGATGACCTTTCCCTGGACGAACCCCGTTTTCTGGAGTGCTTCATTGATCTGCATCTTGTTCACCGGTCTGCTTGCCGGCAGCTATCCGGCTTTCTACCTTTCGGGTTTCAGCCCGGTAAAAGTGCTGAAGGGAACGTTCAAAGTGGGTAAAGGTGCAGGTATGCCACGCAAGGTGCTGGTCGTAGCCCAATTTTCCATATCGCTGGCACTCATCATTGGCACCGCCGTCGTATTCCGCCAGATCCAGTTTGCCAAAAATCAACCGCTGGGTTATGATCAGGCGGGACTGATCACCGTTCCCGATAATACCCATGAGTTAGACATCCACTATGAAGCTCTTCGCAAGTCATTGCTCAATACCGGCGTGGTTACCGCCATCGCCAACTCCTCTACGCCGATCACTGCATTTTACCGCAACAATCAACTCGAATGGGAAGGAATGACCGAGGAAGCAAAAAATCAAACATTCCGCGACGTCAATGTAAATGCCGATTTTGGATCGACCATTGGCTGGGCCGTTGTCAAAGGTCGGGACTTTTCCCGCGAACACCTCACTGACAGCACGGCCGCCATCGTTAACCAAACGGGTGCCCGGTTATTGGGTTTCAAGGATCCCATCGGTAAGTCCATCAAACATTGGGGAAAATCCTATACCATTATCGGGGTTACAAAGGACATCATCAGCAACAGTCCTTATTTCCCGGTTCAACCGGCGATTTTCCTGGGTGATGGGGGGCATGACGTCTTTACCATCCGCATCAAACCGGGTGTGCCGGTACACACTGCCCTCGCAGCGATGGAACCTGTATTTAAACAGTTCAACCCGGCCAGTCCCTTTATCTATTCATTTATAGATGACGAGTTTCAACAGAAGTTTAATATGGAGTCGCGGATAGGAAATCTCGCAACGGTGTTCTCGGCTTTGGCCGTTCTCATTTCCTGCCTGGGCCTGTTTGGTCTCGCCTCTTTCGTTGCTGAGCAACGTACAAAGGAGATCGGTATCCGCAAAGTGCTCGGCGCCCGCGTACTGGGAGTATGGATGCTGCTCTCCGCCGACTTTATAAAGCTGGTAATGATTTCGATGCTGATCGCCATACCCATTTCATACTACTGCATGGATCACTGGCTTCAGAATTACACGCTTCGTACCTCATTATCCATTTGGATCTTTGTTGCAGCCGGACTGGGTTTGTTGTTCGTCACACTGACGACCGTGAGTTTCCAGGCTGTGAGGGCGGCGTTGATGAATCCTGTTAAAAGTCTCCACACCGAATGATGATGACGTTCGGATTTGAACAATAAATCTGACTTCAGCTACACAAATCACTGAAGACTGACCAGCACCGGTATCAATCCCGTCCCGCTATCCAATGCACCAAGGGCTTTGCCGATGATCGTTCCAAATGATTTATTCGTGTCCGCGGGGGAGACATTAATCGACCAATGATTCTTTAAGATCGACAAACGGATTGTTTCTTTTGATGAACGTCAACGTTAATAGCAACCCGCCCAAACTGACTTGACACTTCGATGACTGGCTAGTAAATCTCTACACAAAAAGGCTCGTCCCACGACGTGATTTAGAGCCGGTGCCCGATGCACTAAAAGCAAGATAAATCCCTAACTTTAATCCACATATGAAAATATTATCCTGTCTTTTTACCGTTTTGATTTTGATTGCGGGATGCAATACCAAACCAGAAACCGTTTCCGTGGTCCCGATATCCGGAATCGATTCTTCGATCAAACCCGAAAACAATTTTTTCATGTACGTCAACCGCATCTGGTATGATTCAGCGCATATACCTCCATCCCAATCCGGCGTGGGTGCCTATATGTTTATGAACTATCCGCAACGCCTGAGACTGCAGGGCATTCTGGACAGCGTTTCAAAAGCCAATAACACCGCCGGAAGTATCGAACAAAAACTCGGCGATTTTTACGCTTCAGGAATGGATACAACTACCATTAACCAACTTGGCTTCAACCCGATCAAGCCGACCCTCGCCAGGATTGACAGCATCAGTAATATTAATTCTTTGATGAATTTTGTGGCAACAGAAGCCAGATCCGGTAACTCATCCTTACTGGCTTTCGGGGTTGGGCCCGACAATAAAAACAGCAATCTGAATATCGCCCATATCTATCAGACCGGTATCGGCCTGCCCGAAAGAGACTATTATTTCAGAACGGATGCTGCCAGCGCGGGGATTCAGCAAGCCTACAAATCCTATCTCGCCAGATTATTTCAACTTACAGGCAGTGATACGGTTACCTCTGCAAAAGATGCTGCGCTGGTGTATAACATCGACAAACAGATCGCCGGCTCACACCGGACAAATATTGAATTGCGCGACGTGAATGCCAACTACAACAAACTATCTGTTTCAACGCTTGAAAAGAGGCAGCCAAATATCGGATGGAGGAATGTCTTACATGGCTTCGGGGCCAATACGGATTCGATCGACGTGGAGCAGCCTGCCTATTACGATAAACTGAATTCGCTCCTGAAATCCATTCCCATCAGCGACTGGAAAATTTACCTCAGAGCATATACGATCAGTAATTATTCAGATCTGTTAAGCCAGCCTTTCGTGGATGCTTCCTTTGCACTAAATAAAGTGATTTCCGGACAGGCGGTACAAAAAACACGCGGCGAAAAAATGGCCAGCGCGGTAGACCAGCAATTGGGCGAGGCGCTGGGGCAGTTATACGTTAAAAAATATTTCACAGAAGAGGCAAAAA
>CAZZYD010000287.1:0-4713 GCA_964658175.1 uncultured Puia sp. | reverse complement strand
AGCGGAAGTAGCTCACCTGGTAGAGCGACAGCTTCCCAAGCTGTAGGTAGCGGGTTCGAGTCCCGTCTTCCGCTCCATAAAATCCTCTGAAAATCAGCAAGTTGGTCAAACCTGTATTTTAAATCAGGCCACAGAACTGGCCACGAAATACACAGGTTATGAACAGAGAATACCTTGACAACGGTTGCAGTTTTACTAACCCCATCGTTCAGCCAAAAAACTGGGATAAAGGTACTCCTGATACGGAAGCCCCCTGGCGGATCAGGTATCGGTACTTTGACCCGGTCCTGGCACCCGCCGGGCGGCAATTTTCCATCCGCGACATGAATCAATACAAAACCCTCGGCCAGCGCCGGGAAGTCGTCAGGGGCATCCTGACAGCGCTACGGATACGTTTGTTGAAAGACGGTTGGAATCCGATCAGCAATAAAGAAGCAGAGATCAGTGCCGGCGGACTGCCTCCTATGAATTTTATAGCTGCTTTGAATTTTGCGCACGCCCGACTGGAATGCGGCGAAAGGACAAAAAAACAGGTCAGGCATGTGGTTGCGCATGCGGCGACTGCGATCCGCGCCCTGGGGTATGATATGCCTATTAGCGAAGTCCGCCGCAAGCACGTGCGCTTTGTCTTGGACAGGATTGGCGCCAATAAGCAAGGCTGGACAGCGCATGGATTCAATCTTTACCGGACTTCATTCAAAATGCTTTTCAATATCCTCAATGAACTGGAAGCCACAGAAATTGATCCTATCAGCGGAATTAAGAAAATGCAGACGGTTATCAAGGTAAAACAGACGCTTACAGAAAAAGAACGCGAAAAGATTAACAAGCATCTCATTGCTAATTTTCCGGCCTTTTATAGGTTCGTGCATATCTTTTTCCATTCCGGAGCGCGGATATCTGAACTGATGCGGCTGCGCGGCGCCGATGTGGATCTGGCCGGACAGCGGTTCAAAGTAGCCGTTATCAAAGGAAAGCGCAAAACTGAGGTTTGGAAAACTATTAAGGATATCGCTTTACCTTTTTGGGGGCAATTGCGCGCAAAACCGAATCAATTTGTTTTTTCACTGGATCTGGTGCCAGGGGAAATTCCCCTCAATCCGGTTCAGCTGTCGCGCCGGTGGCGACATTATGTAAAAGTTCCCCTGGGGATTACGGCCGGCCTTTATTCATTAAAACATCTTTCCACCACGCAGACGGTCGATCTGCTTTCGGTCGCCGAAGCCGCCGCCCATAACTCGCATGCGGGCGAAGCCATGGTGTTGAAAATCTATGATACCAAACGAGGTACCAGGGAGCGCGACCGGATCAAGTCGCTGAATAATCCACTTTGATCCGTTATATTTGGTCACCCCAAAACCATTACATGAAAAAAATTCTTCCTTTTCTTCTGCTTCTTTCCGCCTGCTCGGTCAAAATGATTCCTATAAAGGGCAACTATCCATCTACTCCGATTATTTACACATCAGAAAAAACAAAAGATGCGATCTGGGATAATCTGATCGATTTTTTTGCTCAAAACGGTCTTTCGATTAAGATCATCGATCGATCCAGCGGGCTGATCATTGCCAGTTCGACCGCGCTGGTATGGACGTATGAGGACAAAAAAGGAGTTGTGTACAACAAAACGGCGTGGGTAGTACTGCCTAAAATGTACGATCAAGGCCAAGACAAAGTACTCAAACCGGATGCGGTTACGGGCGAATGGAATGTAAGGCTGAAAGAAACTGACGGCAAAACCTCGATAAATATCAACTTGGTCAATATTCAGGAAATTCATTATGCTGTATCAGGATACTACGGCCATTCTCAGGAAACAAAAGCTTTGGCAGGTCGGACAACTGGAAAGTTTGAGCAGATGATTTACGATCGGATCAAGTAATCACATTTGGTAGGCCTCGATCGCCTCTCCTATCGCTTGGATCAATTCTGGATGCCTGGCTATCTCTCCCACTTCTTCCACTTGCTGCTGCCATTTTATGGCGTCCGATTCACCGGCTTCTTGCGAAGCACAAATTTCAATGGTCTGAATCGTGCCGTTGGTGCTCGCCCGAAAGTATTCAATTACATATGTCACAGAATCAGGCCTGTCGGCCTCAGTTACTACTGCATGATACAGCTCGCCGTTGTGGTCGAAATTAATTTTGAAGGAATCTTGCATGTACTATTTTATATCAATATATTGAAAATTAGTAGATAACGCAAAAAACCCGGAAGTAGAAACTCCCGGGCTAATCTAACCCAACTGTGGCATGAAAAAAAACCAAGCAAAAACGAGGTAAATCAGATTTACATATCCAACATGGAAAAGTGCATTGGGTCGGGCCTGTTGACGAAATTCCCTCCAAAGAAAATACCGCTGGAAGTCATAGCGTCAACAAAGGCTTGTGGCCATGTACCCAGCCTGTCGGATGGTGTGATGTCTTTTAATTTCTTAATGACCATCGGATCTGCCGAAGCATTCAGGTCGATAGCGCAACCCCACGCATGCGCTGAATAGCTGCTCAGCCCGCGCACCGGACGAATTACCAGGCATCCATTATATTTTTTGACGTATCCCTGGAGTCCGGCAGCCTGGACCGCTGTGAATGATTTAAACAGCATCTCCTTAAAATCCTTGTTCAGGAAAATATTGGTTGCTGGAAACCAAGGAAAATCTTGTTCGATATGCCACAGGATGCAATATTTCGCCTGGTAGGCTCCATCTGGTTGACCGTATTTTTCGATCATTAACTGTTGTGCTGTCATAACTTACTGATTTGAATCGTCATCTGCGTCCGGATTCTGCGAATCCTTATAGGCCTGGTAAGTTTCCTCGATCAGTTCCACGATTTGAGCAAAACTGATGCTTGCGTGATCGGGGCTGTTATTGATGTCGGTCTGGATGGTGTTATAAATGTTGACAGAAAACTTTGTCCAGAATTCGCTTTTCTCCTGCCAACTCTTTCCCCCGATCGCTTTTTCCACAGAAAGAATAAAAGCCTGAATCTGATCTGGTGTAGCATTGTCGGGAATGCCTTCCAGCCCCAGCTCAATGGCTAATGCTTTCGGCACCGCGTTCTGCAAAACCGCCAGAACCTCTTTGCCGATATCGCCCGGGATTAGGTCTGCGATGGTTTTTAGCAAACCAGAATCCAGTGCCGTTTTCAAATACTGGGTGATGGCTACGGCCACAGGTGCGGCATCATGCTTAATGTTGTTGAAGGCCTTGGAAAACCAATGGCCGATTGCTTTTAAAATTGATCCTAAACTCATATACTAAAATTTAAATGGTTACTTCTTTATGCTTCTTTTTTGGGTGGTGTTTCTACGCCCAGATCCTTCGATGCTGTGAATGGCAGTTTCGGTGAATTGGTGTCAGCTGCGATCGCCGTAGCATCTTTGACAGTCAGCTTACTCATAAATAGCATGAGCAATGCTGCACCTGAGATCAGTCTGTTTACAACCGGCGCCCACGGTGAAGGGAGCGTGATCTGCAAATATGCCAGGGCTGCCGGCAGCTGCGGCGCCAGGGCGAGGATGGCGAGAATAATGTTCCAGATTTTAAAATATGCTGGACTTTTGCTGAACAGGCGCTGAACGGTTTCGCTCAACCAACTGTAAATGGGATTTTCTGTTGATGTGTTTGGCATGGCCTTTATTTTAATGATGAATGAATACTCGGTTTTTTCAGCAAGGGCGAAACAGCAGCTTTGATAGTGTCCAGGGTACCACGATTCACCGCTCCCCTGGTTTCGGCCTGAGATTGTTTTAAAAGGATCTGATCAATCCGCTCGAGTTGCTTTTGGTTGACTATCGTGAGCGCCTGAACCTGTAAAGCGGTAAGTGAATCCTTCGTGGCCATCCGGTCAATCACCTGTATCCTGTGATCCCGCACGCGATCGGCGGCAGCCTGGTTGGAAAGAATCCAGACCAGCAGGATTGAAATAAATACCTGCATAAGGCCAAGTCCAAGCAATGCCAGCTTAATACCCTTTGGGAATGCGTCGGCGATAAACTTAAAAAAGCTCAGCTGCTTGCGCGCGTTGATTGCCATAGTCTGTATTTCTGTCATTTATTGGCGTTTTTGCTGGCGAGCAGAATCGCATTTAATAGGTTAGTCTGTTCTCTGAACTGCTGATCCGTATCTTTTGCGCGTTGATCGAGTTTTTTATTCATTTCCCGAAGGTTGGTTGACAATTCCTGCACTGTTTTTTCCATATGTCCGAAATCGTTCAGCCGGAGTTGAATGGCATTAAAAAAACCATCATGTATTTTTAACTGGCGTTGCACTTCTTCTTCTTTTTTAATCGCATCGACCCGTATCTGCTCGATCTTCCTATCATTTTCCGCAATATCCTTTTCCAATTGTTCCAATATATTGGCCGTCTGAACCTTTTCAGTTGTTTTGGTTACCGTTCTACGCCATGCCAGCAGCGCCCATCCGATGATTGCAACCAGCACAGAAAACAGAAACGCCGCCAGCGTCACAAGCACGGGATCCAGTTTCATTTTCGATATAGAGTTTCAACGGTTTGCAATTATTTCATTATGAATCCACCTTTCCAATTGAATAATATCCTGGCTGCCTGAAAATATTTCCGAGCATTGAAATCGTAATACCAGTTCGCCGGGTCGCGTTCAATTCCGTCGGGTGGTATGGGCAACATGGGATGGGCGGTCAGGTAAGCATCCATTACTGCTGCCGAATCGATTTTTACCACAGGGATTGGA